>NZ_CP097462.1:2580000-2874800 GCF_023559245.1 Sphingomonas sp. KRR8
TTCTTCACGCCGAGGCGCTTGCTCTGTGAGTCGCGGCCGTTCCGTGACGAGCCGCCAGCCTTTTTATGTGCCATGACGAATTACTTCTCTTCGGTCGGGTTGGCCGCAGGGGCCTTCTTGGATTTCTTAGCAGGTGCAGCATCCTGAGTCGACACTTCATGCGTCGCCTCGGTGCCCGCGTCGGCCGGAGCGACGCCCTCGTTGCTCACTGCATCTTCGGGCGCCGGGTTGCTGGCGGCCTTGGACTTGCGCGGCGCCTTGGCCGGAGTGGCTTCCCCGGCACCAGTGGCTGGAGCGGCAGCGGTCGGAGCAGCCGCGGCCTTCTTCGGCGCGCTCTTCTCAGCCTTCTGGTCGCCCACCGCGGTGATGCGCAGGATGGTGTGCTGCTGACGATGGCCCTTCTTGCGGCGATAATTGTGACGGCGGCGCTTCTTGAAGACGACGACCTTCTCACCCTTGGCCTGGGCCACGATCTCGGCGGCGACGGTCAGGCCATCGACGCTCTTGAGGTCAGAGCCGTCACCGGCGAGCAGCACATCGGAGAGGGTGATGCTGTCACCGGCATTGCCGTCCAGCTTCTCGACGACGATCTTGTCTCCGGGGGCGACGCGATATTGCTTGCCGCCCGTGCGCACGATTGCGAACATTGGCTCTTCTCTTTTCTGTCTCGAATCTCGCTTCCGCGCGCCGTGAAGCCCAAGGGAAACCCCTCGCGCGGAAAGCGTGCCGCCTAAGGGAGGGCCGGGCGGGTGTCAACCGCGCCGGCCCTCCCGAACGACGCTTTAGAAGTCGGCCGACACCCGGGCGTAGACGAACCGGCCATTGAAGCCGAACGGCGAGAAGATGGAGTAAGGGATATACTCCTGGTTCGCCGGGTAGGAACCCGTCACGCTGGCCGGCCGCAGCCCGAACGGCGAGCGGTCCGGATAGACGTCGAACAGGTTGTTGGCGCCAAGCGCGAACTCCACGCCCTTGCCGCCCTTGCCGGGCTTCCAGCGGATTTCGGCATCCGTCACCCACTTGCGGCCAAGGAAGATGTCGTCGGGCCCGAAGGCGGTGAGGCTGGTGGGATCGCTGATCGGGTTGGCGGAACCGGGCGAGACCACTCGGCCGTAGCGGGTGGTGCGGGCGGTGATGCCGACCGGACCGAGATCGCCATCGGCGCTGAGCACGATCTTGTCCTTGGGCTGCCCCTCGGTGAAGCGAAGTCCCTCGACCCGGCCGAACAGCACGATGTTCGGAATCTGCGCCAGCGCACCGGGCGCGGCCAGACGCTTGTCGATGCTGGTCTTGTTACGGTTGTAGGCGGCGGTCACCGTCCACTTGCCGAAATCGCCCATCCGCCAGTTGTAGGCGCCCACCAGGTCGATGCCCTTGGTGGTGGTGTCGATGCCGTTCACAAAGAAGCGGGCAGCGGCGACCGTCGGGAAGCCGAGGGTCTGGAGGAGGGTGGTGACCTGGCTCTGCACCGTGGCGGTGTTGCCGGTGCCGCCGTTGCCCAGCGTCTCGGTGAGGACGATCCGGTCCTTGATCTTGATGTGGTAATAATCGGCGGTGAGCGTCAGGCCGCGGAAGGGGTTGGCAGTGGCACCGAAGCTCAGGTTGACCGACTTTTCAGGCTTGAGCGGCTTGGCGCCCAGCGCGACAGCGGCCGGTGCGCCGACCGACAGCGTGGCGATGTCGACCGGAACGCCCCCGATGAAGTTGGTCGAGGTGGTGGTGAAGTACTGCTGGTGCAGCGACGGCGCACGGAAGCCGTTCGAGATGGCTCCACGGATCGCATAGTGGGGGATGAACTCCCAGCGCGCGGCGAACTTGCCGTTCACGGTCGAGCCGAAGTCGGAGAAATGCTCGAACCGGCCAGCGATGGTGGTGGTGACGTTCGGCAGCGGGTCGGTGTCGACCTCGGCATAAGCCGCCCAGCTGTGCCGCTTGGCGTCCGTGGCGCTGCTCGCGGGAATGCCGGGGAAGCCTTGCGCGCCGGCGGGAGCCTGCCGGCCCGGGAAGCTGCAGACACCGGTGGTCGTGTCGTAGACACCGCCCTGCGTTGCGCAATTGGCGGACGTGGTCGCAAAGGCGGCGCGGAACAGCGGGCCGACCGCGTAGGACTCGAGCTGGCCGGGGCGGATCTGGAAGCGCTCGCGGCGGTGCTCGGCACCGAAGGCCAGGGTCAGCGGCTTGGCGAAGCCGACGCTGAAGTCCTGGCTGAAGTCGGCGTTGACCAGCCACTGGCCGTAGCGAAGCCCGCCGGCATCGAAGTTGCGCGGGCTGGCCGGGCCGTAGGACGTGTTCAGCGTGTTGTTCACGTCATAATCGAACTTGTCGAAGCCGCGACCGATCGAGAAGTCGGCCTTGAACCCGGCCAGCTTGCCGCGCAGGCCGCCGATCGCCGAATAATCCCGAAGCTTGGTCGCGATCAGTGGCAGGAAGCCGATGTCGGTCAGCGGCACGAAATTGGCCGAGGTCGGCGCGGTGGCCGGCGTCAGGGTCGAGAAGTCGCGGTTGGCGGTGGCCGACTGCTGCCGCCAGTTGGCCGCGCTGGTGGCGTTGCGGTGACCGTAGGAGCCGAACGCATAGAGCTGCCAGTCCGGCGTGATGTCGTAGCCGGAGTTGACGAACAAGGTGTAGTCGGTGGTGTCGGGGTCACCGAAGCGGAACTGGAGCCGGTTGAAGGTCAGCTCGCGCGAGTCGAACGGGCCGGTGCCGACGCGATTGAAGTTGGGGCGGAGATCATAGCCGGCGCGGTTGGTGCGATCGCGGACGCGCACCTCACCTGAGACGTTGACGAACCCGCGGCTGCCCAGCGGCAGGCCGAGGTTGGCGGCGAGCGTCGCCTGGGTGCCGTCATGCGCGGTCCGGTCGCCATTCGTATTGGCAAGGAAATAGCGCGGGTCCGTGTCGAGCACGGGTTGGCCGGCGCTGGACTGCAGGCTGGTGACGTTGGCGACGTCCTTCAGCGTGGTCCAATATTCTCCGTAGGTCAGGCTGGCGCGACCACCATGATTGGCGCTCTTGAGCTGGATGTTGATGACGCCGGCGATGGCGTCGGAGCCATATTGGGCCGCGGCGCCATCACGCAGCACCTCGACGCGGCTGATGGCGATGCCCGGGATGAGGTTCAGGTCCACCGCCGCGCTGCCGCGGCCGATGGTGCCGTTGATGTTGAGCAGCGCGGCCACGTGACGGCGCTTGCCGTTCACCAGCACCAGCGTCTGGTCGGGGGCGAGGCCGCGCAGGGTCGCTGGGCGGAGCGAGTCGGAACCGTCGGCAATCGACGGCTGGGGAAAGTTGAACGAGGGGACCAGCTGATTGAGAATCCGGTTGGTTTCGGTCTGGCCGGTGTGAATGATGGCGTCAGACCCGATGACGTCGACCGGCACCGGGCTGTTCGCGACCGTGCGGTTGGCCGTGCGTGTACCGGTGACGATGATCGTCTGGTCGCCGGCGGGCCGCTGGTCATTAGCTTGCGTGGCGCCGGTGGCGTCCTGCGCGGCGGGCGAGGTCTGGTTGGTCGATTGCGCGCCGGCGGCGGTCGCGACGGCGACGCTGCTCAAGGACGCGAGAAGAAAGGCCTTGGTGAATGCGGTCATTGGTAATCCCCCGAGCTCTGGCGGAGCTTCGGAAGTAACGAATGCCGAATTCGCTGCGATGACAAGCCTTTGGGTGACTAGCGACGCGCTAATGGCCGGTCATGTTGCTGCGCTGCAACAATGGCGTCACACTGCAGGGAGTCTAGTGGCGGTGCTCCGGCTTGAGCCGGTAGCGGCCCGGCTCGAAGCCGTCGAACAGACCGTCGATGGCGGGATGATCGATCGGCTCATCCTCGTCGTCCGGGATGAGGTTCTGCTGGCTGACGTAGGCGACGTAACTGCTTTCCGCATTTTCGGCGAGCAGATGATAGAAGGGCTGGTTCTTGGGCGGCCTGATCTCGGCCGGGATGGCCTCATACCATTCCTCGCTGTTGGCGAAGACGGGATCGACGTCGAAGATCACGCCACGGAAGTCGAGCAGGCGATGCCGCACCACCTCGCCAATGCCGAAGCGGGCGCGAGCCACCGCCGGGGCTGAAGGATCGACAGTCATGACCAGGGAACGTTCGACGGGCGTCATGGCTGCAATCTAGTGGAGGAAGCGCGCAGCACAAGCGCTAGAAGGGAATGGGCGCGCCGGCCCAGTCGAAGCAGTGGCCGCTGTCCTCCGGTTTCAGCGCGTCAAGGACAGCGACGAGCCGCTCGGCGGACTCACGCGGGGTGAACAGGCGTTCGGGGCTGACGCCGCGCTGGAAAGGACGGCTCATGTCCGTGTCCACTGTGCCTGGGTGGAGGGTGACGCAGACGGCCTGCGGTCGGGTGCGGGCAAGCTCAATGGCGGCGGTGCGGATGAGCTGGTTCAGCGCGGCCTTCGACGCGCGATAGCCGTACCAGCCGCCTAGCCGATTGTCCGAGATGCTTCCGACCCGCGCCGAAAGAGCGGCGAAGCGGCCGTCGTCGCGGAGCAGGGGCAGGAAGAAGCGGGCGCACAGGGCCGGGCCGATGGCGTTGACGGCGAAGCTGTGGGCCAGCCGCTCGGCGTCGAGTTCGCGCAAGGAGCGTTCGGGAGCGACGCCATCACCGTGCAGCAAGCCGGTCGCGACAATGATTCGCGTAAATGGTGCTTCCGCGCGCAGTCGCGCCGCCGAGTCGGCAATGCTGGCCTGATCGGAGAGATCGATCTCGCCGGCTGCGCGTGACAGGGTCTTAACCGGCCCCTTGGTGCGCAACACGGAGGCGAGGCCGGCGCCGATGCCGCCGGAAGCGCCGATGATGAGTGAGGACATGGAGTGAAGGTGAAAGAAGGGCAGCCTGTTTCCTAGCTGGCCTGCGGGCTAGGCAAGGGCGCAAGCTGTTGCTAGAGGCCCGCCCGCGACCCACTGGGCAGCGCTTTCTTTTGATCTGCGGAGAGGTGGCTGAGTGGTCGAAAGCACCGCACTCGAAATGCGGCGTGCGGGCAACCGTACCGTGGGTTCGAATCCCACCCTCTCCGCCACTTACCCGATGTAGGTCGGTCCATCTATGGCCACTCGCCTCTGTTCGTCAGGGGCTCAGGCGCAAATGCTTGGTCAAACCTCACAATCCGTGATCGTTTGTGGTCATCGACTGAGGGGCATCGTTGGGGGGACTGACGCCCATTTTTGGGGGCATCGCAGCTTTCCGAGCGGCAGCAGTGATTCAGAGATTGAACGGGCCAATCTGGGGCAAGAGCGACCTCCTCTAAGCATACATGTGCAACTGTGACCGACGGATGTCCTGAAGTTCTCTCCTGTGACTAAGTGAAAAGTTGCAGGGGGGATGAAATTGCTTAACGATGCTCAGTGCAAAGGCGCCAAGCCGAAGTCGAAACCACAGAAGCTGTTCGATAGTGGCGGCCTCTTCCTGTTTGTCTCGCCGACAGGCCACAAGTCCTGGCGCCTGAAGTACAGGTTCGCGGGCAAGGAACGCCAGCGGCTGTACGGCGCCTATCCCCTGATCGGACTTAAGGAAGCCCGAGCGCTCCGGGATGAGGACAAGCGCCTACTTGCCGATGGCATCGATCCGGGCGTAGAAGCGGCCGCCCGTGCCCTCAGGGCAAGCGTCGCCGCTTCCGACACTTTCGAGACGCTGGCGCGTGACTGGTTCAAGGATCAGAAGCCGCGTTGGACCAGCGTTCACGCCGATGACGTTCTGCATAGCCTTGAACGGGACGTTTTTCCCGACCTTGGCCCCTTGTCAGTGGGGATCATCAACTCGCCGATCGTGCTCGCAATCTTAAAGAAGGTGCAGGGCAGAGGAGCTGTCGAGACGGCTCATCGGCTCCGTCAGCGGATCTCGGCCATCTTCGTCTACGGTATCGCGGCCGGCCGTTCGATGAACGACCCGGCGGCGACCCTCAACAAAGCACTGCAAGCGAAGCCAGCCGGAAAGCGTTGGCCAGCTGTAAAGAAGATCGAGGACGCAAGAAAGGTGCTTCAGGCGTCCGACGAAGCCGAAGTCACGCCAACGATCAAGCTTGCATCTCGTTACCTCAGCATCACAGCGCAGAGACCAGGCATGATCCGGTGGATGCGTTGGGAGGAACTGCACCACATCGACTTTGAGGGCGTCGATGAATGTCCCGAGGCCATCTGGTGGGTACCAGCTGCGAAGATGAAGCAGGAGCTGTCGTTGCAGGCCAGTGACGAGTTCGACCACCCGGTGCCGCTCGTAAGTGAAGCTGTCGACGTTCTCAGGGCGAGCTACGCACTGAACAGCGGGAGCGACTACGTTTTTCCGGGAGCTAGGTCGACCAAGGACCCGATGAGCGAGAACGCGCTTAGCTACCTCTACCTCCGAGAAGGTTTCCGCGGCCGCCATGTTCCTCACGGTTGGCGGAGCACCTTCTCAACGATTATGAATGAGTGGGCGCTAAGCAACGGTCGAGATAAAGATCGCATGGTCATTGACCTCATGCTTGCGCATCTTCCGGTCGGTATCTCGGCCAGTGAGCTCAAGTACAATCGTGCTGGCTTCATTGAGCGGAGGCGCGAGCTGTCAAAGATTTGGGCCGGTAAGTTGTTGGTGAATGCACCCCCGGCGGCGAGGCTCTTAGAGGGTCGGCGAAGGCGGAAAGTGTGACGGGCACATCAACGAGTTAGTGCGCACGAGGCACAAAAAAGAACGCCACCAACTGTCGAGTTGGTGGCGTTCTAATGCAGAGCCTTACCAGATGCGGGTGTGCGGGCGGTTCATGAACCAGGCCAAGACCTCGTCCATGATCCACATCGGCCGCGAGGGGCTGATGTAGCGAGGTTTCGGGAAATCCTCCCGCTTGGCGTAACGCCTTGCCGTCGACGGGCTGACATTGGCGATCCCAGCCACGGTCTTGATCGTGATGAACTTTGGAACAGATGCCATTCTTTCCTCCCCCTTGTGGTGATGAATGGCAAGTAAGAGTTTGGAGGACTTCATTCGACGCAGCGGGATTAACTTCTTGCGCGGCTTAAACCGCACCGCAGCGTGCTGAGAGATGAGCTGCCGTGCCAGTGCGCTTTAGAGCAGCATGGATCTTGTCTGGTGATCGTTCTTGCTTGGGCATAGAAATTCCACGTGCACCCGCAATCACTTTGACTTCGTCAAAGATCCGATTCACGAATCGCACAAAGCCCGACGGCGTACCATGGCTCGCACGATTGCCACGATGACAGGTGACCTTACCGACATGGGAGTCGAACAGAACGGCAAGGTCGCTGATGAAATCATCCTCCTCGCGGTTCGCATAATCACCCAGCCTCGGCGTGACGACTGGGGCATTCCCCAGTGACGTAGGCAGGGACTCCGACCGGTATTCCTTGAGCCGTTTATCGGCCGCCCTGGAGAGCCAGCGCAAGCCAGCCAAGCCGTGCTCCAGCTCCACACCTGAAGCTCGGATGACTGGTCCGGGCGATACAAACTCGCTGAAAACGTCAGATTTCACGATGTCGATGAACGATGCATTCAGTGCGAAGCCAAGAGAGTGCAACAAGAAGTAACGGGTGGCATCCATGCTCTTCACATCTCTCTCCTCCAACTCGAGGTACTGACGGAGAAGCTGTGCAGCCAGTATGTCGATGGCATCCGCTGCCTTCCCGGCAGCCACCTTGATGTCATCAAGGAGCTCGGGCAGGGACCTGCTTTCTACCTTGGTGCGACTAGAGAGCAGGTAGGCTTCGCAAGCTGACGCGACCGGCGCATGCAACTCGCTAGCCGCAGCCTCGATGTGAGCTAGTCGCTCCTGCTGGCGCTTTTCGATCTTTGCGGCTCTGCCTTTCACCTTTGCCCAGCCGCAATCGACCGCCTCGCGAACGAAGATTAGGTGGAATGATCTCATTGCCGCCTTTTCATTCACTTCAACTTTGTGGATTTTGTACTGACTCACGAACTTCGGCCGCATCTGAGAGCATCCCCTTCAAGGAATGCCCTGATGCCCCATGGTTAACACTCTACTACGAAGTGGTAATCGCCGCCTCGCGATACCTAAGATACTGAGACCTGTACGACTTGGCGGCAGCGAGGATCGCTTGATCGTCGAGATCAGGAGCGAGAAGCGAGCTCATGCTAGCCGCCAGACGCGCGTTCTCCTTGATGGCCATGTCAGTAGCCTGCGCGCGCTTCAGGATGGTGTAGGCGCACTGGCGAGGAGCAGCGGACGAGATGCTGCCCAGCTTGTCGAGCGCATCGATAGTCACGAAGTCCTTGAAGAAGCTCTGCTGAGCGAACTTCAGGAGGCGCTGCGCCATGCAAGCGCTGGCGAGAGTGAAGCCAACGCTTGGATTCTGGATGACCGTGCTCAACAGCTCGCGACGGCTCAGGCGAACGGCCTGAATTCCACTCGGAACCTGCCCGAGGTGAACCTTCGTCATGCCGAGATCTGCCAACTCCGCAGGATATTCCTGCGAGCCGTCCTGATTGTTGCAGACGACCAGAAGCTCTCCCAAGGTCTCGAAGCGCTTCCCGAGCCGCTCAATATAGTTCGAGGTTGGCGCGTTGGTCGACACAACTGCGCAGATGATGACTCGCGCACCACCATTTGCGAGCATGCGCCAGATTGAGCTGAGGTATGCGGTGATTGGCAGATCGGAACTATCGATCCCGGCGCCGAGATCGAAGATCATGGTGTCGGCTGCCGGTGCATGCTTCGTAACCCAATGGGGCGCATTGCTCACGGGTGCGTCCCACGATACCTTGATCACCCGATCCAGACCGACCCGGCGTCCCAACCCCCTGTTGCCATCATCGACGTCGACGAGCAGACACCGCTTGCCAGACATCGTGCTGAGAGCTTCGAGGCACTCAGTCGTCTCGGTCTTGCCAGCGCCTCCCTTCTTGGTAGTGACGATGTAGATGGTGTTGGGCCATCTGGCCTCAGCGATCGGCTGGCTCTCACAAGCCTTAAACAGGCCGGGGAGGCGGTGGCTCACAATAGAGCCCTTCGTATCATTCACCATCGTCCACCCAGCGGCTGCCGAAAAGGTCAGCCCCCTTCGAGTTTTCTCCGGCGTTCGGAGCCGAGTCATCGTTGTCCACGGCCGCACCCTTGTTCACCTCCAGAGTGGACAAGCTGGGCTTATCGATCGTCTTGGTGTTTGAGCAGGTGACCCGCGAAGCCGAGTTGCGGGCACCTTTACCAGGCGGATTGACATTACGCTCCTCGCAGATGCGCTTGAATGCGCTTTCGACAGCATCGGCCTTGATCGTGGTGCCATCCTCGATTGCCGCCGCGATGTCCTTCCAAGCCATGCCACGCTGCCGAGCCGCCAGGATTTCCTGGAAACGGTCGTCGACCTTCCCTGTGATTGTGTTAAGGCTACGCTTCTTGCGAATAGCAGCAGCCAACAATCCGTCAGCCCGCCTCCGCCACTTTTCTTCAGACGTCATGATCTACCTCCGTCAGAAGATGTATTTCGCAGGCGAAGTCAGGCAAAGAGTACCGTCATGCATACTTTCGTTTGACGGAACTTGATCGGAATTGATCGCTGTTGAGCATGTTTGACGATGTTTGCATATTTTGTTATTGTGTAAGCTTGCGCGTTCTGCTTGTCGACGAGCATGTTCGACACAGCTTCTATGGCAATCGTCCTCAAGACGGGGATGCTGACGCGACCAGACATGACGTGCTGCGGGGGAGGGGATCATCACCTAATCCGGCTTTCCTTGCTGACGTGGGCCGCACTCGCAGGCTTCTTGATGCCTGCGCTGGCGCATTTGGCGGCGCTTCGCTGATGGAATGGAGCTTCGTACCCACCGGCCTCCGTGACACACCTCATCGGCTACTCTCTTGCTTGCAGAGCCCGCTACCCACCGGCGCGAAGGTGCTTCCTCGTCACTTTGCTCGAGAGGTTCTGAGCGGCAACACTTCGGTAGGTTTGCCGGGTCTTTGCTGCCTGTTAGGCTGGAAGCAGCATCTTGATTGAAGCTGTGCGCAATCTCGCGCTGGCCCATGTCACAGTGCCACAATCAAGCTCAAGGCTGGCCTTACTCTTGCCGCTTACCTGCCCGGCAAACATTGGTGTCAATGACGCGCGCCGTTCGGTGCGGCCGGCAGCAGGTCAGGCGAGGAGTGGTGGCCACCCTGCCGGCGTCGAAGCGTGCGACTTCTGGCTAACTTGGGTCGAGCATCGCAGGGTGCGCGGCACCAAGTTGTCCGATATTCTAGCGGCAGCCTCGCTCAAGTCGTCATGCCCCGTTGCTCAAGTCACGCAAGGGCGGTTGTGGGCTGAGGAGGCACAAACCTTGTGCCATCGGCTGCCGGTCGTTCGTAGGCTGGACGTTTCTGATCTTGCTGGCCGGCCTCACGGATGTGAGAAGCTAGTCTCGTGGGTTTCGTATCGGGAACTTTGTCACCCCGATCGCTGCTTCAGCTACACTTACCTGCTCGCCGCTGCAGAGCCCGCTGGACGGCAGCTCTGCCGGAGAGCGCGTCGAGGATGGCTCGGCCACCTGCCGGATGACCTGACCGCACCTTTGCCGCTTCGCTCGCCGGCAAACCGCAGGCCGGCTGCCGCTTCGCTCGCCGGCAAACCGCAGGCCGGCTGCCGCTTCGCTCGCCGGCAAACCGCAGGCCGGCTGCCGCTTCGCTCGCCGGCAAACCGCAGGCCGGCTGCCGCTTCGCTCGCCGGCAAACCGCAGGCCGGCTGCCGCTTCGCTCGCCGGCAAACCACTTATGAAAAAATGAGCAGGATGGGCCGCGTATACGGCCGTGATGCTCGGCGGAGAACCTTCTCGCATTGGAGAGAGTAGTTGAAGAAGAATTCTGAGGACGACAGCGCCAGCATGGTGGAGGTTACCTTCCGCCTGCCGCGGGTTGAAGTAGGCGAACTGGACCGGGCTGCGGAGGCCAGTCTGATGAACAGGTCCGAGTACATTCGCTTCCTCCTGCGGGGCAGGCCAGTCGTCTCAAACGTTGGTCTCGCGGCGCTCCGCCGCTTGATCCAGATTCATGGTCTTGTTCAGGCAAGAGAGGAATGCGGCGAGCTGAACGCGACGCTCCGCGAGTTGATCCCGGTCCTTGCCAAGGCAGTTCGGCACAGGCTCGTCTGATGATCGGCAAGATCATCAGGATGAACCGGCATCAGCGTCCCTCGACCGAGCAGCGGGTCGCCCGGCTGCAGAGTTCAGTCCTGGCGCTGACCCGGTACGTCGTGGACGCCGATCCGCACGCACTTGCTGCAGTGGCGGCTGAGAATGTCCTGTCGATTACTGACTACGCCCTTGCGGTCCGGCATGCTGGCATCGAGCCGGGCGAGAAAGTCGAGGCGTCGGGCAAGCTAAACCTGCTTGGCCGTGATCTGGCCGAGTGGCAGGCCGAGATGCTGGCCACGGCGGTAGGCGCGACGACCGTCAAGAACCACGTCGTTCATATCATTCTGAGCCTTCACGAAGGCGAAACGTGGTCGCCGCAGCAGCGCGAAGAAGCAATCACGATCATGTTGGGCATTCTCCGTCTCGAACGATGCCAGACAATCTGGGCCGAGCACTCCAACACCAGGAACCCGCATCTTCACCTGGCGGTCCTGCGTGTCGATCCTACGACGGCTTCAGCCGCAGGAACCGACTGGCTGATCGACGATCTGCATCAGGGACTTGCTCTCATCGAGGAGAGGCAGGATCGGATCCGCGAACCTAACGCCCTTTACCGCGCTGAAGAGGGTGCCATCTTCGACGTAGAGACTGGTGCCCTCGTCCGCCACGCTGATGGGACGTTTGTCTCCAAGTGGTGGGAGGCTCTCGGCAAGAAGCGGACGCGTTTGCCTTCCCTTATTCAGGACGCGCGCGGAGCCCTCGCCCAGGCGGCAGCAGAGGCGTCCAGCTGGGCGGACCTGCACGAGCGCTTGAAGGCCCTAGACGCAACGTATGACAAGGCCGGAAGCGGTGCTCGGATCGCCGTCGAGACGCAATCAGCCAAGGCTTCCGAAGTCCACTCCAGCCTTTCGCGTCCGGAGCTGGAGAAGCGGCTCGGCCCGTTCGAACGCGACCTGACCCGGGTGAATACTAGCTATGAGGCTTACAAGGTCAGCGTGCAGGACCAGCTCGACCACCTTCGTCAGAGGCGCGACCAAGAAGTCGATGCAGTTGATGCCTGGTTAAAGGCGCGTGTCGCCGAGATGCCTGCGAACAAGCGGAAGCTGCTGGCGCCGCTCGTGCAGCAGGAAGGGCTCACCGCGACCAAGGCCATCCAGAAGGCCTTCGCCGAGGCCATCAGCCGGTGCACGCGTCAGCGCATGAACGAGGATCAGTGGCGGCAGTCTGGTGAGCCTGCCTTGCTAACGCCAGTCAGTTCCCCGTCCTTGATTCTTCCTCTCTCGGGAGGTGAGGAGTTCAGCACGCAGCTGGCGGATCGATCCGGGAGGCAGGCTCACCGCTACCACACGGAGTATGTCGATCGAGATGGTCGCACGCTCTTCACCGACCACCGTGCCTTCATCATCGTCCATGCCGCCGACGAGGTTGCCGCAGTCGATGAGGCTCTTGCGCTTGCGGCGGAAAGGTGGGGAACGTTGAGGCTGGTGGGGCCAGCTGCCTTCATCACCTTGGCGGCACAGCGCGCTGAAGCTCTCGGCATCGCGGTCATCTATGATGCTGAGGCTCCTGTGCCCCAGTCTCCGACGACGCAGGTCGACGCTGGGACGGGACTCACCGGCGAAGCAGAGGTCGTGACCGTGCCCGCTCCGCGCCAACGATCGCCCGAAGAAATGAAGGCGCTGCGGGTCCGACGTGCTCTTCGAACCCTGGATGACCTCCCAGACCTGCGCGTCTGCCGACGAGCAGCGGCAGGTGACAATCAGCTGACCGGAAGGACAGGTCCCTTCCAGATTGTTGCCGATCGCCACGATCCCAGGCTGGAAGAGGTCACCATTCTCGACCTCGATCCACTCGTGCAGGAGTATCTGCAGCAGCGCCACCAAAAGAGAATCGACGACTGGGCCGTGGAGCTGGAACGTCGTTGTGACGGGCCGCTGCCGTATCGAGACGCCGAAATTCTTGCCGTCTTGTCGCCGGCCGGCAACGATCGCGAGCTAGCCAAAGTCGCCTCGCGGGATACCGAGTTCCTCGAGATGACAAGGCGAGTACGAGATCGGCTGAAGAACCGACCAGTGAGGAAGAAGCTTGAAGCCCCCGCCGTGACGAGCTCGCCGGGAGACGATCTCTCCTACGAGGAGGTCAGAAGGGTGCAGGAGCAGCTGAAGGAGATTGCTGCTCAAGGGCTGTAGCGGGCAGCGATCCCGCTTCGTTGTTGTCAGGCGGCGTAGCGGCCGTTGCCGAGGCGGCGGGCCATGCCGACGCTTGCGAGAGCGTCGAGAACCGGACGGACGGTGGCGGCACGCTTGCCCTTGAACGCTCGGGCGACGTCCTGCGGCGCGAGTGGCGTTGGCGAGGAGGCGACGATCGACTGGACGGCGCGGACCTGCTCAGGGAGGGTGCCGGGCCAGGGAATGACGCTGTCGGGCAGCGCCGCGGAGGCCTCACCGAGGTCGAGGGTGCCGGCGACTGGCGCCTGGTAGTCGGGCGCCTGATACTCGGGCCTGAGCCAACGAACCAGCCCGCGAGCTTCCTCCGCCGCCCGCTCCTTGTTGAGGGCAACGAGACGGGTGAGGATCTCCTCGTCCGGCAGGTCGGCCGGCCAACCATAGGCTTCGGCGACCAGGACATCGATGGCGTCATGATGTTGGCGGATGAGTGTCACCAGCCCACGATCGTGAATGTCGCGCTCTTTGGCATCGATTGCCTTCCCTTCCCGCAGCGCTTCCAGCACATTGTAGAGCTTGGTGAGGGTGAGGTCTTCATTCTCGGCGAGGACCCGCTTGCGGAGGGCGTCGAGGGCTTCGGCTTCAGTGCGGATGCGGTCCTTGAGGGTTTCCGGCACATCGGCTGGGAAGGGGAAGTGGTCGAAGCAGCGCGACTTGTTGTAGCGGGGATCGTCTCCAACGCCCATGCGAGCGCCCGTGGCAAGAGCCCATACGCAATGCGTCCGACTGCTCAATGCACCTAAGACGAGTGCGTCTTCACTTGCGACCACGATGAGAGCGTCATCGGGCAGGATATTGCATTCAAGAAACTGGAAGAAGCGATGCTTAGCCGTAACCGGGGTAGCGATGTAGCGCTTCAGCTTAGACAAAGCTCGTCTGAGTTCGGGACGCCTCTCCCCGTAAAGCCACCAGTTTTCTCGGTAACTTGAACGATTGTTCTGATCCCGATGTGGTTTAACCGTGGCAAGAACATGCTGGTAGACAGCCGGACACGCTTCACGGGCATCGGCCTCGGAAAGCCCGAATAGGTCGATGACCTTCACTCCGCGCGGCCGTGACGTTAGGTCTCTCCCGTGCCGGTATTCGAAAATGAATCCGTTTCCGAGCGCAGGACCCGTGCGGATGTGTGCGATCGCCGGCTCCACTGGTTGCAGCCGCGCCGCTTCCTCGGCGCGCAAGATGAACCCGTCCCCGTGAAGTTTCACCCCTGGCGAGCATAGGCTCTCGTTCGCGCGGAGTGTTACGGCAGAAGTCACGTTTGCCCCTACTCGAAGATCACTACCTATCTCGCCGAAACGCTTAGAGAATAGGATCTCATTCGGAGCGCGAGTTTCATCAACGACAGACAACAGGGCGCCACTCCGCTTGCCTAGGTGTCCAACGGACATGGCTATGCGAACAGCGGCCCCGTCCTTCTCGTCGATCCAAGGATGGTTGGGTATGGCGAAGACCAAGCTAAGTCGGTCTCTTGCGTCTAATTGCTTCGCGATAACTCGTCTGCTGAAAATCTGCGTGATGGAGTTCGTGGTTACGAACCCAAATCGCCGGGCACCATGGAGTCGAACGGCCGTTGCTGCCTTGTCCCACCAGTGCATCACGAAGTCGGCGCTTTCGGGAACGCTCGTCGTGCGGAAGAGTGCATCGAAGTAGCCCTCTCCTAATCGATCACGCAGGTACTTCGCGCCAATAAACGGTGGGTTGCCAACGATGAAATCAGCTTGAGGCCACACCGCTGGGCGCGAATTCAAGAAGCGATAAACCTCCACCCGCGCGGTCTCGTCGGGCACATCCCGACCCGTGACAGGATTCACCTTCATGGTCTCGCCATCCCAGCGGGTGACTGGTTGGCCGTAATCGTCGCGCTCAAGCACGCGCTCGTCCCACGCGATCAAGGCATCGCGGTTCTCGATGGTCCGGATGTCGCGGAGGATGGGCTCGGGCGGGGGCCGGTCGTGGCCGTTCACGCGGAAGTGCCACTGGAGGTAGCCGATCCACAGCACCAGCTGGGCGATGGCGGCCGCGCGCGGGTTGATCTCGATGCCCAGAAAGTTCTCGGGCGTGATGGTGTGGCCGGTGATTTCGGCGACATATTGGTCGTCGCCAAGCTCGACCAAAAGGTCGAGGACCTCGCCCTCCAGCTCCTTCATGCGGGCCATGGCGACATAGAGGAAGTTGCCGGTGCCGCAGGCGGGGTCCAGCACTTTGGTCTGGGCGAGCTTGGAGTGGAAGGCCTGGACGAAGGTGCGGGCCTCGTCGACCTTGCCTTCCTCGATGAGGGGGGCGGTGGCACCCCGAACTCCATCCCAGTCGGCCCGGAGTGGCTCCATGATGGTCGGCCCGATCAGCCGCTCCACATAGGCCCGGGGCGTGTAGTGGGCGCCGAGCTTGGCCCGCTCCTTGGGATTGAGCGCCCGTTCGAGCAGGGTGCCGAAGATCGCTGGCTCAACGTCGGTCCAGGTGTGCTCGGCCGCCTTGATGAGGACGTCCAGCTCCTCGGTGTCGAGCGGAATGGCCGTGCGGTCTTTGAAAAGGTAGCCGTTGAACTTCTTCAGTGGGACGCCGAGCGCGGGCGAGAAGTCGCCAGCGTCCATGGCGGTCCAGAGCGCCGTCAACTGCTGCTGAAGATGCTCGGGGTGGGCGCGCTGGTTTTTGAGTAGGTTGGTGAAACTGCCTTCGGGAATTAGGCCGCTATCCTCTGCAAACATGGTGAAGAGGACGCGCATGAGGAAGCCGCTAGTCGCCTCGGCGTTGAAGCCGCGCTTCTCGATGCGACGAGCGACCGTGGCGAGCAGGTCGGCTATGTCGCGGGTGACACGGGCGGCTCGGGCGGCGGGGTCAAGGCTCTTGGGGTCGGTCCAGATTGCCCGGAGGCGGTCGCGGACCTCCTCGTCGGCAAGGTCCTCGAGCATGATCCGGTAGCGGGCCCGGTCCGGGAACTGGGCGTAGGCGCGGCCGGTGCCAGTGAAGTCCGCATAGACCTCGATGCAGTATCCGACGTCTACAACCAGCAGGAACGGCGGCCAGCCATGCTCGACCGGGAGGGCCTTGGCGTAACGTTCGGCCTGACCCTTGGCCTGGAGCATGGCCTTGGCCCAGCCTGGCGTACCCCGGCGGGCGGTGCCGCGCTTCATGCGGGTCGAAGCGGTCTGACCGAAAAGGTCGAGGTCGTCCTCGCCGCGTTCGGCGGCCGCTCGGTCGGCCTCGCTTCCCTGCTTGGCCTCAAGGATGAAGCAATCTCGCTTGTAGCAGTCGATCCGGCCGAAGCTGGTCGAGCCGTCGCCATTATCTTGAAAGACCCGGCGCTCGAAGACGTAGTCGTTGTGCTGATCGTCGGTACGGCTGCCGAGCGGCGGCTCGACACCGAGGAGACCGCATAGCCCGCTGATGAAGCTCTGTGTGTTGGCGAGCTCAGACCCGCCCGTGTCCCGCCACGCCGCAATGAAACGCTCTACGCCACGCCCCTCGTCCATGCCGCCATAGAGCATGGACGCCCGCCGGAGCGCAACGAGAGAGGGAGGGGCGCCTTGGTGATCACACCAAGGAGAATGAAATGTCTGAAGAGCAGCCCGAAGACGAGTATCGCTTCGGCTTCACGAAGGAACAGTTCCTTGCCGAACTCAGGGCTCACGAAGGTCTGATCAGGGATGGTGGCTACGTTCCCACCCGCCGCGAAGTGGCCACTTGGCCGCCAGCCCGGCTCAACTGGCATCTGCTCGGCAGGTGGTGGGAGAGCCCGTCCAGCCTGATCCCGAACGATGCCCAAGTCGCCGAGTGCGTCGCCGTCCTGCAGGTGCGACCCGACGGCGCGAGTGAGAAGATCCAGCAGATTATCGCGCGAGCGCCGCCCTTCTTTGGAGGGCGTGAAGGTGGAAGGCAGCCGCGCGGAGGACGGCTCCAATGAGAGTGAAGGGGAGAGTGATTGAACCCGAAAAGATGAAAACTCGAAGGTTCGATCGAAGTCACCAACGCTCAAGAGAGACTGAATACATGAAGACTGCACCCGTCCCCCACCCCGGCATTGAGCTGGACCCCATCCCCGAGCCCCCAGTACAAATCCGCCGCCTGATGCTGGCCATGGGGACCATCCTCGATGGCTTCATCGACCAGGAGCCCCAGCATTGGCATCCGGCTCTTTTGCACTCCATGGTGGTGCCTGGGGCCGATATCGTCCTTGCCGGCACCCGCTGCTGCCGTCCGCTCATCACCCGCGAAGTTGGCAACATCGCCCAAGCGGTGGATCGCGACGCCATCATCGTCCGGGCCGCCGACGAGGCTAAGCACGCGACCTTTGACGTCCTGCTGCGTCATGTCGAGCGGCCGTTCCTGGGCTATCGCCTTTGGATGCGGCAGCCGCTCGGCAGCGCCTGGCTGGTGCCAACCGGCGGTGAGCGCACCTTCATCCGTCTCGATGGACTTGGCCTCGAGCTTTGGTCCGAAGCACCGTTCGAGGATGAGATCGACGCCTATCGCGGCTTGAAGGCGGGTGCAGAGTATCTCTCGATCGCCGTGCAGGGGTGGTTCTGATGCCCGGCAAGAGGAAGTCGTCGGCGCTGGAGAGCGCCTCAGTCGCGGCTTTGATCACGCGGCCGCTCAAGGCCTTCTACCACAACCAGCCGGATGATCCGGTCTCCACGGCCAGGTTCTACTGGTCGAAGGGTGAAGGTTCTCGCGAGAGCATCGTTCCCCACTTCGAGGCCAAGTGTCGGCCCGGAAATAAAGGGACCGAAGAAGACAAAGCGGCAGCGGTGGAGGTGCTGTTGCGCGGCGACGTGCCGCAGGACTACGCCGACCCACTGTTCTTGGCTGAGAGCTACATGTCGAAGCTCCCGGCGGACGAGAATGCGGCCTTCGCGCAGATCACGCTGCAGTTCCCGGAGGCAACGAACCTGCATGCCCCTTGGCATCAGGCCCGGTCCTGGATGCGGGAGCACTTCGTCGAACGTGTCGGCGTCCCGGTCCTGGCCGTCCTGCATGCTCCATTCTTGATGGGGAGCGATAACTCGGTGCACGTCCACGGACTGGTGCTGATGAAGCGGACGACATGCTTCGGGTGGTTCGGCGTTCACCGGGACCTGGCGAGTGACGCTGGGCTGGCTGCTGCGGAAGCGAGTTGGCGCGACTGGGTCAGCAAGTAAGCTCAGATGGTGGGGTCGGCACCTCGGTTGTCGGCTCCACTAGCTTAGACGACCGCTATGCGCCCTTCGCCGTCGATTGAGGGTCGGCCAGCCTAACCAAGCATCGGCCACGCGTTCATCGCTTCCGAAAGCAGCCGTTCGTTCAGGCGCTCCAACTTCGGTCATTCGTTCAGCGTTGGCGCGAATGTCTGCTTTGCGCCCTTCTCGGACGAGAGAGCCGGTTTGCGCACGCCCCGCAAGCGGACGTTCGTTCAGCCAGTCATTGCGCAGAAGCACAGCTTGGCGCACCTTGGCGGCATGAACTGGACTCTGCGGCGCATCGTTGGTCCGTTAGCATTAGGCACGGTCCTCGGCACTGTTGCTCTGCTTGTCTGGACCATGTGGGGAAGAGACGTAGGCGGTGATTTCAGACTCGACGGGCTGGCCGTCTTGGTTCTTTTCGTTTTTCCATTTCAGATCGTCGGATTGGCGCTTCTGCTACCTGTCGCCCTTCTCCTCTGTGACATGGCGCTGCCTCGACCGCTTTATGGAGTGCTTCTGCCGATGGTGGGCGCGCTGCTTGGGGTAGCGGTTGTCCTTCCGATAGTTGACCGCGCACCTCTTCTGGACTCCGCGCTTCCTGCGGCATGCGGGGCAATGTCGTCCATCGCATGGTTAGCCTTCAATCGGGATGCGATTAGGCGGAAAGCCTAACGTCCGCTTTCCACCCATTGCGGACATTCGAGCCTTGCTGCAAACCCGCACCTCTTGTGAGGGCAAATGGGTGCTAAGCACAATCTGGAGCTTCGTTTGGGGCATCGTTGAAGGCTTACTGCTCGCCGGGCTGGGAGCGGCGGGCATACTTCTCGGTGTCAGTGCTCTTAGGGACATCAGGACTGGCAAGACGTTGTCCCTCAACAGGATGTCGACACGCGTGATCGAACGTGCTGCCAACCCGACGGCCTTCTGGTTTACGATCGCTGCCTGTCTGGTATGGGGCGTGCTCGGAGCGTTCTTCATGGCATTTACGATCATGTTGTTGGTCGGAGTTTGAAGCTGACGCGAATGTCCGCTTTCCACCCGTTGCGGACATTACCGCCGGATGCGCAGCACACGACTTGCTAGCTTGCCTAACAGCGCTCCGATGATGGCGCCGAGAGCTGCCCACCAGGCTGTCACGACGAGCATAGCGACCCAGACGACTGGGTTCGAAGGCGCGGGTAGACCCATGAAAAGGCCAACGCCAATGAGCATTGAGAAGGCGAAGGGCCAGATCAGTCGTGGTCGTGACCCGCCCGCTGCATCAGCCCAAATCAAGGTCGTGAAAGTGACAAGGGCGCTGAAGGGCAAGAGCAAAATAATGGAGACATCCACGCCAAAACCTTAGTTCGGTGAGTGTCCGCTTTCCACCCAAAGCGGACATTCAGTCCAATCGGTCTTAGACGGCCACAAGTGGTGGAAAGCCGTACGGCTGCTTGAGGGTGAGCGCAGGCGTATAGCCGACACTCGTTCGTGTGCGGCTGGGAGCTAGCTTGCAGCCATGACGGGGCTTCGACAACATCTGAGATTCACCAAACCATGGCTTAGGTGGGGGTTAGAAGCGCGGCTGGCACTCACAGCCAGTGAAAACACCTAAAGCTTGACCGAAGTCAGACCTCCGCCGATGAAGGCTAAATGCGAGCGCACGCCATTGCCTCCTTTCTTCGTCGCTCGAGAGCGGCCGTTGCTTTCGCGCGCCCAAACAACGCGCCAGAACCCCCTATCGGAGCTGTGCCCTAGTCGAACCTGACGTTCCGACCATCGCCACAGCCCTTCCGCTTCCCGGGAGGGCTTTTTTGTAAGTGAGTTTCCGTATGCTGCTGACCATTTCGACGACGCATCAGCCAGCGACCGACTTGGGCTTCCTGTTGATGAAGCATCCGGACAACGTGCATTCGGTGGAGCTGTCGTTCGGTCGCGCGACCCTGTTCTACCCCGAGGCGAAGGAGGAACGCTGCACGGCTGCGATCACCTTGGAGGTCGATACGGTCGAGCTGGTGCGCGGCAAGGCAAAGATCGAGGATCAGTATGTCAGCGACCGGCCCTATGTAGCTTCCTCCCTGCTGTCGGTCGCGCTTGGGCGGCTTCTCAATACGGCAATGGGTGGCCGCTCCAAGCACCGACAGGAGCTGGCCGAGGTCGCAATCTCCCTGGAGATCGAACTCACACCCTTGCCGGCTCGAGGAGCCGCCGATCTGCTCGCCCGCTTGTTCGAGCCGCTTGGCTATTCCGTCCAATTGTCGGCCATCCCGCTCGATCCGGCACACCCGGAATGGGGTGACAGCCCCTACGTCCAGCTGAAGCTGGCCGGCAAGCAACGGTTGGCGGCGCTGCTCACCCATATGTTCGTGCTCATTCCCGTGCTCGACAATTCAAAGCATTACTATGTGGGCGAAGACGAGGTGCAGAAGCTGCTCCGCAAGGGCGAAGGGTGGCTTGAGACGCACCCGGAGCGGGAGTTGATCGTCCGCCGCTACCTCCGGGGCCTGCAGTCGCTGGTGCGGCAGGCGCGGACCCAGCTGGACGAGCGCGTTGAGGCCGAGGAGGCGGAGGAGCATTCGTCGCGCGATGCGCAAGAGGAAGCGATCGAGAAGCCGATCCGGCTGAACGACCAGCGCATGACCTATGTGTCGGAGCTGATCCGCGAAAGCGGCGTCCATAGCATCCTCGACCTTGGCTGCGGCGAGGGCCGGCTGCTGCGCGAGCTGATCAAGATCCCCGGCCTCAGGAAGATCACTGGCGTCGAAGTCGCGCCGAGAGTGCTGGCGGCCGCCGGCGATCGCCTGAAGCTGGACCATATGCCCGACATGAAGCGGCAGCGAATCCAGCTTCTGCAGGGATCTCTGGTCTACCGCGACGACCGGCTCACTGGCTTCGACGCAGCGGCAGTGATTGAGGTCATCGAGCACATGGACCCGGAGCGGCTTCCGGCGTTCGAGGCGGCGCTGTTCGGCCATGCACGGCCGGGAATGGCCGTTATCACCACGCCCAACCGCGAGTATAACGCCCTGTTCGAAGGCATGCAGCCGGAGGCCATGCGCCATCCCGATCACCGCTTCGAGTGGACCCGCGCCGAGTTCCGCCACTGGGCCGAGAGCGTCGCTCAGGCACATGGCTATGGCGTGCGTTTCGAAGGTATCGGTAGCGAGGACGCCGCTCACGGGCACCCGACGCAGGTCGCCATCTTCACGCGAGCCGAGGATGTGAGGGCTGCGGCATGAAGATCGAGATTCCCGAGTTCGCCCTCGTCCTGCTGGTCGGAGCATCCGGCACCGGCAAGTCCAGCTTCGCCGCCAAGCACTTCCTTCCGACAGAGGTGATCTCTTCGGACCGGATGCGCGGGTGGGTTGCGGACGATGAGACGGACCAAGCCGCCACCAGCGATGCGTTCGACGTCCTGCACTATCTCGTCGAGAAGCGCCTGAAAGGTCGCCGCTTCACCGTCATCGACGCCACCAACGTTCAGCCCGAAGCGCGCAAAGGACTGATTGCGCTAGCCCGCAAATGGCATGCCTTGGCGGTGGCGATCGTCTTCGACCTACCTGAGGACATCGCCGTCGGCCGAAATGCGCGGCGGCCCGATCGGCAGTTCGGAGCGGGTCCCGTCCGGCGGCAGATGCAAAGCCTTCGTCGCTCAATCGGCGGGATGAGCCGCGAGGGGCTGCGTTACGTTCACCGGCTTCGCTCCGTCGACGACATCGATGCGGTCGAGATCACTCGCACACGGCTGTGGAATGACCGAAGGGAGCTTACCGGCCCCTTCGACATCATCGGTGATGTCCACGGCTGCGGTTACGAGCTCGAGAGTCTGCTGTCGCAACTCGGATACGCCGTCTCTTGGAGCGGCAAGGATGTGACTGTCACGCCGCCGGACGGCCGACGGGCGGTGTTCGTCGGCGACCTGGTTGACCGGGGACCGCGCTCACCAGACGTGCTGCGCATTGCAAAGCATATGGTGGAAGCTGGCCATGCGCTGGCCGTGGTCGGCAACCATGATGACAAGTTGAAGCGCCATCTAGCCGGCCGGCAGGTGAAGATGAGCCATGGCCTTGCCGAGACCGTCGAGCAGCTTGCCGCAGAGCCGCCAGAGTTCACCGCTAGCCTGCAATCCTGGCTTGACGGGTTGATCAGCCACTACGTCCTAGATGGCGGCAAGCTCGTCGTTGCGCATGCCGGCCTGAAGGAAGAAATGCAGGGCCGCGCATCAGGCGCCATTCGATCCTTCTGCATGTATGGCGAGACCACGGGCGAGATCGACGAGTTCGGCCTGCCAGTGCGCTGGGACTGGGCGGCCGATTACAAAGGCAAGGCCAAGGTGATCTACGGCCACACCCCGGTGCTTGAGGCCAACTGGGTCAACGGCACGCTATGCATCGACACCGGCTGCGTGTTCGGTGGCAAGCTGACGGCGCTGCGCTACCCTGAGCTGGAGCTTGTCTCAGTCCCGGCGGCCAAGACCTACTACGAGCCCATCCGCCCGCTCGCAGCACCACCGGCGGACACAGGCGACACGCATCCGCTCCAGCTGAACCTGGCCGACGTGCTCGGCAAGCAGGTGATCGAGACTCGTACCTACGGCATGGTGACGGTGCGGGAGGAGAATGCGGCGGCGGCACTGGAAGTGATGAGCCGCCATGCCGTTGACCCTCGATGGCTGATCTACCTCCCGCCAACCATGTCGCCGGCTGAGACCAGCGCCATGGACGGGTGGCTGGAGCGGCCGGAAGAGGCGTTCGCCTATTACGGCAGCAAGGGCGTGAGAACGCTCATTGCTGAAGAGAAGCACATGGGATCGCGCGGCCTTATTCTGCTGGCGCGTACGCAGGAGGCCGCCGCGAGGCGCTTCGGCGTGCATGATGGCAGCCGTGGCGTGATAATTACTCGGACAGGTCGACGCTTCTTCAACGATGCGGAGCTCGAGGCCGCAGTGCTCCATCGAGTGGATGCGGCAATTGAGGAATCGGGGCTGTGGTCGGAGCTCTCCACTGACTGGGTGTTGTGGGACGCGGAAATTCTGCCCTGGAGCATGAAGGCCGGCGCCTTGGTGCGTGGTCAGTATGCGGCAGTTGGAGCCGCAGCAATCACTGGCCTGGATGCGCTTTCACAGGCGCTTTCGTCCGCACGGTCGCGCGGAGTGGCGGTCGACGATCTGGCCGAGGCTGCTTCCGCGCGGCTCAACGACGCCGTGCGGTTCCGTGCGGCCTACAACCGCTATGTTGCTCCGTTCGCTGGCATCGACGACCTGAAGATCGCGCCCTTCCACCTGCTAGCCAGCGAGGGTTCTGCGCACTCCGACAAGAACCACTTGTGGCACATGGCGGCGGCGCACCGGCTGTCCACTGCTGATCCCGCTTTGCTGCTTGCGACCGAGTATCGGCGCATCGATCTTGATGACGCCCGCTCAACTGCGGATGCAATTGCCTGGTGGGAGCAGATGACCGAGGCAGGCGGCGAAGGCATGGTCGTGAAGCCATTGGACTTCGTCACCCGGGGACAGAAAGGTTTACTTCAGCCCGCCATCAAGTCTCGCGGCCGGGAGTATCTCAGGATCATCTACGGACCCGATTACGACCGGCCCGAGAACCTGCTCCGCCTGAAGAAGCGTGGCCTCGGTCAGAAACGGTCAATGGCGCTGCGAGAATTCGCCCTTGGGTTAGAGGCGCTGCACCGTTTCGTCGAACACTCTCCGCTCACGCGGGTGCATCAATGCGTATTCGGTGTGCTGGCAATGGAGAGCGAGCCCGTCGACCCGCGTCTGTGAGCTAGGCCAAAGCCCTCGCGACCAGTCTGCAAGTGACGACTTGCTGAAGCTGAATCGGAGAAGTCGACGGATCGTCCATCCGTGGTGGGAAGCGGAATGGCAGCTTTCGGGCGCAATCTGGCAAAAGCCGACCTCTGCATCCCGATTGGGAGATTGATTTACTTTAGCGCCCCTCCCCCGAGAGCCTTGTTGAACGCAATCCAAGCGGTCAGCACGTCTGCCTTTGCTGAAGCCAGCTGCAGTTCCTCGGCGCTGAGCGTGGCCTGGGCGTCAAGCAGGCGGAGACGATCGTCTTCGCCGCGGCGGAACCGCAACGCAGCGAGGTCGGCGGCTCCCCGCGCGCGGGCAACCGCGGCGGTCCGTTGCTCCTCGGCTGTACGGGTGTTGGCATAGCGATTGGCGGCGGTCTCGCTGTCGTTGAGCGCGGTTAGCACCGCCCGCTCGTATCGCGCACCGGCGCCATCCGCGCGCGCCTTGGCGGCGCGGATCTGGGCGCGGATCCGGCCGAAGTTGAAGATCGGCCAGCTGAAGCTCGGGCCGATGCTGAAGCGGGTGCTGCCGCCGCTCGGGAGATCGCCGACGTGCCGCGCCTGCTGCCCGATGCTGCCCGCCAGCGAAAACCGCGGGTACAGGTCGGCGGTCGCCACGCCGACATCGGCGGTAGCGGCGGCGAGCTCGGCCTCGGCGGCCTGGACGTCAGGCCGCCGCTGCAGCAGTTCGGATCGAACCCCGGCGGGCACCAGCGCGGGCGGGCTGGGCAGTGCAGCGCGCGGCGCCAGCGCCGGCAGCCACGCCCCGGGCGCGCGGGCAGTGAGCAGGCCGAGGCGGTAGATGGCCGCCGTGGCCGCGGCGCGCGGCTCGCTCAGCGCGGCGCGTGCGTCGGCGGCGAGCTGCTCGGCCTGGTTCGCTTCAAGCCGCGAACTCTCCCCGGCGCGGAAGCGCAGTTCGGTAAGGCGGGCACTCTCGCCGCGAGCGTCCGCGGCGGCAGCTAACGCCTGTTCGCGGGCTTGTGCCGCGCGCAGGTCGGCGTAGCTGCGGGCGACCTCGGCGACCAGCTGAAGCTGGGTGCTGTCACGCTGCGCCGCCGACTGGCGCACGCGGTCGCTGGCTGCCTCGACCGAACGGCGCGTCGCGCCCCACAGGTCAAGCTCCCAGGACGCATCGAAGCCGACGTCGAACAGGCTGAAGCGGCGGCTGAGACCCGGGATCTTGCCGACCGGCAGCTGACCGTTCTTGCTCAACTGCTGCTCGATCGCCGAGCCCGATGCCTTGACCTCGGGCAGCGTCTTGCCCGCCGCGGCGTCACGGTTGGCGCGCGCCTCGCGCAGCCGTGCCTGCGCTTCAACCAGGTCGAGGTTGGCTGCCAGCGCGGCGTCGACGAGAGCGTCGAGCTGCGGATCGCCAAGGCGCGCCCACCAGCGCTGGTCAACCGCGCCTTGGTCCAGCGGGGCGATCCAGTTGCCCGCGGCGGCGGCAATCACCGGCCGCTGGTAATTGGGACCGACGGTGCAGCCGGCGAGCGCGGCCATGGTCAGCAAGGCGGGAAGACGGCGCATGCGCTCACTCCATTCGGGCGCGGAATTCGCGCACGGCAATGCCCAGGGCCATGCTGCCGATCAGCAGCAGCGGCCACAGGCTGTTGAGCAGGGTCGCGACGGGCATGGCCTTCAGGAACAGCCCTTCCATCGCGACATTGAAGTGGGTGAGCGGATTGGCTTCGGCGATAACCTGCAGCCAGCCGGGCATGTTATCGATCGGGCTGGTGAACCCCGACAAAAGCACCAGCGGCGGCAAGGCGGCAAACTGCCCGAGGAACGCCTGCTGCTGGGTCTTAGTGACCGACGAGATCAGCAGTCCGAGCCCGACCAGCGAGTAGAGGCCGCAGACCATGGTCAGGTAAAAGAGCGGGATCGAGCCGGTGAAGGGCACGCCGAACACCAGTGGGATGACGGCAAGGTAGATGGTGGCGTTCACCATTCCGACCGCGAACGGCGGGACCAGCTTGCCGACCAGGATTTCCCAAGTGCGCAGGGGCGCGACCATCAACTGCTCGAAGCTGCCGAGCTCACGCTCGCGCGCGACCGCCTGCGCGCTGACCGACAGCGCCGAGATGGCGCCGATCTGCACCACCAGCGCGGGCATGATGAACCACAGATAGTCGAGGTTGGGATTGAACCAATTGGTGACCGCCACGGCCGTGGGCGGCGACGCGCGCGAGGCGTCGAGCGCGGCCCCGGCGCTGCTCGCGATCTGGGTCAGGTAGCCCGAGACGATCTGCGCTGCGTTGGAGCGGCGGCCGTCGAAGATGGCCTGGATGTGCGCCGGTCGCCCGCCCGCAAGGTCGCGGCTGAACTCCGGGTCGATCACCACAGCGCCGATCACCTTCTGCGAGTCGATGGCGGCTCGCACCTCGTCGGGCGAGTTCAGCGTTACGAGGTGTCGAAAGTTCGGGCTGCCGCCGAGCTGCTGCAGGAACTCGGTCGCGGCGACCCCCTGGTCCTGGTTGTAGATTCCCAGGCTGACGTTCTTGACCTCGAGCGTCGCGGCGGCGCTGAACAGAACCAATTGCAGCAAGGGCGGCACAAACAGGATGATGCGGCCGCGCGGATCGCGCAGCACCGCCCACAATTCCTTGACGATCATCGCCAGCAGCCGGGTGCGGGTGCCGCTCATCACGCCACCCGGCGGGTGGTGACCCGCGCCGTCAGCAGGAAGAAGATCAGGCCGAAGCCGAGCAGCGCGCCGCCGTTGCGCAGGAACATGCCCCAGTCGTCACCGACCACGAACACGGTCTGCAGCTGCGGGATGAGATATCGGGCGGGCACGACCACGGTCAGCCACTGCACCCAGCGCGGCATGGACGAGATCTCGAACAGGAAACCGGATAGCAGCAGCGAGGGCAGAAAGGCGGTCAGGAGCGTGATCTGCGAGGCGACGAACTGATTCTTGGTCGCCGCCGAGATGAACAGCCCCTGTCCCAGCGCGGGAACGAGAAAGCAGGCGCCAATGATCAGCAAGGCCACGGGAGAGCCGCGCAGCGGCACGCCGAACAGCACCACCGCTAGCACCGTGCAGACCGTCATGGAGACGAGGCCGAGCAGGAAGTAGGGCAGCACCTTGGTCAGGATCAGTTCGGCCATGGTGACAGGCGTCGAGAGAATCGCCTCCATGGTCCCGCGTTCCCATTCGCGCGCGACCACCAGGCCGGTCAGCAGCGAGCCGATCATAGTCATTACGATGGCGACCGATCCCGGCACCAGGAAGTAGCGGCTGGTCAGGCTGGGGTTGAACCAGAAGCGCCGCTCGAAGTCGATCGCCGGTGCCGCCGAGCGGCCCTGGTCCTCGGCTTCCGCCGCCGCCCAGCTCTGCTGCACGCCGGTGGCGTAAGCGGCGACGAAGCTGGCGGTGTTGGGCTGGGCCCCGTCGGTAATCACCTGCACGGTGCCGCCGCCTTTGGCTCGGTCGCGGCCGAAGCCGGCCGGGACGACCAGGATACCGCGGATCCGTCCGGCAACCAGCTCGTCACCCAGCCGGTCCACCGGGCCGACTTCACGCACCTGGAAGTAAGGGGAGTTCTGGAAGGCACCGGCCAGCGACTGCGCCGCGGCGCTGTCGTCCTGCATGGCCAGGCCGATGCGGGTCCGGGCGGTGTCGAGGCTGACCCCGAAACCGAACAGCAGGATGAGCACGATCGGCAGCACGATGGCGATCAGCAGGGTCGACGGATCGCGGATGATCTGCGCCCACTCCTTGCGCAGCATGGCAAGCAGGCGGCGCGGGTTCACGCGGCCTTCGCCGGCTGGCGGTCGGCCTGCTCAATCAATGCGATGAACGCCGCTTCCATGCTGTCGGTGCGGGTCGAGGCCTTGAGCTCATCGGGCGTGCCCGCGGCGATCTGCTCGGCACGGTAGATAAGGCCGACCCGGTCGCAATATTCGGCTTCGTCCATGAAGTGCGTGGTGACCAGCACCGCGACGCCCTTGCCGACCAGTCCGTTGATGTGGGTCCAGAACTCGCGGCGAACGAGCGGGTCGACCCCGCTGGTCGGCTCGTCGAGGAACAGCACGGGCGGCTGGTGCATGACCGCGCAGGCGAGCGCCAGCCGCTGCTTGTAGCCGAGCGGCATCGCGCCGGCATTGTCCTTGAGGTAGCGCTCGAGGTGGAAGATGTCGGTCACGCGCTCGATCGCAGCGCGGCGCTCGCCGCCCGAGAGGCCATAGATGCCGGCGAAGAAATCGAGGTTCTGGCGGACACTGAGGTCGGCGTAGAGCGAGAACTTCTGCGCCATGTAGCCGAGCGACTGGCGCGCCTCGGCGCGGGCGTGGCGCAGGTCGTTCCCGGCGACCGCACCGGTGCCGCTGCTCGGGGTCAGCAGTCCGCACAGCATCTTGAAGGTGGTCGACTTGCCCGCTCCGTTGGGACCAAGCAGCCCGAAGATCTCGCCGGGCTTCACCGCGAAGCTGATGTCGCGAGCGGCGGTGAAGTCACCAAAGCGGCGGGTCAGCGCTTTCGCCTCGATCGCCGCTTCGCCCCGATGCGCGATCGTGCGGTAGGATTTCGCCAGCGCGCTCTCGCTCTCCCCAACACCGCCGAGCAGGTCGACGAAGGCGTCCTCGAAGCGCGGCGGGGTCGGCTCCTGGCGCACCTGACCGAGCGAAGACAGGTCGGGCTTGGCGTCCTTGGCGAGCAGCAATCGCACCGCGTCGCCCTGCACCGTGCCGTCGATCACGCCCTTGAGCGCCAGCGCCAGCGGCAGCAGCTTGCGCGCGGGTTCGTCGGCGGCCACCCGGATCGTGCGATCCTTGAGCGGCGCCAGGAAGTCGCCCGGCAGGCCGGACTTGAGCAGCTTGCCCTCGCTCAGCAGGAACACGCGATCGCACTTCTCCGCCTCGTCGAGATAGGCGGTCGACCACAGGATGCCGACGCCTTCACCGGCGAGCGCTTTCACCATGTCCCACAGCTCGCGGCGGGAAACCGGATCGACACCAACGCCGGGTTCGTCGAGCAGCAGCAGTCGGGGCTCGCGGATCAGCGCGCAGGCGAGGCCCAGCTTCTGCTTCATGCCGCCCGACAGCTGGCCGGCCAGGCGATCCTGGAACGGCTGGAGGCGGGTGAACTCGAGCAGCTTGCCGAAGCTGCCGGCCCGCTCCTCGGCGGGGAGCCCGCGCAGGTCGGCGTAGAGCCGCATGTTCTCGGCCACGGTCAGGTCTTCGTAGAGACCGAAGCGCTGCGGCATGTAGCCTATGCGGCTGCGGTCGGCGGCGGTCGCGGGTCCGCCGAAGACCTCCGCCCTTCCCCCATCGGGTTCGATCAGGCCGGCAAGAATGCGGATCAGCGTCGTCTTTCCGGCACCATCCGGCCCAACCAGCCCGGTCATGCCGCCGGCGGGCACCGCGAGATCGACGGCGTCGAGCGCCGGTGTCGCCTCGGGTGCGAAGCGCTTGGTCACGCCGACGGCTTGGGCGACCGGCTCCACCTACCGCGCCTAGCGCTTTGCCGGACGAGCGTTGGAAACGGCGACGGTGACCGGCTGACCTTGCCGGAGACCGCCGTCAGGATCGTTGACCAGGATGCGGACGCGATAGACGAGGTCGGCGCGCAGGCTCTCGGTCTGGACCGACTTGGGCGTGAACTCCGCCGTCGGCGCGACATAGGCGATGGTGCCGTGATAAGTCTTAGTGTTCCCGTCGGCGCTGACCATCACCGCCATGCCGGGCGCAATCCGCGACAGGTCGCTCTCCGCGACATAGGCGCGCACGCGCATCGGCCGGTCGATGGTCAGGGTCACCACGGTCTGCCCCGCCTGCACGATCGCGCCGGGCTCCTGCGCTCGGGTCAGCACCGTGCCGGCGGAGGGCGCCTTGATTTCGGTATCCGCAAGGTCCGTCACCGCCCGCTCGCGTTTGGCGAGCGCGCCCGCGCGGGTGGCTTCGGCGGCGCGAATGTCTTCGCTGCGCGAGCCCGCCTGCTGCAACGACAGCGCCTGCTGCGCCGACTCCAGCCGCGCCACCGCCGCACGATAATCGCCGCGGGTGGCGGTGACCACCGCCTGGCTGACCGCGCCGCTGGGCAGCAGCGATTCCCGGCGTGCGAGATCCTGCCGCGCCTTGTCGACCTGCGCCTGCTGCTCGGCGACGGCGGCGCGGGCGCGATCGATGTCCTGTCGGCGATTGCCGTTGCGCTGCCGGGCCAGCTCGGCATCGGCCTGAGCGACCTGCGCTGACGCATCCGCGATGGCGTCGTCGAACGTGCGGCGATCCAGCCGCGCGAGCACCACCCCCGCCGGCACCCGGCTGCCTTCCTCAAAGGCGATGGCGGCGATCCGCCCCGGCACGCGGAAGGCCAGGTCGACCTGGCGCACGTCGACGTTGCCGTAAAGCTTAAGCTCCTGCTCCGGCTGGTCGAGAAGGCCGAAGCCGCGCGTCAGGAACGCCGCCAAGAGCAGGGCAAGGCTCGCGACTCCCAAGATCAGCACCCGCCGGTTCATGGCTTCCCCTTTCCGCTCAGTCCGTCGAGAATGTGGGCAAGATTGTCGCGCACGGCCGACTGCACGACGGCGACCTCCGCTGGCCCGATGTGAGTCCACCCGGTCAACCGCAGCACGGCGGCATGAGCGACGCGGAACACCATCATCTGCCCCATCAAGGTCATCACCCGCACGCGCACGGCAAGGGGGGCAAGCCGGTCACCCGCGACGACGGTCACCAGCGTTGTCATGCGCTCTAGCACCCGGCCCATAATCCCGCTCCAGATGCGGTCGAAGGCCTCGGTGGGCTCCTGCTGCTCGCGCATCATGAAGCGCGCCATGTCCTCCGTGTCCTGGAGCATGGCGCCGGTAATGACTTTGAACAGCTGCTCGAGCTGCGCCCGCGCTTGTGCCGGCGATGGGGGACCGCTCTGCTCTTGCTGTTCGATGGTGGCGGCGACGAACCCGCCGATCCGGTCACGGATGTGGTCGGCGCAGGCGAGGTACAGTCCGTGCTTGCCCCCGAAGTGATAGGTGATGGCCGACATCGGCCGGCCCGCCGCGCTCGCCAAGGCTCGCGTCGAGGCGCCTTCAAACCCCAGTCGGCCAAAGAGAGGCAGGGCAGCCGATACGAGGTCCACTTGAGGCTGATCCATGGCATTAGGTTATTCGTTCGAACGAACAAGAGTCAATGCTGATACCCAGGTGCGAATTCCGACGCGATTGTGAAGGCAGCTGTGAAAGCCAATTAATGACGACGCCTGGTGGGAAGCGGAACGGCAGCTTTCCGGCCGCGAACGGGTAGAGTCGGACCTTCGTTCAGGCTTCCCGTTGCAGCAGCTATGCGCCCATTGCGGACGTTCCCGGAGGTCCTGCCACTGCCCGTGATCCGGCGTTCGTTCAGCTACGGAGCTGAAGTCCGCATCCGACGCCTTTGGAGGTCCCAGGCAGCTCGATCGGCAATGAGAAGCTGCCAATCCTGCTCATTCTCTCACGAAGAAAGTTCTTGTATCTGCGAATGCTTCGCATTAGCGGGTGAGGACAAGCTTTCGGTTGGGGGTCCAATGTCTCGCCACGTGGCGCTCGGCGCCGTTCTGTTCGTGCTGTCGGCAACGCCTGCCTGGGCCGACGAAAACTATTTCGGCTATTCCTACGGGGCTGAAACGCTGCCGAAGGGCAAGTCGGAAGCTTATCTCTGGCTGACCGACCGCCGGGGGAAGGCCGAGGGTCACTACGACGCTCAGGACTACAAGCTCGAGCTCGAGCATGGCTTGACCGACCGGCTGCAGGTGTCGGGTTACGTCAACTTCCAGAGCCACCACATTCGCGGACTTGAGCCGGAGCTGGCGAATGTGGATCGCAACTTCGGTTTCAAGGGCCTTCAGGCATCGCTGAAATACAATGTGCTCAGCCCCTACAAGGATGGGGTGGGACTGGCCTTCTACGTCGAGCCGGGCTGGTCGCGCATTCACAATGTCGAAGGCGAGCGGACGACCGAGTTGGAACTCGAATTCAAAGCCATCGTCCAAAAAAACTTCCTCGACGATCGGCTGATCTGGGCGACCAATCTGACCCTCGAGCCCGAGTGGGAAAAGGAAAAGGAGGTCGATCCGGTGTCTGGACGCCGTGAAACCGAGTGGGAAAAGGAACTCGCCATCGAAGTCACCACGGGACTTTCCTACCGCGTCGCGCCCAACTGGTTCATCGGCGCGGAGGGGCGCTACCATAGCGAGTATCCCGATTGGACGAGCGGTCTGCATCGTGAGCATTATGCCTTCTTCGCCGGCCCGACCATCCACTATGGCGGCAAGAAGTGGTGGTTCACGGCCACCTATCTGCCGCAGATCTACGGCTCGCCGCACGAGCCAGGCCGCAGCCTTCATCTCGACGAGCATGAGAAGCGCGAAATCCGCTTCAAAGTCGGTTACAACTTCTGAGGACTGGACCATGAGCCGCGACCAAGCATCATGGTTCACGCTGCTTCCTGCCGCTGCGGTCGCCTTCGCGCCGGCCGCACTCCATGCCACCGTCTACCTGACAGCTGATGCGGCGCGGCAGGCGATGTTTCCGGGGGCGAGTTTCGTCTCGCACGACCTTGCCTTCAGTCCGGAGCAGCGCAAGACCATCGCCAAGGCCTCGGGAGTTGGTAGCTTCGACAAGGTGCAGAGCGTGTGGGAGGCACGCTCGGGCAATGCACGGCTAGGCTGGTTCATCATCGATCGCGTGCTCGGCAAGCATGAGATGATCACCTATGCGGTCGCCTTGTCAGCGGACGGCGTGGTGAGGCGGGTTGAGGTGCTGGAGTATCGCGAGACTTACGGCGGCGAAATCCGCAACCCCGCCTGGCGGCAGCAGTTCGTCGGCAAGCGATTCGGATCTTCTGTGCAGCTCGGTAAGGACATAAAGAACATCTCCGGCGCTACTCTGTCCAGCCGTCATGTGACTGACGGTGTCCGCCGGCTCCTCGTAACCTACCAGTTACTCTTGAGGAATGCGTAGGCGCTGCCGGCCTCTTCTCGGAACATTCGTCGAGATCGTTGCCGAGCAGGATCAGGCTGTCGAAGCCGCGTTCGCAGCCGTGGGAAGGGTTCATCGCCTCATGAGTGCGCACGAACCAGACAGCGACGTCTCGCGGATCAATCGGGCAGCCCATTGCGAATGGGTAGCGGTAGACGCCTGGACTGCTGCCGTTATCGAGCGCGCCCTCTACTGGTGGGAGCAGAGCGAAGGGGCGTTCGATGTGCTGGAGGCTGGGAAGGCCGCAATTGATGGAGATCTGCTCCCACGACACCCGGATCAGCCACTGCCGGTTTCCGACGATATGTCGGTGCTTGAGCTAGAGAATAGCCGAGTGAGACTAAGTCTGCCGGCAACAATAGACCTCGGCGGGATCGCGAAGGGCTTCGCGGTTGATCGTGCCGTCGATGCACTGCGCGCTGGGGGAGCCCTCGCGGGACTCGTGAATGCTGGCGGCGACATGCGGGGCTTCGGCGGGGACTGGCCGGTGCAGGTCCGCGATCCGGCGACACAGCGTCCTGTGGCGGAGATCGGGCTCAACGATCGTGCGCTCGCTAGCAGCGCTTCAATTGACGGCTCCATGCTGCACATCTGCAATCCCGACGAGCGCTGGAGGTCGGTGACGGTGTGCGCTCCAATTGCGATCGATGCCGACGCTCTTACTAAGATCGTGCTTGCCGCTTCACCGGTGGCTGCCAAGTGTCTGAGACATGCTGAGGCGCAGGCCTTCGGTATCACTGTCGACGGAACAGTCGAAGCACTTGCCCTCGAGAAAGCATGAGAAAGCGGCCCTCCTTCAATCTTCGGCTTGCCCGCTGGCACGAGTGGCTGATCTACGTTGTGGTCGTTGCTCTTGCGGGGAGCGGAGTGGCTTGGCTGTTGCTGGACAAGTTCGGCCAGATCGAAGGTGAGTTCGGGCCTGAACCGCATCCAGCTCTTTCTTGGATTCTCACAACTCACGGCGTGCTGGCCTATGTCTTCGTAATTGCCTGCGCGATGCTGATTACCGTGCACATGCGCCTTGGATGGTATGCACGCCGCAATCGCGTCAGCGGCCTCACGCTCGTCGTGGTAAGCCTGCTGCTGACCCTCAGCGGACTCGTTCTCTACTACACCACAGCCGAGCAGCTTCGCGGTGTGGCCAGCACCGCTCACTGGGTGATCGGCCTCGCACTTCCGCTCGCGCTTCTCGTTCACCAACTGCGCGGCAAAGGCCAGCGTCGCGGCGGGTCCGACTTCTCGTGACTTTCTTGAATTGTGTGAGAGAGCGCTATGGGTTCGTGCCGAAAGGCTACTTCGGCTGCTTCGGCAACTCTTCGCTTTCTGTGATGTAAGCCGACCGTCGGCTCACGGCCACTCATCTCGTCGACTTCCCAGGTGTCGCTGTGGAAACAAAGGAATCGGTTTTCGGGGTAACACAGCGTGGCGCCATGCAGCGAACACCGCTAAGCGATTGGCATGCGGCTTGAAATCACCTGTGCCTCGTGTGGCAGCAATCGGCTGTCCCTGTCAGAAGCGAATACCGATCACAGCGTGGTTGAGTGCCTTGAGTGCGGTCACGACGTAGGCACTTTGGCGGAGTTGAAGGAGCGGGTAGCTGCGGAAGTGGTCCGCCAGGTTCAAAACTCGCAAAGACGAGATTAGCTACTGCTCGCCTTCGTCTCGTTCACGTCGGTGCCGCTGCAGCATCTCATTTGAGTCGTGGAGTAGCTTCTCGGTTCTAGCGATGCTGTCCCGAAGCCCTCGCTGACTTTCCTCGACTTCCGCAGCATGCCTCTCACTGCGCTGCTCGCGTGTTTCCTTGTCTGCCATTGTCCAACTCGTTCTCGTCGGATGGGTCAACATAAGTCACCAAGACGAACGTACGCAACTACTCAGGCGGTACTCGTGACAAACAGAGGACGCGCCGACGGTTCTCGATATCCCGCTGAGCGCAGACTTCTCCAATGGGTGGAATCCGGACATTCAGCGTTTCGGAAATATCCATAGGACAGCGCAAGCTAGTAGCCCGCACGTGGTCACGGCGACCAAGTCGAGGTCTCTGTCACCGCTCCCCCAAAGCAGCCCGCACCCGAGCACAGTTAGCGTGAAAATGAGTATGGCAGCGGCTCTTCGGCTCATTGCGGGAACCGTGAGCGCACGCTCGGTCAAGTTCAATCGTGAGATCATTAAATGCAGTTCAGCCAACGATGCGCGGTAGGAGATACCATGTGGAGCCGAGCGCAAGCGCGATCCAGATCAGGATGACGACCGCAAGACCTGCGCGCGAGGTGGGCTTTGCTTGATTTAGCGCTTGGTTGCGGAGGTCACTCATGACCGCTGGAGGGATGAGCCGCACGGCGGCAGCTATTCCGAGCGGAACGATCAGGAGATCGTCAAGATAACCGAGCACCGGGATGAAGTCTGGTATGAGGTCGATAGGCGAAAGCGCATATGCGGCTACCGCACCTGCGACGGCCTTTGCGTGCCAAGGCACCCTCAGGTCGCGAGCCGCAAGCCATAGAGCAATAACATCCCGCTTCAGCGCTCGTGCCCAGGTCTTCGCTCTCTCCAACATGCGGGCACAGTGGAGGAGCTACCCAAGGTCCACAATGGGTCGCAAGCGGTCGTCCCTGTTGAAGCTGAACGAACGGCCGGAAAGCTAGCTGGGCGTCCGAAAGCGGACGGTCTGTTTGCGGCCAGAAAACGACATCTGCTTGCTACGATAAAAGCGGCCAAGCCGAGATGCTTCTTTGAGAGCGGCACAGAAATCTGACTGACCGAGACAATCTCGCCGTTTTCCCAGCATCTCTTAACTCGGATTAAAGGCCGTTGCGCGAACCCGTGTGCTGGATCAGAGTTAGCGGGTTGGTTCAGGGGGCGGTATGCGTAATTTGAGGTATTTGTTGCTACTCGGGGTCTTCGGGCTCGACCCGGCAATGGGGCAGGGTCAGGCGGTCCTGACCGAAGTCGCTGCTGCCAAACCTGACAACCGCCGGCCGTTGGTTGGACCGGCGCCTAGCTGGGCGCTGAAGGCTGACATCCCGCCCGCTCCAGCAGCAACTGAGGGTGCTGCCAGCGTCAACGTTCTTGCTGACCGGCAAGTCCGCTTCTCGCACGAGGGGATGCTGTCTTACGTCGACTTCGCGCGCAAGATCATGACCCCGCAAGGCCTTCCGGATGGCGCATTGCAAGTCGGTTGGGACCCCAGCCTCGAGAAGATCACCTTCCACAGCTACCGGATCATTCGCGATGGTCAGCCCATCGATCTCCTCGGCGACGGATCCAAGCTGACGATCGTACAGCGCGAAGAGAAGATGGAGGACGCGGCACTTGATGGTGAGCTCACCGCTTCACTTCAGCCATCTGATCTCAGGGTCGGGGACATCGTCGAGTATAGTTACACGCGCGAACGGCACGATCCGGCGCTTGGCGGTCACTCCGAGATCCTCACCGGACCTGCCGATGGAGCGAACTATGGCCGCTTTCGCAACCGGCTGATCTGGCCCGCAGACGTCAAAATGAACTGGCGCAAGCTGCCGGGCGTCCTCAATCCCACGTTGACGAAGACCGCGCTTGGCAACGAGTTGCTGATCGACCTGCGGGCCGTGCGCACCCCCCTGCCTCCTGAAGCTGCACCGGCTCGCTTTCGCGCCGTGAATGCCGTGGACCTGTCCGACTTTGCTGACTGGCGCTCGGTCGCGCAGACGATCCTGCCTTTCTACACCAAGGCGGCAACGCTCGCGCCCAACAGCGAAGTGAAAGTCCAAGCCCGGAAAATTGCCGCGACCACCACTGACCCGCGCCGCCGCGCCGAACTAGCGCTGGCGCTTGTTCAGGACCAGGTCCGATACCTATTTCTTGGCATGGATGACGGCGGCTACATTCCGGCTGCCGCCGACCTGACGTGGTCGCGCCGGTTCGGCGATTGCAAAGGCAAGACGGTTCTGCTGGTCGCGCTGCTTCGGGAACTTGGGATCGCGGCTGAGCCGGTGCTCGTGCACACCGAGTCCGGCGACTTCGTGCGTACGAGGCTCCCCGCGATGGGCTCCTTCGATCATGTGATCGTCAGAGCCACGGTCGCCGGCGGGACCTATTGGCTCGACGGTACCCGGCTTGGTGATACTCGGCTCGAGTTTTTGCGGACCCCTCCCTATCACGTTGGTCTGCCGGTCAGCCCAACCTCTGCCGGCCTGGTCCCAATGGAGCCGGAGCCCTTGACCGAGCCGAGCGAAACCTTGTCCCTCGATCTCGACTCCAGCGCCGGCATCGAAGTCCCGGCCATTGCATCGGGAGAGATGCGATTTCGCGGCATGAGCGGCACAGACATGCGAGTGAAGTACAGCGGCCTGTCGCCAGCCGATCAGCAACAGCAGCTGCGTGATCTCTGGCGCAAGAATTACGACTTCGTGTCGCCTGTGACCATCACCACTGCCACCGATCCGAAGACAGGCGACTTCCTGGTCACCATGCGTGGTACCGCTAAAATGGATTGGTATACTGACGCCGACGCGCGCTGGTACGAGCTGGACCGGGCGCGTCTTGGGTGGAAATTCGACACAGACCGGACAAACATGGTCAACGCCGATGCCCCCTTTGCGCTGGACTATCCCGATTACTGGGAGAGCCGCGAGACGATCAAGCTGCCGCATGACGGGGAAGGCTTCAGGCTTCAGCAGGAGCCGATCGATCAGGAGGTGCAGGGCATATACGCAATGCACCGCAAGGTGGCCATCTCTGGCGGTCTGGTGACCATGGAAGCAAGCACCCGCGCGCTCGCTCCCGAGTTGCCGATCGCGCACGCCGAGCAAGCCCGCACCGAGCTCGCCGCGCTTCGTCTCAAGGGCGCCTACGTCCGTGTTCCGGACGATTATACGGCGACCGAGGCCGACATCGCGGCCTTGCAGAGCGACAAGCCCGCATTGGCGCAGGCACTGCTCCATCGAGGCGCCGTTCGCTACGATCGAGGCGATTACAAGGCTAGTCTGACTGACGAGGATGCGGCAATCGCGCTCGATCCCAAGCTCGCCGCTGCTCATGCGGTGCGCGCGCTGGCGCTATCCATGATGAATGATCCGCGCGCGGGGCCCGCAGCCGACACCGCACTCGCGCTGGACCCGAAGCAGACGCTCGCTTTGCGGGCCCGGGTGAATCTTGCAAATACGCAGAAACGCTATGCCGATGAGGAAGTGGGGCTCACCCAGCTGCTCGCCCTTGAGCCAGGTGACGCCAGCTTGTTCCTAAGCCGTTCAGGCATTCGTCTCCTTCGCGGTAACTTTAGCGGTGCACTCGCCGATGCGGACGAGGGCATCGCCATCAAACCGAGTTCGCTGCTGTGGATGGCACGCTCGGCTGCACTTACCGGGCTGGAGAGAATGGACGAGGCGCTGGCTGACTCCGATCGCGCAGTAAGTAGCGACCCGGACAATCGCACGGCTCGCGAAGTTCGCGCCGAGTTGCGGCAGGCAGCCGGTAAGCGCGCTCTCGCGGTCAACGACCTGGACGAGCTGATCCGCCGCTGGCCCAGCGCTTCTCACTACCTAAGCAGGGCGCAACTCCGCCTGCCGACCGAAAGCGCGTTGCGAGATGCGGACGTGGCGGCGGCGATGAAGATCGATCCGCAATCACAGCAGGCGGTCCTCTTGCATGGCCTCTATGCGGTCGAGGGCGGAAACCTCGCTTCGGCGACTGCCGATGTTGCCAAGCTTCAGCAGCTAAAGGCCAGCGATGGAGAGATCATCCAGCTTCGGACCCGCATCCTCGAAAAGCAGGGCCGGTCAACGGAGCTTGTTCAGCTGCTGGACGCTTATGTCGCTAGGCACCCGCGAGATGCCACTGCGCTAAATCAGCGGTGCTGGGCCAAGGCCACGCATAATATCTCCATGAACACAGCATTGGATGATTGCGAATCCTCGTTGAAGTTACGCCCGAATAGCCCCGCGACTCTCGACAGTCGGGGCTTCGTCCGGCTGCGGTTGGGGCAGAATGCCGCCGCGATCAGCGACTACGACGCTGCACTCAAGCTTGCTCCCAAGATGGAAGCATCGCTCTACGGACGCGCGATCGCCAAAGCGCGGCTAGGCGACATGGCGGGCGCTCGTGCCGACCTCGCGCTTGCTCGAAGTCAGAACGGCGAAGTCGAGAAACGTTTTCAGGGGTATGGGATCGAACTTCCCACGGAGCTGCGGAGTGCAATCACGGGGGTTGAAGCGAACACGGCAAACACAAACTAGTGCACCCAGAGGCAGGAACATGACCGTCGGCGTTCAACTTTCCAGGGCGCTACAATTTCGTTGCATTGTGTGAGGTGGTCAAATGCGACCACGCACAGGCACAACGGACGGCGAGTCTGCAGTTTGGCACCCCTAAGCAGACGATCTGTTCTCGGCCAAAAGAGGTCATCGTTGTGGAAGTTTGAACCGGCCCCAGCGTCAATCACAGGCTGAGCTGGTGTGCCACCAGAGCCGAGAGGCATGACCGGGGCTCTACCAGCCTAGCGAGTTCCGCTGGAGCGGAACTTCGACGACGCCGCCAGCGGCATTCAGTGCCTTTTGCACCTCGGGACGCAACGCGACCTTGGCTCTTCGAAGATCGCGAGGGTCGATTGGCGCATTTGGAGCCGGCTTGGCGTAATTAGCCAGTTCTTTAAGTGCAATCGGGCGCTGCCGTTGATCCATGAGCCGCTTGACGTACGAAGCCGCCGCCTCCGCCTCCTCCCCGCTGCAGAGTCTGAGGTCGGTTACGGTGGCCGGATCGTCGCTCTCGTGCGCGATTGCCTCGCGCAGAACGGCTTGAGCCTCGGCGACCTTGCCGGAGAGCGCGAGCGCACAACCGCGCACGCTCAGCGCCTGCATCTTGCCGAATGGACTCATATCTCGCTTTAGAAACTCGGGGCTCACGGAGCGCAGGGCATCATCGTACCTGCCAAACGCGACCTGTTGCGTTCCCAGATTGATCACCTGGCTGACATTAGGCGAACCGTCTTCGTTCAGAGCGCTACCACTTGTAAACGACGCCACCATCGCGTCGTAATTGCCCGCCATGCTGTGCGCATAGCCTAGCTCATTCCACCACCAGGGTAGGTTCTCGGCCTGGTCATCGAAAGGAGGGCTGCTCTCGATACGGCTTCGAGCCAATTCAAGCGCCGCGATGGCATCGGCCGGGCGGCCGAGCTGACGAAGGGCGTTGGCTTCCCCGATCAGTGGTCGAAGCGAGTTTGGAAAACGCTTCTTCAGGTCGCGTAATCGGTTCAGATCCGCCTCTGCAGCAACGCGAAGATTAGAGGACAGACGAGAAGCGGCACGAAGATCTGGATTGAACAGAGCTTCCGTGATTGCGGAGACGCTCGAAAGCTCTGCCGCCAGCTTGAGCGCTCCAGCGCGATCGCCCTCGGCCATATAGTATCCAGCCAAAATCGCCTTGGCGTTGCCCCGTCCGTCATCGATGATGAACGAGGGATCCTCCGGTTCGTACAGCGGAGCGGTCAGGATCGTTAGCAGGCGCTTATCAAGCCCATTCAGCCTGGCCCTTTTTAGAGCAAAATGCAGACGCCAAATCCATCGCGGATCGAGGCCGTTTAGTAAGGCTGCCCTGCTTTGCCTCATCGATTCCAAGGTCTCGACAGCCTGGGAATAACGCTCGGCATCGTAATCGGCGGAGAACCGCATACGCCAGGCCAGATCGGACGCTTCGGTCAGGCTCGTGGCGCGGTGGGCGTACTGACCGGTCTTCTCAATCTCATTCAGTTGCGCGTTGCACACGATGGCAAGATCAAAGGCGGCCGCGAGAAGGTTGGTAGGCAGGCCTGCCGTGTTCCCGTCTACGACCGGCCCAACCTCTTTCAAGGTTGTCTCGCAATCTTCTCGCTGCGCGGCTTCGGCCGCCGCTTTAAGATGAGTTGCAGCTGCTTCAGACGGGCTCTGCGTGGTGCCAACAATCGTCGTCGGGATGGAGGCTGTGGCAAGCGCCAACAGGCTAACAACTAACGTCCCCATGTGCTCGTGAGCCCCCGCTTATTACTTCGCCGATTGATTGCGCGAACGCGCGGAATGCGCAACTACCTTCCCTAGTCTAGTTGGTGGGCCCTCCGATTTCGGAGGGCATTTCAGGCCGCCCCGAGGCAGGTTTGGGCGGAAGCAGACCGTCCGCTCTTGGCAGAGGAGTCGATGTTCCAGCCGTTCGTTCAGTTTCGCGCAGACGGCAATGGGAGTCCTCGCACATAGCCCCAATGCACAAGTCACACCGTCTTAGCTTGCCCGAGTTTAAGGCTGGGATGCTTCGGCCCCGTTCAGCGGATCGCGGCGCGAGCTGCTCCTGTCCCTGCCAGCCGCGCCATTTGCAACGCGGTCAATCTGCCGAGCTGCTGACTTCCCCTGTGAAGAACCCTCTTCACGCATATGCGGGGACGGTGCCGAACCGCCGGCCAAAAACCCATTGAGTGAGCGCCCGTCCATTCCAAGTTCCCCCATCAGCGCGTCGATCAACGGCCCGCCCACACGATAGCGCATGGCGGCGGCGACGGCCGCATCCGCAAGGTTCCCCTCCCCCGCGCCTGAGCCACCAGGCCCGCCTTGTTCACCGTGCAGTCCCCGCGCATCGACGATGCTGATCTTGTCGATGTTCTCGATGGGCTTACTCGCTGCAGCGATGATTGCCGGCAGAGCGTCCAGCATGGCCTTGCGGACCAGCAGCGCAGTCTGATCTGTGCTGAGAATGTTGGTGGCCTCGTTAAGCGCGGCCTGACCCGCAGCATCAACCCGGAAGGCTGCCTCGCGGCCCTCGGCGCGCGCTTTCTCGGCGTCGGCTTCGGCCGTCGCTTCGGTGCGGATCGCCGCCGCGCGGGCTTCGGCTGCTTCCTTCTCGGCCGTAGCCGCAACCGTGATCTGGACGGCCTCCTCCTGCGCACGCTGCGTCGCCGCGATCACCGCCACGTTCTTGGTGCGGTTGGCGATTTCCGTCGCTTTGGCAGTTTCGACGCTCTCCTCAGCGCGAACGGCTAGCGCGCGTGCCTCGTTAGCAGCCGCAGTAGCGGTCGATTCCTCCTCCGACTTCTGAGCAGTCTGAACGGCGGTGGTGATGCGGGCCAGTTCGATGTTGCGGTCGCGTTCGATCGTCGCGGTCTGAATGGCACCGTCACGGGCGATCGTGGCCGTTTTCACGACCTTATCCGCCTCCGTTTGGGCCACGGTTTGCGCCTGCGTCGCACTAATTCGGGCAAGCTCGGCCAGCCGCGTCTGCTCAGCTTCCGCCGTTGCGATTGCCGTCGCCTGTTCGGCGCGCCGTGCGGACAATGTCTGTTCCTGCAGCAGCCGGGCCTGCTCGGCGGCCTGGGCGATCTCAAGCGACTGGTTGTTCGCCTCGAGATTCCGCTGCTCGATCTCGACCCGATTGGTCGCGACGATGTCGTTGCGGATCTTCTTGCGCTCCTCGATCGTCCGGGTGAGCACAGTCAGCCCTTCCGCGTCGAAGGCGTTATTCTCGTTGAAATGCTCGAACGCCGTTTGGTCGAAGTGCGTGATACTGACCGACTCAAGCTGGAAGCCATTCATGTCCAGATCGGTCATCAGTGCTTCCTGCACCTTCTGGATGAAGTCGGCGCGGTTGGCATGAAGGTGCTCCATCGTCATTGTCGCCGCGACCGAGCGCAGCGCAGACACGAGCTTGCCATCCAGCAGTGCCTTCACGGCATCGGGGCTGTTGACCGCGTCACCGAGCGTCTGAGCCGCCGCCGCAATGGAGGTCGCGTCGGGCTTGACCTTGATGTGAAACAGCCCGACGACATCCACCCGCAACTTGTCAAGCGTGATCAGCGCGTCCTTGTTGAGACGTGACACTTCCAGCTTCACCGTCGTAAGCCGCACCTGCATCAGCTCATGCAAGACGGGAATGACCATGATGCCGCCGTTAAGGACGACCTTTTCTCCGCCGAAGCCTGTTCGGATCAGCGCGACGTCCTTGGTTGCACGCCGGTATAAGCGCGTCAGGATGATCCCAATCACCAGCAGGGTTAGAAGAACGATCCCGGCGTAGATCAGCACGGTCAACACAGATGCGGGCACGTCGGCCTCCACTTGCTGGAAGAATTAAGAAACGTCAGGAGGCGCGAAGCTGACTGACGTCGGGCAGAGCAAAGAATAAAGAGCCTTCATGGCGCACAAGCAATGCGGTCTCACCCTGTGCGATAGTGTCGCTGTCTTCGTGTGGCTCGATCATCACATAATGGGCTTGGCCGAATCGATCGACTACCTTGGCGCGTGCGGGCCGGCCGCGCCGAGCGGTTCCCTCGAGCACCGTGCCGCGCAGCCGCAGAAGCTCATCCGATGTGATGGCAGTCGTTTCCAGACCCGGGAGGATGCGCGCTAGACCGCTAGACACATAGGTATTCAGGATAAGGCCGCCGACCCCTGCGCCGACCGCTGCAATGGCGGGCGACAACGGCGCGCCCAGCCAAGCCGCCGCAACTTGCTGGGTCGCAAGTCCGAGCAGGGTGAAGCACGCCAGCAGGGCCGTCAGCCAGATGAGGACGGGCATCTCGCCCAGGCCAAGCCAGTCGAGCAGCGTCGCACCGTCGGCGTCTGCATCGCCTGTCACGTCCGGATGAACGTCAATGTGCCCCAATCCGAGGCCCACTGCTTCGATGAGGCCAATACCAAGCATTACGACGAACGAAATGACAAAGGGAATGTAAGCTGGCGTAAGCAAATCGAGTAATAAAGAGGCCATTCTGTTCGGAGATTATCGGGGACTACGGATGGCTGCAATGGGTGACCACGGCCGAAAGCAGGCTGTCCGGTTCCGGACCAACCCGTACTAGAGCCGCCCTTCCGCCAGCTAAAGTGCGGGTGCCTTTCGCTCTAGGATACCTTCGAACCAGACGAAAATAACTCCCCGCTCGAAGGACGAGGGCTTCGCGTGTCGAACCTGCTGAACTGGTTCGTGTGGGGGCACTGGCAACCTCAGGCAAGTGGAAGTCGACTGCACGCCGTGCGTAGCGGGCCGGAAGCAGACTGTCTGCTTTCGGGCGCTGGCGCGACTTTCCGGTCGTTCGTTCAGCTGAGCCGCGAACGGCAGCTTGCGACCCATTGCAGACATTTAAGCTGCAGCCTGCCAAACCTTCGCCCTGAGACCTGCGGGGCGCTGCTCGGCTTCTTGCCACCAGTTTTCGGAGAAGCCCTCCAGTCGCATTCGCAGGACTTGCTCTGCTTGTGCGAAGTCTTCGTCCAACTCGCCTAAGGTGATGACCTCACCGGTTCGCGCTTGCACTATCAGGAACACCTCCTCGTAGGTGACCTTGTCCATCTTCTCAGCGGCGACCTCGGCGATGTCAGTAAAGCGGACGGTGCCACCGGCGCGACCGCAGATAGTTATGCGGTTCTCGTCAACGGCGATCTTCATGGCTGTTGGGTAGAGCGGCGAAGGTCCGCTTTCCACCCATTGCCGCCATTCCGCAGCTAGTCTGGCGAGCTCGAGCCAGTGTCCGCAGCTGGCCGTAAGCAGACCGTTTGCTCAGGGGCGCCAAGCTCCCGGTACAGCCTTTCGTTCACCAGTGCGGCGAATGTCTGCCTTCGGTCAGGTGCTGCCGGTAAGCTCAAGTTAGGCAAAGCAGCCACCGAGTGGCAGGTCTGGTCGGAAAGCGGACGTCTCTATCCTGACCGGAGACGTTCGGAGCCGAGATGAGCATAGCGCCGCCTACGCATCTTCCTGGCCGGACATTGACGCGGGTTGCGGTGGGGTTAGCTTCACGCAGTGGCACCTCTGCGGCGATCATTGGTCTTTCTGGCGGTGGGGGTGGGCCTCACGGCGCCCGGATCGGCTGCGCCAAGACCCAAGTGGATCCGGGATCGTGTTCAGACTTGCGAGTTCGAGCCGGCGAGAAAACCGGTGCGGTGCACAGCGTATTACCAGATGATTAGACATCAGCTGAAGGTCGGTCAGACATGGGACGAGTGGCGCTACATGTGGAAGGGACCACATGGAGAGGAGGTGCGCTACAAGTCACGGATCGGCGCCATCGGAGTTGGCACCTTCACCATCGGTGAGTTGGTGGATCCGAATTCTGACTTACCTTGTCACACAAGCAAGAAAGCCGTGTCTTACGCGCCAAGCCGGGAGGAACTGATCATCGGGGTGCCGGGCGACGGTTATGAGTTTTCCGTGCGGTGAGAGCCCATCTGAACATCTCCTCCAGCTGACATTTGCGAATTCGCGAAGCCGCCTTCAGCGAGGCGGCCAGTGTACTCGCGTCAACGGTGTCAGGTCTTCGGCCAACTAGCTCTACTTTGAGCCCTCAGGACAAGCTGCCCGGGTAACTCGCAAGCTACTAATTACTCGGGCGGCCATCCACGGTCTGGGACAAAGGGACTCGCCAAGTTCGCGCAGAGGTTCGTCAAAGATTTTCAGAAAAGTGCTGAGGAAGCGTCCAAACATTTCGACGGCCAAGTTGGCTCAAGTTAAAGCGCGCTATGCTCTCGATCGGGGCACTAGGTCTCAGGCATAGCTCCGCGAGGGCATTATGGCGGCCGTAACGGGAATGGGTGCTGACGTCCACGACGACCATCGCTCACCCGTTCAACCGGGACGCACGGCCACCCTCGCGAGCTCAGATGATGCTGTGCAATCCCGGCTGCGCGGCCCAGCCTGCGTCGAGGCTGTAGATCACGGCCGAGTTCCAGCTGAACCCGCCATCCGCCTGGCCCAGCCATTCGGTCACGGTGCCGTCGGTTCTGCGCAGCAGCAGGTCCGACATCCCGTCGCCATTATAGTCCCCGATCTGCTCCACCTTCCACGCGGCGTCGAGCGCGTAGCTTGCCTTCGCGTGATTGCTGGCGAAGCTTCCGTCGGCCAGTGCGATCCAGTCGGTCACCACGCCCGTCACCGTGTTGCGAAGCACCAGGTCCGACCGGCCATCCCCATCGATGTCGGCCGCCCCCTCGACCGTCCACGCCGGGTGCAGCGCGTTGGTCGCCGCGTCGTTCCAACGGAAGGAGCCGTCTGCCTGGCCCATCCACTCCGTCACGGTTCCGTCCGGTGTCAGGCGCAGGAGCAGGTCGCTCCGTCCATCGCCGTCGAAATCGCCCATCGCTGCCACCGACCAGCCCGCCGGCAGCACGTAGCTGGCCAGCTGGTGGTTGGAGAAGAAGGTGCCGTCCGCCTGCCCGAGCCAGTCGGTCAGCTGTCCATTGCCGTTGCTCAGCACCAGATCAGCGCGGCCGTCGCCGTTGACGTCGCCGGTGCCGACAATGTGCCACGCGGTGGCAAGGGCGTAGACCGCTCCCGAGTTCCAGGTGAAGCCGCCGTCGGGCTGCCCCAGCCACTCGGTCACCGTGCCGTCTTCGTTGCGCAGGATAAGGTCGACCCTGCCATCGCCGTTCACGTCACCGCTGGCGGCGACATGCCAGGCGGTCGCCAGCACATAGGTAGCGACTTGGTGGTTGCTGGTGAAGCCGCCGTCCGCTTGGCCCAGCCAATTGGTGACCGCGCCGGTCGAGCGGCCGAGCAGAACATCGCTTCGGCCGTCACCGTTGAAGTCGTTGTTTGCAGCATGGGTCACCGTCGCGATGGTGATCCGCACCCCGCCGCTCGGCGCGCCAGTCGCGACCAGCGGCCCGCTCAGCGGCGTGGCGAAGGTGATGGTGCCGCCGCTAAAGGTCAGGGTCTGGCCAGTCAGGGTGAAGCTGAAGTTGGCCGGCGTCGCGTCGGTGATCAGGATCCTGTCGCCCACCGCGAAGTCGACGATCGTGTCGCCGTCGAGACCCGCCGCCGTATCGCGGAAGGTGTCGAACCCGGCCTCGCCCGACAGGACGTCGTGACCAAGGCCACCGGTCAGCACATCGTCGCCGATGCCGCCGGTCAACCGGTCGTCGAACGCGCCGCCGACTAGCGAGTCGTACCCGGCATCCCCGAAGACCACCACGGCGCTTGCCGCTTGGGCTCCCTCATAGCGGTCGTTGCCGGTGCCGAGGTGGATGTCGCCGTGGATCACGCCCTGATTGATCAGCGTGTCGTGCCCGTCGCCAAGGTCAACGAGGCCCTCGATGACGCCGGTCGCGCCATTGGTAACCGTCTCGCTGCCCCAATACTGCGGAGGCTGATAGCCTTGCTCGGAGAAGGCGATGGCGTAGTCACCCCGGATCAGGCCGTTGTTGATGATCGCGATGGTCTCAATAGCGCCATGGCTTGCGCCGATCGCAACGCTGGTCGCGCCGGCAGCAAGCGATACGGCCTCGATCCTCCCGTCGTTGGAGATGATGGTTGGCTGAGTGCCCACGCCACCGCGCATGACCGCAATGGCGGTCGCAAAGCCGCCCTCGGCCAGGATGCTTCCGCTCGCGCTATTGTAGATGGACCCGCCATTCTCGCGCCGGATCGCGTATACGGCGCCGCCCGCTTCTGTTTGCGCGGCGATTAGCCCGCTGTTGCGGATCACGGCTTCGGTCAGCCCGCCGCCATAGTCCCAGATCGCCAGCGCGGCGGTGAGCCCGCTTGAGACCGCATAGATCGAGCCCTGATTGGTCAGTGACTGAAACGCGCTGAAGGCCGTCACCTGAACGTCGCCTTCCGCCACCGCCAAGCCCAGGTTCACCACGTCGCCGAAGCTGTTTCCGACCAGCACCGCGCCATTGTGCGCCCAAATCTCCCCGGCATTCCGGAAGGACGAACCGTCCCGCAGCCCATTGTAGACCTGAAATGCCGTCCCGCTGGTGTGGATGACCGTGCTTGCGGTGATGTTCACCTGGCCGTTGTCGGCTAGGTAGACGCCGGTCTCACGCGGGCTCGTCGGCTCGGGTGGCAGGGCAGGGACGAGGGACAGGACACGAACTCCTACAGACGAACCCTGATCATCATTGATGACAGATGTTATCAAAGCAACATCGCTCGTCTTTTCGACAAAGGCGGCGGCGTTGCCAAGGCGGTCGCGAGCTTAGCCCCAGCACTGCTTTTCCAACGTTCCTCGCCCGCTCGACCTCCCTCGAGATGGATCCTCACGTCGCGCGAACGTCCGCAATGGGTCGAATTCAGACCTCTTGCCTGGAGGTCCGAGTTGGGTGGAGAGCAGACGCATGAGAGTTAGTCAGACCCGCGTTGAAAGGGACATGTTATGCAACTTGGTCTGATCCTTATGGTCCTTTCTCTGGGCGAGCCGGGGCCCCGCGTGATTTCAGAGCAGCATTTCGGTTTGCAGAGCTGGCGTGCGACAAGCGCCAAGCTCATTCAAAGGCCGATCGGCGTGCACGATGAAAGCTTCGCTCAGGCGCTTGTCGATGCGAGTGGCATCAAACCATGGAATGGTCAGGTCGATAGTTCACGGCCTTCGTCGACCCGCATGGGGGTCAAAGCGGTCACTTCAGGCTCGGGCCCTGAGGTCACCGTGTTCTTCGGGCAGGGTGACCAACGCAAGGCGGGACGCGTTTGTCAGATAACGCGCGAGCACGGCGGGCTGACCGAAGAGTGGATCAGTGCTTACGATTGGTGTGCTTCACGGCTGGGCAAGTCCGCTTTTAACCGGAGGCCGCCGATCATCACCAGCACAGAGGTGCCGCCCATGCAGCCTCGGTGATCCTGTCCACACACTGTTGACAATGTCCTTCAACGTTCAAGCTGAATGTCCGCAAAAGGTCGAAAGCGGCCGCTTGCTGCTAAGCTGAACGAATGACCGGAAAGCTGGTCTGGCACCCAAGAGCAGACGGTCTGCTTACGGCCACATTTGGCCGCCGAGGGCTGGATGCTCAACGCCTATTCTTGGTGGATAGCGGACCATCTGCTTTCGGGTGAGCGCCCGCAATACCTGACGATCGTTCACGCGGAGCCGCACCGGTGAAGGATCTTTCGCTGGGCTTGCCTCATGAAACATTCCGAAATTAAATCATGTGTCGCATTTAGCGCCGTTTTCACGCTGAATTGACGTTGTCCAAACGCTGCCCGCTCCACAATGCAGTCGACAGGCGAGCACCTCCGCTCGCCTGCGCAGGAGGGTATGATGCGGCAAGGTAACATCCGGTGGCGTCCTTCGCGCCGAGCGATATTGCTGTTGGGGCTGACGGCGCTGACGACAGCCGTCGCAGCCGACGCCCGGCAGTTTGGTGATTGGGGCCGCGCGTTCAACGCGGAGTCGCTGCCCACTTCAAGTAACCAGCTGAACACGTCTTCAAACGATGGCTGCCCGATCCTCGATCCGTACGACAAGAGCCTGTACATGGCGTCGAACCGCCCCGGCGGTCACGGCGGACTTGATATCTGGATCGCGCCCTGGACCGGCAATGGCTGGGGCACCCCGGTAAATGCCGGACCCGAGATCAATACGGCGGCCGATGAGTTCTGCCCGGACCCGGTGCGCGGCAATCGCCTGTTCTTCGTTCGGCGATCCAGTTCGACGAACACTGACATCTATGTCGCAAAGCACTTGCCCCAGCGCGGCTTCCAGACACCCGAGCGACTTCCCACTGGCGACAACTCCATTAACAGCCCCGCAGAGGAGTGGAGCCCATCATGGTTTGAGGCCGACGGTCACGAATACCTCTACTTCTCCAGCACACGCGAAGGGAGGCAGCGGATCTACTACAGCGTCGACTTCGGCCCAGCTCAACTCGCCCCCGGCGGAGTGAACAGTTCGGCCGCGGACGCCCGTCCTAATGTCCGCCGCGACGGACTGGAGATCGTGTGGGATTCCACCCGTTTCGGTACGCTGGGCGGAACGGACATTTGGACTGCGACCCGCTCGACTGTGGATCAGCCCTGGGGCACCGCCGTACACTTAGAAAACGGTATTAACAGCTCGGCCGGAGAGTCGCGGGCATCGCTGTCATGGGACGGCAGCCGACTGATGTTTGGCACTACGCGACCCGGAGAAGGGTCCGCCGACATCTGGACCGCGACACGCTGATTGAGACCAAGAATTACCAGTTGCGGGCGGAGCAATCAGACCGGCAAAGGTCCGATCTCCGCCCTTTCATGTTCAACCTGGGCAAGGATGTGCTTGCGGATGGCCTCGAACCGGCCGTTGCCCGAAAGACCCCCAAAGGCAGGCTCCTGCGCGAGGTCTAATGCAACTGTATGTCCGTCGGGAAACCATCCTTTGCGGGTGGCTTCGTCGAGCAACGCAAGCGCTTGAGGCGCGTCATGCTGCGCCCCTCGGATCATCGCCAATCGAGCGAGTGACGATCGGTCGGGCGTGTTTGCGATTGCGCGCTGCATCCGCTGCGCACTTGCGGATAGCAGGTAATCTGCTTCCTGATTGAGCCCGTTGGCCTCAAGGGCGAGAGCAAGGTTGGATGCCAATTCGGGCAGCATCGCGCGGCGGTCTACCCGCGAAATGAACTCGTCGGCGTCCCGGAAAGCTCGCCGGTACAGAACAACGAGATCACGCCCATGATGCAGGCGGACCATCGCTCGTGCAGCTGGTGCCGAGAAGAACTGCGAGGTCCAGAAGATCTCCGGGGCAACCGGCTTTCCCTTTTCCCACTGGGGCGCGATCGTTTCTCCGCGGAGCAAGGGCGCGTACCATGAGGGGCAACCGGTAATCCGGTGCATAGCGCTGTACGAGCCAGTGGCCGTCAGCGTGTCGAACCACCCCGCCCACAGCAACGGCCTGGCCCGGCCGCTGCCGTCGAGACCGCGCGCCTTCAGCAAAGCCAGAGCTTGCGAGAAGTCACCGGACAAATAGAGCCGCCGAACATTGAGGCTGTCGATGAACTCTTCGCTTGCGCCGGCTCGCCTGGTGCTATCGATCAGCCGATCAATCCGCTTGCTGTCGCCGAGATCGCTCGCGACCTGTGCCAGGTTCTGCACTGCCGGATAAAGCAGAGGATCGATCCTGATTGCCTCCTCATAAAAGGCAGCCGCCTCTTTCATTCGGCCCTGAGCGCTGAGCGAGTTGCCAAGCCAGGTCAGCGCGTCAGAGTCACCCGGGTCCAGGGCGATGGCGCGGCGCAGCGAAGCCTCGGCCGCTTGCGACTGCTCACCTTGCGCGAGCGCCAGTGCGGCATGCGCCAGCGCGAAGTTGGGCGCGAGGGACAGCGAACGCTGAACGGCGCTCAAGGCTTCCGCGTGCGCGCCATTGTTCGCCGCCACACCTTGATTGTTAAAGCTAATCGCAATTCCGAGCAGTGCCCAAGCCGGCGCGTAATTGGGGTCCTGAGCAACGGCATCGCGAAGCAACGATTCCGCCCGGCGCACGCCTTGGCTTTCACGTTCGCTGATCAGTTGCCGGGCTTCACTGAATGAGGCGTAAACCTCGGGCGAGGTCGCGATCTGCTCGGCCTTTCGACCGCCACCCGGGGCAAGCCGCCCTCGCAGTGCGCCTTCGATTGCGCCGGCAATCGCAACCTGAGGGGCGATCCGGCTGTCGCTCCGGCTCCGGAACGTACCGTGCCAGACCGCAGCGCCATCGCTCGTACGGGTAAGACTGACCGAAGCGACGATCTCATGGCCCGCGCGGTTGACCGTCCCCTCCAGCAGGTGCGTGACGCCGAACCGCCGGCGGTACTCGCTGGGGATGAGCCTCTGCGCCGCCGCCGCCTCCGTTGTGGCTCGCCCAAGCAGCAGGAAACCCGGATTTCCGGTCAACATGCCGCGAGTTTGTTCTCCGATCCCGACCGCAAGGGATTCCTGATCCGAGAGGCTCTCTTCAAACGGCAACACAGCAAGGAAGGTCTTCGGTTGAGTGGCAACGGATCCGCTGCGCCACGGAAGGATCAGCGCAGCAGCCAGAATGCTGGCAACCAAGAACAGCGCCAGTGCCCATCTGATCTTGGCGCCTGCCTTGTATGGCGGCGAATGGATGGGGCTCTGCTCAATGGAAGGTGGGTCGCTCTCCTCGTCACTTGTTAGCGCTTGCCCTTTCCCATACCGCCGAAGCGTGGCCAGCGTTTCCGCAGCGGGATGGGCGTCGAATTCATCCCGCAACTGAGTGCGGAGAGCAGCAAAGTAGCGGTGCACCGCCGCCGCGTCCCCCCTCTCGGCGGCTAGCCGCATTGCGAGGCGGGTGGCCTCCTCGTTCGTCGGGTCTAGCCGAAGCACCTGATTGACGATCTCGAGCCCGACCTTCGCACCACGCTCGGCGGCGCAACGCGCAGCTCCGTTCAGCACCGCCCTGAGGGTTCGAGCTGGAACATGCGCGCGTTCCAGGCGCAGCCAATCGTCCAGCTGCTCGTCCAGCCCATCCAGATCGGTGAGGAGGCCGCGCTCGGACGACGCAAGCAGATGGTGCACACGGTGCCAGTCGTCCGTGTCCACGGCCGCCTCGATCATGGTGAGATCGGTGATCGCCGCACCGGCCGAAATCGTCACCTCGCCGCGACTGGCGTCCAGGAGCAATCCGACGTCCTCCGAGGCATGCTGAAGCTCAAAGATAGCTTGGCGCAGGCTGGATCGGCTTTGAGCGGGACCTCGGTCGCTCCACAACAAGTCGGCGAGAGAGTCGCGCGACATCGCCCGCCCATGAAGCGCAAGCAGCGCCAATACGGCCCGGGCTTTGCGGGACCTAATCCCGACAGAGTTGCCGAGCGGGTCCTCTACCCTAGTTCGGCCAAGGCAATGAACCACCACCAGCGCCTGCACGGCCGGTTGGCGAATGCGCGCCGTAACGTTCACCTCTCGACCTTCCGCGCGAAGCAGCCCATCGCCGTGAGTTCCCCGGTGTGCGAATGGGCGTAACAGTTTTGAGGGTTGCTGTTAAGTTTTCGCTTACGCGGTGGAGCAGCGCTACCTGATTCTGCGCAGGTCGGCAGTGATGCTGAGACCGAGTCCGCCCCAACGTCTTTTGATGGGAGACTTAGGGCAAAGACCGACATTGGCAACGCGATTAGTGCGTGATTTTCAGTTTTGCTTGAGACCCGCTTGACTCAGCTTCGTGTGCGCGGGCTGTGCAGCGCTGCCTGCGGTCTCATCTATTGGAACATCGTGAGTGGCGGTTCGCTGGAGGGCTCATGAAGGAGATCCTCATGCTTACTACCCCCGCAACCTACAGCCCGTCCGTCGAGAAGGCGATCGAAGACGAGGAGCAGGTCCATCGGGACTTGACGGAAACGATGCGGTCGATCGAGGAGACCACATCGAAAGACTACGGGCATGCAGTGCGTGCCGTTCACGCCAAAGCGCACGGCGTCTTCCAAGGCGAGCTGACCATCGCGTCGAACCTGCCGGCGGAACTGGCGCAGGGGTTGTTCGCCTCCCCTGGCACCTACAAGGCCGTAATGCGGCTATCGACACAGCCAGGGGATATCCTCGACGATGCAGTATCGGCAGCACGCGGAATGGCTCTGAAAGTGCTGGACGTGCCTGGCGAGCGTCTACCAGAAAGCAAGGGTGAGACGAGCCAGAACTTTGTTTTGGCGAGCGATCCCGCTTTCGCCGCACCCGACGCCAAGAAGTTTCTGGGTTCGCTCAAGCAGCTCGCTGCCACGACCGACAAAGCGGAATGGGCGAAGAAGGCGCTCTCGGCCACATTCCGCGGGCTTGAAGACTTACTTGAGGCGGTGGGTGGCCAAAGCGCCATGCTCAAGTCGATGGGCGGCGTCCCGATCACGCACCCTCTGGGCGGCACCTATTACAGCCAGACCGCATTTCGCTTTGGCGACTACATTGCGAAATTCGCTCTGGTGCCGGTGTCCGACCACCTAACGCAGCTCAAGGGCCAACGAGTGGACGTAACGGGCCGCCCCGATGCGCTGCGCGAAGAGGTCCGTAACACGATAATAGAGCAGGGCGGTGAGTGGGAGCTCCGGGTGCAGCTCTGCACCGATCTCAACAAGATGCCGGTCGAGGACGCTTCAGTTGTTTGGGATGAAAAGGCGAGTCCGTATCAAGCCGTCGCGCGGATCATGGTTGCCCCACAGATCTCAATCGGGACTGAAGTCCAGGAGTTGACCGACGAGCAGGTCTTCTTCAGCCCCTGGCATGGGCTGTCGGCGCACCAGCCCCTTGGTTCGGTCAACCGCGCCCGACGGCACACATACGAGATGTCGGCCGAGTTCCGTTCGAAGTTCAACGGTTGTCCGATGCACGACGCGCGAGCGCTCGAGGCAGTGACTTCCTGACAAGAGAGCCGTCGGGCTTTCCATTCACCACTGCGAAGCAGAGATATCACTCTTTTCAGGACGCCAATATCTGAAGCTGATGACAACCGGACATGCAGGCAATGGCGAAAGGCGAACAAGAAAGGGCTCGGCCAGACGGCCGAGCCCTTCTTCTTCGCTCGCTGCAGCGAGTTAGGCGGCTTGCAGCAAAAGGTCGCCAGTTCCACGGCGGCGCATCGAGAAGCCGACGGCGCCAAAACCGAACAGCATCAATGCCCAGGTCGCGGGCTCAGGCACGGCGCTGACCCCACCTCGCACGATCTCAGCCGAGGCGACCGGCAGCACGGCGAGGTATCCGCCGGTTCCATTCACTTCGCCGGGGGTGCCAGCACCTACGCCCGGAGCGACAGTCATGCCGTGCAGAACAATCTCCCGCAAGGTCAGGCCGCTGCGGTCGGCTCCAAGCAAGTCGTTAATGCTGAAGCCGGCTGCGTAGGTAGCAGGGTCGAGAAGGTTGAACGTCTGATTGAAGTCGACCACTCCATCCAGGTTGGGGTCAACGTTGCCAAAGGGGATGAGGATCGGCCCATAGCTCGTCTGCCCCTCGGCCAACTCAACATAACCATCGCGATCCGTGTCCTGCGCGAGTGTTGGAGTTGTCGAGTCGGCCGGTACGCCCGGTGCGGAATTAAGGCCATGAATATGCCCAACATGCGCGTTGCCGGGCTCAAGGCCAGTTGCGTGGATCATGACGTTAAGCGAGGTCATGTCATCTGAAAGCGTGAGCGTGGTGGTACCAGAAACACCGCTCCCATTAAGCGGTGTGAACACGCCAGAATAAACAATGGCAGCGGAAGCAGCCTGTGGGATGGCGACAAAACTTAGTGCGGACATCACGGCCGCAGTACGCAGATAGGCCTTCATCATCGATACTCCTCGGATGCGATGGAAGCACCCGACGAGTGCACGGCCGGATGACGCCAAACGAGCCAGGCGGCTCGATTTGGTTAACAAGGCTGCACGAGTGATGTTCCGCAGATGAGAGGTACGGGATTTAGCCTGTAATGGCTTCGGCGCTTTAAGTGAGTACCTTGCCTTCGCCACCGCCCAAATTTCGGCCGGCACAGATTGCCAGTCGCGGTGCGAGCGGGTTCGCATGCCGCCTATCTGCTGCCAGTTTAGGCAATGACGATTCTAAGATATGCCCGCAACGGGTCGCAAGCGCCGACTACCGGACGTTTGTAAATCCGCCAGCTTCGGACATCAGCATTGGCAGCTTCCTACGAGGTTATCCTGCAAATTAGCGAAATCGGTCTTTGCAGGATAACCGGCCGGAAAACAGTCCGATCGCGCAAGTTGCCGGCGCCCCGTGGGCTAAATGTGGGCCCCGGCTCCTCGAAGCACGGGAGTGGTGGGTTGGCGAACCATCCTGCTCAGATTTCGGTCGCTTCGGCCAGCGCCAAGGCATCTTCAACTTCCACGCCAAGGTACCGAACGGTTGTCTCGATCTTGGTAGACCGAGTAAGACCTGCACAGCCCGCAGATTTCCTGTCTGCTTGTAGATCAGGGCTGCTTTCGTGCGTCGCAGCGAATGGGTTCCGTAGTCTTCTCGTCGCAGACCGATCGCAGTCACCCATTCGTCGACCAGGCGAGCATATTGTCGGGTACTCATATGCGCGAGCCGATCAACGCGGCTCGGGAACGTGGACGTCGCTACGACTTGAATGGTCGTCTTGGTACCAGCCCGGCAAGTTCAAATCTTCAAGCTGATGTTAAGCCAGCTTGATCATAGATGGACGGGCCCGAATTAGCCGCTTAGGACCGATAAGTAGATGCCCGTGCCAAATGCCTCGAAGCGTTCCGATGCTCCCAAGCAGCTATACCTGAACCCCATCATCGACTGCGACTTCCCTGACCCGGCCATCGTCCACGCGCCGGATGGATATTATTACGCCTACGCAACGCAGGCACTGCGTGAGGACGGGTGGGTCAACGTCCAGGTCGCGCGATCAGCGGACCTCATTGAATGGCAATATCTTGGTGATGCGCTGCCCGCGAAGCCGCGCTGGGCGAGCACAACGCAAGACTTTTGGGCTCCAAGCGTCATCTTCGATGGCACGACCTATTTCATGTACTACTCGGCCACCCCCGACGTCTGCGAAGTGCACCAGCGGGGGCACGCGCTTGCCGTTGCGACTTCGAACTCACCTGCCGGCCCGTTTGTCGACATGGGAGAGCCCCTTTTGCTCGGTGTGGGATTCGAATTCATCGATCCTATGGCCTACGATGACCCGGTCACCGGCAAGCATCTGCTCTACTGGGGTTCCGGGTTCCAGCCCATCAAGGTTCAGGAACTCGCGGCCGATCGGAGGTCGTTTGCAACTGGCAGTGCGCCTATCGACCTGATCTGGCCAAATGGTGAGCAAGGCAGCTTTCCTCGGCTCGTTGAAGCATCATGGGTCATCCGGCACGAAGACTTCTTCTACCTGTTTTACTCGGGTGACAATTGCTGCGGCCCTCATGCGGAGTACGGGGTCATGGTCGCGCGCTCGAAGAGCGCGACAGGGCCGTTCGAGACTCTCGAGCAAGCCAAGGGTGTTCCTCACAGCCTGATGTTATCTAGGAGCGATCGCTGGCTCGCGCCTGGACACAACTGCATCATCAAGGATGAGGCGGGGCAAGACTGGATCGTTTATCATGCGATCGACATCGAGCGGCCCCGGCAGCGGCAAGAGGACGAGATCAACAGCCGCCGAGTGCTGCTGATGGATCGCATCGAATGGCGTGACGGGTGGCCGCATGTGGGAACCCCCTCAGTCAGCCTGCAACCTTCACCCGTCGTTTAGTGGCGTCCACCGCCTGCCACTTTGGGTCTTCTGTCCGGCTCGCAGGCAAAAAGCATCTGCTGCATCTGTAGCTCGCCTAACAGGCGCGCGTCGATGTTCCGGGTCCCGTTCGCCAAGATCGTGGACAGGAGGCCAGTCTCGGCATACCTCGAGTTGTCCCAGCCAGGGTACGCGGTAATTGGGTACCAGCAGATGCCCCTCATATCGGCGCCGCCCACCATCGCATCTCGAACTTCGTGGCTTACGTAATGGAGCCAAGAGGCCTTTCCCGTACCCTCCGCTCCTGTCTCCGAGAGCATCATCGGTTTCCGATACCGAGAGGCCATCTCGATGAGCATGTGGCTTAACGCCCGATATTCGTGATGACCCATCGGAATGGTGGGACCTTCGAAATACCATTGATTGTGAGGATAGAAGTTCCATCCGATCACGTCGATCAGGTCGGCGCTTCCGCCAAGCTCCGGCCGGGCAACTCCGAGAAGCCAGTCATAGGCCTCGTACATGCCCTGCAGGTTCTGCTTCGCCTTCCTAACGGTCTGCCGACGACGATTGTGGGGTGCGATGTGGATGAGAGGCTCAGCTCCGATTATGATTGTGTCCGGCCAATCCTGTTTGATGGCAGTGGATGCAGCGATAGCCGCCCGGACCAAATGGCTCTTGAACCAGCCGTGTTCCATCGTGCCTACGGGTGGAAAATAGCCTTCGCTCACGGCCCAAGCCATGAAGTTTATCTCATTCAAAAGGCAGATGCATGCTGGCCGGCTGCTCACCGACCGGTGTACCCTCATCGCAGCTACAGCGAAGTCGGCGAAGCGGTCAGGGAAATCTGGCGCGCCCTGGTCAAGATGATCGGGTGAGCCGTAGTGGAAAAGATCCCAGATAATCTGCAAGCCGAGCCGCTCGGCGGCCTCAAGGCCGGGCAGCCAACTCGACCAGTCGTACCTGCCCGGCGTCCTGCCGATAAGGTGCCATCTCAATCCGTCGCGGATGGTCTTCAAGCCCAATTTTGCGAGAACATCGTAGTCTTGCAAGATGTGTTTGTCGTGAGACGTGGCCCTGATCAGGTCGAGGCGCACTCCATCCCGCCGCCGGTGAGACGAACATTCAAATCCCGCCTGAAGGAAGCTATCGAAGCCTGCATCCATCAGCTAACCAAGACAAGCCCAACATTTCGCAGGCATGTTCGTCTCCTTGGCTCACGATCCAGGATTGAGCATCATTGACGCAGTCGCCAAAACCTACGGACGTGAGGTCTGGTTCTGCTTTACGGCCACCTTTTTGGGACCTTGCTTGCTTTTGGACGGTCCCTTGCCTTTAGCTAGCGACTGCTCAAGACTTTGCTCTCCCATGTCGGGCCCAGGCTTCCTCTGATCTGCCACATTGTCCATGGCTGTCTGCCACGCCTCTTGGTCAACTTGTTTCAACTTAACGCACAGCCGCTCGCGTTGCTCCGGTTACGAGTGATCGCAGGTTTTGTGTGAGCGCTTCCAACTGCAAGCCGCTCCCGGTTGCTCGCATTCCAAGCTCATATGAATGAACGGCTGCTTACGAGAGGTGACCCAGCAACCGCTAACATCAGCAAGTGGGTCTTTCCGGCCGCAGCCCGTCCTCCGTGAAGGAACGTCCGCTCCTGGGCAGTTGAGATCGAAGCCCCAGCGTCCGAGTGTGGGTCTTTTCAGCCATAGACAGACTGCGATGGACGGATGTCCGAACTGTGGGCCAGCTCAATCGCTGCGGAACGTGCGGCGGTGGGTCTTGCCGGTCGTCACCAGGGAGTCCACGATGTTCCACAGTTGGAGATCATCATGTCGGTCAAGGTCGTAGCATTTGTAACCGTCAAGCAGGGGCAGGAGGAGGCGTTCGTCGCTGCAGCCCAGCCCTGCATCGCGGCCTCTCGGGCTGAGACAGGCGTCCTCCGCTACGATCTTTGGCAGGAGGTCGACGGTGACCGGCGCTTCGTGTTCGACGAGCTGTACTTCGACCACGGTGCCGTTCAGGCGCACATGGCGTCCGACCATTTCAAAGCGTTCGGCTTGGCCGCACGCGACCTAGCTGCCACACGGCCAAGCATCACCGTCGCCGAAGCCATTGAGGTGGCCAGTTAGCCGCTAGTCTAGCAGATTGAGCCAACGTCCGGTCTCATGAAGCGCTTGAAGCACAACTCAGCGTCAGTAAGACGGTCTGCTCATTTCGAGGCAGTGTCTGGGCCCGGGTGGTTACCTCAGCTGGCTGTCTTTGCTGCCGCGACGATTGAACGCTGCGGCGAGTGGTCGGTCGCGGGCGCTTTGGCACTTCACGCAGGTACGAACACCAGGCACCGCGTGGCGGCGACCCTCGGGGATGTCGTCGCCACAGATCACACAGAACGGCTCACTCGCTCCGCTCGGCATATTTGCCCGAGCAGCCAGCACGGCGTCCGCAACTGTATCGTCGATCTGCTCCTGAACCGCTCCGTCGCGCGTCCAACCACCGGCCATCTTGCCTCTCCTTTCACGGACATATGGGGAGCAGAAGGGGCCAGTACCATTCAGAGCAAATTTAGGAGTGGAGGCTTTGAGGTAGCCAATCAAGCCGCGAGGAGGGGCGCTTACGGGCCTTATCAGACGCGGATTGCTAAAAGGCGGACCTGCGAGCTTCTCGCCTACGAGCTACACGCGCGAGTGCAGTGTCCGTTAACAGATACAATCACACCGGCACGGTGATAGGCACCTAGGCTTCGGTCCGCACTGTTTCGGCCCGGAACCAGAGCCGGCAGAGCTCGGCGCGGCGGACCAGGCCAAGCTTCGCGAAAATCTGCCGCAGATGGCTCGACACGGTGTTTGGCGAGATATCGAGCAAGCGAGCAATCTCCTTGTTGGACGAGCCCTCGGCGACCAGGGCGGCAATCTGGCGCTCGCGCTCCGACAGGCACGCGAACGGATTGCTTGGTGTCGCCCCGGTCAGCCAGCGATCCGGCGTCGGCGCCGGCCGGGGAGGGGTCAAGAGCAGCGATCCCTGAGCGGGCTCGACGAGCAGCAGCTTGTGCGCGTTCATAGGCAGCACTCCTCCCGCTGTTTTCTAGTCAGGAAGTCCGGGCAAGCGGGGCGCGGAAAGGCACCACATTGCTGCCCCCTGAAGCTCCGTCCTGACTAAGGCCAATCGACTCGGCGCTGGTGCGCCAATCATCACATGGATCAATGATCGCCTCAAGGAAGGCCTCGAAATCAATCCGGACCTGGCTGAGCAGATAATCCTCAGCCAGCCAGTTCAGGATGGCGCGTCCCGAGGTCGCCATGCGGCTGCGCTGCGACGTCAGTGGCACCTCCACGAAGTAGCGCTTCATCACTTCTTCCAGGACATCCCACGCGCTGTCGGCGCCGAAGAGGCTGCGCACGTCGGCCGAGCCAAGCACCGCGAAGGCTTCACGCAACAGGATCAGAACCTCGCTGCGCAGCACGGCAATGTTGCCGTAGGAGACCTGCTTGAGGTTGTGGCGCAGGTCGAGCCCTGAGCGGCGTACCACGGCCATGCTGCCAAAGGTCTCGCGCGTGCCGTCCGGTCGCAACACCTCGGACACGCGCTTGTCGCTGAAGTAGCGGCTGACATGCTCGCAGAAGTTGCTCAGCAGGCCGTGGAACGCACTGTTCGGCTCGGCCCCTGCGGGTGTCGGGACGCTCGTATACCCAAAAACCTTGCGGTAGGCGGCGTGGCGCTCACCGGCGGTGAAGCGCAGCACCTTTTTGCGGTCATACTGGTAGAGTGCCATCGCGCCCGGACCGTCCGACAAACGCACTTCACCCGAGCGAAATAGCGTCTGGAGCTTGAGAACGGCACGGAACACGCCAGCGCGCTCATGCTGGTAGAGGTAGTAGAGGTCGGCCACCGCCAATAGGCGCTCGCGGCGGATGTCATTGTCATAACTCGGCACGCTGGTTGGTGCCGGCGCATCCCCGGCATCGCGTGCGACCGTCGGCCCAAGCCCGATGAGATTGGCAAAACCTCCGTCGGGCGGTTGCCGATCGGCAATCGTGCCTTCGATCAGGCTTTGGGCGGAGTCGACATAGCTATTGAGCAGTTCGGCGCCCGATGAGGGGCCGGCGGCGAGCTCGTCACGCGCGGCGACGACCAGGGCGCTGCGCAGCCCCTCAAGCTTGGCAAGCAGCTCGTCATAGTCGCGGCGAGTAATCGTGGGCATCACGGGATCGGTCATGACGCTGCTCCTTGGCGCGAGGTCTTGGGGGGCTTCTTCGAGGAGGTGGTGGGACCACCCCTCGCATCGGTAAGTTGGCGCGTAAGGTCCTGTGCCGAGCCGATCAGCTGCTGCAATCCGTCCATGCGCTCGACTAGGTCATCGTCCTCAGGCACGTCGAGCCGGCGCAGCTCGCCTCGGCAATTGCCAATCACGCTCGCCAAGGTCCCTAGCGCGCCATGAATGTCTCGCACCGCCTCCGGGCGGAGATCGGCGTAGGCTCGATCGGACAGGCCAAAGCTGTCTGCTAGCTCGGCCAACCAGTCGAGCGCTTCGTCCAGCTCGTCGGCCAGGTAACGAGGGGGCTCGTCCTCGCCTCGGAGACGGGCCCCGACCCAAGCGGCAGCGGCAGGGCTGTCGTCCATTGCCGCGCGGATGCCGTCGACTTGGGTGGCGACCGCCTCGAAGATGGTGCGTAGGTGGTAGGAAGCCTCGCTGCGCTGCAAGCTGCCCTCCTGACCTGTGAGCTGGCGCCGAAGGGTGGCGCTCTGCTCAAAGAGCTGCTCCACAAGCGCCTTCAACTCATCGTGAGTGGTCACGGCCAGCGTCGAGCCAAGTGCGTTCACTGCCTCATCGAGCCGGCTGCGCAGATCGCTCCAGCCTGCCGGCGGGACGCAGTTGAGCAGGCCAAGAGCGATGAATTGTTGCCCGAGTGCCTGCGCGAATGCGGTGAGCGCATGCTTGCAGCGAAGCCGCGGCGGCCCGCCGGCCCGACCGGCTAGGTCCCGCAGCCGGTCAAGCTGCGCCTCCACGCGTGCCCGGGCTGAGTCGATCCTCGCGGAATCGGTCAGCGGCCAAGTTTCGATCGACTGGGCCAACGTTAGCAAGTCATCCAGCATCACGCCGATCTGGCGGGTAGTCGCAACTGCCAGTTGGGACGCGATGGCGAGACGACCGGCGAGCGGCCCATCGGTGACGCCGCTGCGGTCGAAGGCGCCCGCCCGGGTCAGGGTCGCCCGATAGCCGCCCAGCGGATCATCGCGCAGCGCAAAGCGGCGGTCGAGCGTGTCCACAAGCCTCGCCACCAGCCGGTCGCCGCCTGCTCCGCGACCGTCGAGTATGCCCTCGTGATGCGGCAGACCAAGACTGTCGAGGGTGGTGACCAGCTGTTGCTGGACTTTGCTGACGGGCGCGCCTGTGCCGCCGGGAGCGGTGGTTGTCACCCGAACCTGGATGGGCGGCGTTGGGCGAGAGCGTTGTCCGGTGGCCATGTTCTGATCCTCCTGTGGGAGCGTGGCGGCGATGAGACCATGTGCATCGCCGAGAGAGCCGAGCAGCAGTTCGAAGTCGCGAACGGCGTCGAGCAAGTGCACTGCGGCGGGCGCTCCGCCGTCCTGCGCTTCCTTCTCAAGGTCGATCAGGATGTCCGGACTTAGCGCGTCACGGATGGCAGCCAGCCACAGCAAACTGTCGTTGAGCGCGGAGGCCCGGGGCACGCCGGGATCGATTGGCGGCCGGCTGGTCCCAGCTGCGCACAGGCCCCGCAACAGCAGTTCGACACTGCGGCGCTCGCCCTGGCCAGCCTGGAACTCTTCCGCTGCCTTCAGCAGTGCCGCCATTCCGCGGTCCACGGCCTCAGCCGCAGCCTGGAAATCTTCGGCGGGCGAGCGCGCTTGGGCACCGAAGGAGGGAGACTGCGACATCGCTTCAGCTCCTCCCCAACGTGGCATAAAACGACCGGTAAATAGTCTCGGGGGAAACCTTGCCGCGCGCTAGGGCTAGCCGGGCCGCCCCGATCAGGAAGCGTTCGGGCAGCACACCGGTGGAATCGCCAGCCTCCAGCCTGACTGCTGCTTCCTGCGTTAGCAGGGCGTGCTTGGGTTCAAATCTTGCGACCTCGGCTAGGCACTTGCCGCCATACTCGGGACTTGGAGAGTAGCAGATCGCGGTGACCATTGCCGAGATCTGCGCGGGTAGCTTGTCGCGAACCCAGGCTGGCACCTGCGCCCAGGCAGATGAGGGGTAAAGCTTGTCCCAAGCGGCACGGAACTGTCGGGCGTCGTCCCCAAAGCCCATGCGTTGGAGCAGTTCGATGTTGAGCAGCACACGGATGATTGGAGTGGGGTGGACGGCCTCGTCCGAGAAGTTGGCCGCGCCGGGGCGCGAACGGCCGACCACGTCCATGAGTGAGCCGACATAGGCGGGCCCGATCAGCAATGTGCCGGCAAGATCGGCATAGCTTTCCTTATGCCAGCGTGCCCACACGGCCGCGTTGCGGCGAGGCAGCCCGGCCTTGGCGAAGGTCGCAAGGATCTGTCTCGGCATGAGCTCCCACAGGCCAAGGTCGTTCTGGAGGTTATGCGAGACCTCGTGCGGAATGGCGCCGAGCGACCACGGATTGATCAGGCGGTGATAAGGCACTTTCACCAGCGGAAAGGGATTGGCCTTGGCCCCGATCAGCGACAACCGCACGCCCCGGCGGAAGGTGGCCGGGCCGAATCCGGTCTCAAGATAGGTGAACGGTGACGGGCTCGGGATGGAGCGGGCCCGGCCCAGGCCGAGATAGATCGCCTGGTAACAATCTAGCGCTATCCGATCCATGCCGCTCAGCAGCGTTGCGAACGGGCCGCGCCGCTGATTAAACAGGTTGAAGTAGAACTCCCAAAGTTTCTCGACTTCACCCGACAGCGTCTGATGGCGCTCCTTTGCGGTGAGCATCGCCGCGCAGGCGGCATCATCGCCGCTAACCGCCGCTCGGCAAGCTGCCGCGAGACGCCGGTCTTCGGCCAAGCCCGAACGCCGCGCGGCGCGCAGCATGTCGTTGACAGCCTCGATGTGCGCCGGACCGGGCGCTTCGGGTCCGCTGCCGAACTCGTGGCGGCGGAAGCAGCGGAGCGCATTGGCATGGCGCCGGGCATTGACGGACGTGCGCAGGGCGAAGAAGCTAAGCGCGGGAACGGCCCCGCCGCGCACGACGGGACGCGGCCCGGCGATGACGGGGGCGGGAGGTTGACGGAGGGCGAGGGCGGTCATGGCGCTATTGCCAGTTCGGCGCGCTCGAACTCGCCCGCGCCGCGCACCCGCGCGGCGATGTCGCGGACGAAGTCGACCGTGCTGCGGCCGGCCTTCGGGAGCAGCACGGATAGCGTCAGCAGGAATGTTCGGACTGCCGGTGAGGCGCTCCGGTCGAACCCTTCAGCCAGTACGGTTGCCGAGAGTTCGGCCAAGGCGGGCGGCCAGCCCGCCGCGCGAGCCGCCACCTTGAAGCGCGCAGCAACAAAGCCCCCGAGGCTCGGACCAGTGCCGGCGGCGTTGCTGCTCTGGAGGTAGGCGAGTAGCTCAAGCGATGTCTCGGTCCCAACAGCGGCAGCGATCGCCTGCAGGCCGGGCAAAGCCGCCAGTCGCGGGTCGCGCCGAAGAATGGTGGTGATTGTGCCACTGAATTGCCCTGCGAGCTGCTGTCGGGCACGCTGGCTTGCGGCGATGCGAGCAGTCTCCTGTCGGCGGCGCTGGTCGAGCCGGCGCGCCAGGCGCTGAGAGCGGCGAGCATCGTTGATCAGCTTGGTGCGGTTTGGACGGGGGGACCAGGCCATCGGATCGGCCTCGCCCAATCGCGGCGGCATCCGTCGCGCAGCTGGCAGCAAAGGCGAAGCTGCCGCGGCAAGCCACTGACCACCCTGAGGGGGCGTGACGCTCTGACGAAGAAGGCCTGGCTGGATCATGACCATTCGCCTCGCTGGCGGGCCGGCGTACGCAAGCTGCGTTCCCGCCGGCCTTGTTCTTCTTACATGAATCGCTCGGCCCTGGCGATCGCAGCGCGATTGAGCTGGCCACGCTTGCGGGCATTGTTGGCGAGTGCCCGGCCAAGATATTGCGGGTTGGTCAGCACCCTGTTTGCCTGGGTTCGCATGACTCGCACGGCCGTGCGCGGAGTAATCGGACGGCCGCGCTGCGACTTGGCAGTGAGCGTCGCCAGCGTGCGCTTCTGAATGGTTGGAATAGTGCGAAGCAGGACGCGGGCGCGTGGATCGGGATTCATCGCCAGCTGCCGGGCGATGTCGCCACCGGCGCGAGCGAGGATCGGCACCACTGCCTTGACGCTGAGCGGAGCCCTGCTGGCCAAGGTGACAGTGATTGCCGAGCCCATCGTCTGGGCGAGTGGCCCTGGTAGGCGGGTCGCGCTGTCTGCCATGGACTCGGAAAGCGACTCGTCCACCGCTGGAACCCGTGCGGGCGCGTTCAGCTCTTCCTCGCTATCGCTTTCATCCTCACCCTCGAGCGAGCGAGCAAGGGTACCGAGCTTTCCTCCCAATGCGACGCCAGCCGGACCACCGAGAGCGCCGCCGATCACCGCGCCGATCTGCGGCGCAAACTTCTTGGCAAGCGGCGCAACCGTGGTGGCGACTTTCTTGATGCCCTTCCACAGGCCACCAAGCGAGAATTCGTCGCCCTCGCCATCGCCGAGGCTGAACTGGTCGAACCCGTTTGCTTCTCCGCTCCAGCCCTCTTCTCCGTCGAAACCGTCGCCTCCGAAGTTGTCAGCAAAGGGATCACCGAACTGGTCGCTGGAGAAATCCTCGAACGATCCCTGCTCATAGGCGCCGAGCGGAGTCTCGCCGAGCATGGTGTCAGAAAATTGGTCGGTCTCGAAGTCGAAATTGTCCATTGCCGCCTCCTCGAAGCCGCCCTTCGCGGGCGTGGGCCGGGGAGGAAGTGTCTTCTTGACGGCGGTCGGGAACAAGCTCCAGCGGCATGCTGGACAGTCCGGACTAATTGAAAGTGGCTAGTCCCGATTGATTAGGTTTTCGGACGAGATGCTGAGAGCCTTCGAAACCAGGTGCTACCCCTTGATCGAGGGGTGATTGGCGATCCCTTCGCCCGGCTCGCCCGCACTGGTGCGAGCTTGGCGGCGCCACTCCTCAGCGAGCCGGCGGAACTTGCCTCCAATCCTCGGCGCTAGACGGTCAGCGAACCTCTCCGCCCGTTTGGCCTGATCTTCGTAATAGTCGGGATCTTGGTCAAGCGGACGGCGCCAGCCGGTCATCGTTGCTCTCCTGTGGATGTTCCTGCCAAGTAGGCAGGTCGAGCCGTTTTTTGCTTAAGGAATTGCACCTAAAGGCTCCGTCTTGTGGGGCTACAGCCACCGGTGGGAGGGTTCTCAGGCCTTGGCGCCGGGTGGGGCCAGATCGCCCTCTGAGCTAGCGCGAGTGTCTTGGGCGGGGAGGGGCGGTCCTGCATCGCCCAAGCTCGGTCCGGATCCGGTGCTTGCGACTTCCCTGTCTGGGTCGGAGCTCTCAACGACATTGTCGGCGGCCCAGGCTCCGCGACTTCCAAGCGGCTCGGGCGCCCCCGTGGTCGTATCAATGCGCGTTTGATGCTCGACCTCGCTATTAAGCTCAGCGCCTACAATGAGGACGTAAGCCGACAGGTATATCCACGTTAGCAGCGCGATCATGGCACCGAGCGAGCCGTAGGTCGCTTCGTAGTTGGCAATGCTTGTCAGATAGAAGCCGAAGGCCAGAGTCAGCAGAAGCCACGTCACTGCGGTGAACAAGGAGCCCGGCGTGATCCACGCCCAGCGCGCCTTCTCACGTGCCGGTCCGAAGCGGTATAGTGTGGCAGCGACACTCGCCGCTCCACACAGCAGGCCGAAGTAAGCGGCGGCCCGTCCGAGCAACAGCGTCAGATTTGACGCATCTGGCGCGAACTTTCCGAGATAGGCGATCGCTGCAGTCGCGATGAGGGCGGTGAGTGCCATGAGCAGCGCGCAAAAGGTTATAACGAGAGCGGTGAGGTAAAAGCGAGACAGGCTTCGCTTCTCCTCTTCATGGTAGGCGATGTTCAAGGCTGTCATGATTGAACCAGCGCCATTGGCGCCGCCATAGAGAGCGAACGCGAGTGCCAGGATGACACCGGTGCCCTTGGTGGCTCCAGTCGTCGTCACAGCTCGCATGAGCTGCTCTCCAACGAACCGGGCGACATCTGGCGGAAGGAAACCAGTCAGTGACTGCATGTTGCTGACCACCGTGCTGGGATCCGCAACCATGGCGTAGATCAGCACGAGCATTCCAAGGAACGGCACCAGCGCCAGGAAGCTGTAGAAGGCGACGCCTGCGGCAACGAGGCTGGCATTGTCGACCCAGCTTCTCTGCCAGGTGCGCGCGACGATCTGCTTCCACGCAGGTCGCGGCATCGTCCAGGGCGATTTCGCTCCGCGACCCTGAATATGCTCTCGTCTCATACCGCTGGCGAAACGCACTTGAGCGCCCATGGGTGCTCGAACGGACGCAAGGCGGCTTCGTTTGACCCGAGGCGTCGGCCATATTTGAGTGATAATCGAAAGCGTTGCGACGATTGCCCCTCTTAACAGGCGATCATTCCGCCGAGGCAGATCCAGCGGGTCGGGAGTTAGCTTCGATTGAGCAGACAGCCGCAAACCAGCGTTGGCGATCGCACGCCAACGATCGACGCCAACTTAGAGACTATCCGCCCCGCTTCAGTGTTTCGCGGGCGATGATCAGCTGTTGAATCTGACTTGTGCCCTCGTAGATGCGGAAGAGGCGGACATCGCGGTAGAGCCGCTCGATGCCATAATCCGCAATGTAGCCCGCGCCGCCAAAGATCTGCACTGCCCGGTCAGCCACCCGGCCGACCATCTCGGACGCGAAGTACTTCGCGGCAGCGGCCCCAAGAACCACGTCCTCTCCGCGGTCCTTCGCTTCGGCCGTCTCCAGCACCAGCGCCCGAGCAGCAAGGGCTTCTGTCTTGCTATCGGCGATCAAGCCCTGGATGAGCTGGTGCTCCGCGATCGGTTTGCCGAACTGCCTGCGTTCGAGCGAGTAGGCGACGCAATCAGCGATCAGGCGCTCGGCGATTCCAACGCAGACGGCCGAGATGTGCAGTCTTCCACGATCAAGCACCTGCATGGCGATTTTGAAGCCCTGTCCCTCCGCTCCAAGGCGGTTGGCTGCCGGCACTGCGACGTCTTCGAACACGACGTCGGCGACGTGTGCGCCCTTTTGCCCCATCTTCTTGTCGGGTTCGCCAATGGACACACCCGGCACATCCCGGGGAACGAGGAATGCGGATACGCCGCGCCCACCGGACTCGCTCCCGGTCCGGGCCATGACCGTGAACAGTCCCGCCTTGTCCGCATTGGTGATGTAGCGCTTGGTGCCGGTCAGCCGGTAAACATCGCCGTCACGCACGGCCCTAGTCCTCACTGAGCCCGAGTCCGAGCCGACGTCGGGCTCCGTTAACGCGAAGCTGGTGACGAGCTCACCGGAGGCAATGCGAGGCAGCCAAGTCTCTTTCTGCTCGTGGGTACCAGCGATCACCAGCCCCTGGGATCCGATGCCCACATTGGTGCCGAAGACTGAGCGGAAGGCAGGAGTGGTGCGTCCGATCTCGATCGCGACCCTCGCTTCTTCGAGCATCGAAAGTCCCAGCCCGCCATATTCCTCACCGATGGAAAGGCCGAACAGCCCCATGTGGCGCATTTCGGCGACGACGGACTCGGGGACGGCATCCGCCGCTTCGACGTCGGCCTCCAGTGGGCGGAGCCGTTCGCGCACGAAGCGCCGCACGCTCTCCAGCAAAGCCTCGAACACCTCAGGGTCGAGCGACATCCTTCACTCCTTACGTCTTCGTGCCTCCCTATGGCAGCTTAGGACCGCACGCCATCCAGCTCAGACACGCAGCTAATCCGGATAGCGGCTCCGACCTCAACCAGCTCACAGCAAGAATAGGCGCAGACCGAAACCTTACTCTGTCGCGCCAGCTAAGAAGGAGGAAGGAGCACAGAAACGAAAGCCTGAATTGCATCTCAATCCAGGGATGAAAATAGAGGGCTAAGTTGAATGCTCAATCGCTACGGTATCGCGGCAACGCGTGCATACCTCCTCGCCGGGCACGCGATGACACGTCTGGAAGCCATGGTGTTCTTCGGCACACCTGACCTGACAAAAGTCATCAGCGATTTGCGCCGAGAAGGGAAATCTGTCCGACGCCGGACCATAACATTGTCTCACGCCCTCAGGAGGCTGAACGAGACTGCAACTCTGGTTCCGCCGGCGGCCCTGCCGGTCAAGGACATCAGCGTCACTGAATATTGGGTCGAGCAGTGAGCCGCCGATTCAGTGAACGGCAGAAGCGCAACCTGTGCGCACGTTCTGCAGGCAAGTGCCAGCTGTGTGGTGAGAAGATCGCCGCCGACTTCCACGCCGACCACCGCCTCCCAGTCTTCCTGGGCGGACCTACCATTCTCAAAAACGGGCAGGCGACCTGCTCCGATTGCAATCTCAAAAAAGGCAAGAAGATGCTCAACAACCTTCGCAAGTGGCAGATGACTGCTGTCGACCAGGCCATCGTCTACTTGACGCAAAAGGGGGGCAAGCACTTCGTGGTCAATGCCGCTCCGGGTGCCGGCAAGACCAAGCTCGCCTGCGTAATTGCGATGATTCTGCTCACGATGAAGTTGATCACGCGCGTTGTGGTGATCGCTCCGCGTACCACTGTTGTTGACCAGTGGGCGAAGGAGTTCAGCCACGTTACCGGGCGGCGGATGGAGAAGATCACCGCAGCAGACGGGCGGTGGATTCCGAACACGGATTATTGCGCCACTTGGAACGCAGTGAAGGGACTCCAGGATGTCTTCCAGAGCGTGTGCGAGGGCGGTCGCACCCTCGTGATCTGCGATGAGCATCATCACGCTGCGATCGAAGCGGCGTGGGGTGCTTCAGCTGACAGCGCGTTCAAGAATGCAGCTTACTGCCTTGTTCTGACGGGTACGCCAGTTCGGTCTGATGGAGGCCAGTCCGTATGGTTGGACCTCGATAAGAGTGGTCGCATCAAGCACGCGAAAGAGGGCATGGTGACGCTGACCTACGGCGAGGCCGTCAAACTCGGCTATTGCCGGCCTGTGGCTTTCCACCGTCATCGTGGTCAGTTCACAGTGGAGCTCAACAAGAGCCAATCGGTCGTCGTCGCGAGTGACGCCGATCCCGTCCTGCCTCCTGGCCTGGAGGTCGACCGCATTCTCAAGCCTTTGCTCGAGTTCGATCGGCTGGCCCGCACCCGTTCCTACGAGCCGGATGGGGTTACGCCCCGTGTGGATAGCTACCAAGCCACCATGGTTGCTCAGGCCAGTGAAAAGCTGAACCAGGTTCAGATTGATATGCCCGAAGCGGGTGGCCTCGTCATTGCGCCCAGCATCGATATGGCGAATTACTTCGCCGATCTTATCGAGCGCATCGACGGCGAGAAGCCGCTTGTGGTTCATTCGGACACGCGGAATGCCGACAGACGGATCGAAACCTTCAGGCACAAGGAGGACATTCGTTGGCTCGTGAGCGTCGGCATGGTCGCTGAAGGCGTCGATATCCCCCGGCTGCGCGTGCTCATCTATCTTCCGAAGGCGATGACCGAGTTAGCTTTTCGGCAGGCCGTCGGCCGAGTGGTCCGCAACTATGGTCACAATGATCAAAGCTGCGCTTACGTGATCATGCCCGGTACCGAACGCTTCGATAGCTATGCTCGCCGGATCGAGGACGACATGCCTGCAATCACTGCGCCGAGTGAAAGTGAGCAGAGGGAGAAAGTCTGCCGGCATTGCCACTGCAGGAACGACCTTGGAGCCGCAACTTGCCACGATTGCGGAACGGACTTTCCTTCGCGTGAGGTGGCCTTCGCGCCATGTGACTGTGGTTTCCTCAACAAGGTCGGAGCGGCTTACTGCTTGGATTGTGGCAAGGATCTCCTGCAAGCCTACGACATCACCCTTGATGAGGCGGCGCGGGACGGCATCATCTCTCGAGGTGTCAAACTACCGGAGGAGGACGTCCGGGAAGCGGAGGCACTCAGCGAAGCTACTCGAGAGCTCATCCGCCGCGCCGAAACCCATGATAAGGTCCTTGCGGCAACGTTAAGTAGCTTTCCGCTGGAGCTCGTTTCGTTGATTGCGCGCTCGATCAAAGACACAGGCTTCGGCGAGCCCGCAACCGAGTAATCGACCGGACAAATGGCGGTGCGCAAATCCAAGCGCACCGCCAGACGGTCGCAAACGCAAGTGGAGAGGCCCACTTGGCGCTCAATGATGCCGTTATGGACATGAGTGTAGCGGGCCGGAACCACGAGGTTCACCGTTGGCGCGCCGCCATTCACGGTCTGGATTTCCGCACTGTCGTCGCCGTAGCCCTGAACGAGATCCAATTGGAGCGGGATCTGCCGCGCGCTGGCCGTACGCTTGATCAGTGAGACGAACTTGCGATTGGGCAGCGCGCTGGAGTCATAAAGGAAGATGCCCGGCCCGCCGCCAAGCTTGGCTTGAGAGTCGTCCGGCTTGGCGCCACCGGAGTCGCCGGTCACGCCGCCCTCGATCGCAATGCCGATATCGGGCTTGACGATTGCCGTAGACGCCCGCGCTCCGCGCAAGCCGATTTCTTCCTGCACCGTAGCCACGAAGAAGACCTGATTGGGATGGCCGCTTGCCTTGAGCCGCCGGGCCGCTTCAATCAGGACTGCGCAGCCAACACGATCGTCCCACGCCTTACCGGCATAGGACTGCGTGCCATTCATGATGGCAAACTCGCTATCCGGCACCACCGGATCACCGGCGGAGACGCCGAGCGCCGCCACTTCCGCGGCGTTGGCGGCTCCGACGTCCAGATACACGGCTTCACGCGGGATCAGCTTGCCACGCTCGTCTCCCGAGGTGAGGTGAACGTCGCGGATGCTGGTGATCGCCCGCACAGGGCCCTTGCTGCCGATGATCACCCAGCGTTGTCCGGCCAGCGCTTGATCGAGCCAGCCGCCGAGCATCTGCATGGTCAGGAAGCCGTCCGGAGTGGTCCTTCGGATCATCCCGCCGAGTTCGTCCATGTGCGCGTCGAGCATGATGCGCGGGCCGCTATTGCCTTGCTGTGCAATGACAGAACCCAGTCCATCGTAGGTGATACGGTCGGTCACCGGCCGTAACTCCTGGACCATGATCTTCCGGACCGGTTCTTCGAACCCCGGCGGCCCTGCCGCATTGCTGAGCCGCTGCAGCAATCCGCTGGTTGCGTCCTGCGCGAACGCTGAACTCGACCATGCCAAGGCCAGGGCTGACGCAACTAGGGAGATTTTACGCATACAAAGGCCGCTCCTGACTTGATCGATTCCAGCTCCTGCCTTTGGTAGTCGAAAGTCAACGATCGGCCAGCCCGGCCAATCGTTTGTCATGTTGGGCAAAGGGCGCTCTGTTGCCCACCGCCCCTCCAATGGGCGATGCCGGGTGCACTGGCAGGAGTTTGCTGGCATCGAGGCGGGCCGAGGCAGGATCGGTCACGAGTTATCAATTCGGCTTCCAGAACCAATCCATCGCCCATCGCGACCCTTGATGAACTACCCTGCAGCTAGGAATGAATAGAATTTGCTTCTGCTCCTTCGTGTGTGATCGAAGGAGATGAAAATGAGTAAGAAGACGAACAACGAAGGGCAGGCACCAAAGGCAGGCGCCTCGCAGGGCCATGCCGAGACGGCGGGCGACGCGGCGGGCCGGTACGACGCCGAACTCAGAGAATGGTCGTTTCGGGACCATTTGGGTTCGACCGTCGCCTTCGGCCGTGTCTACTCTGACCGAAAAGGTCGCTGGCCTGCCGGCTTCGCCATCTCGACGTCAGCCATAATCGACGATGGCAATCGCCAGGAAGGATCTATCGTTCGCACCCTGAACACCCGCTATCTGCTCTCAGGACCACCGGGGAATGCCGAAGCGATGCTGGCGCTTGCACAGCATCAGCTTGCGAATGCCCAGAGGCGTCGGGCGGTCGAGCAGGACGAGCGGCTCTTTGATCTGTTGCCAGCAGCATGGGGAATGGATGACGAGACCTTCGAGAAGGTCGCTGGCCTCCCGCTACGCTGGCTTTCGCAGTGGCGCGATCACTACCGCGCACCGACGGACGATGAGCTCGCCAGCATCCAGCGCCTGATGAGCTTCCACCAGGCGATCAGGCTCGTGACTTGCGGCGAACCGAACTACGCCGAGTGGTGGCGTAGGCGGTGGGCCGAAGGCAGCTTCATTGGCGAGCGATCACCGCTGGAAGCGATCCTGTCCGATGCAGGACTGATGGACCACTTCGAACGGTACCTTCGGTCGAGGTTCTAGCGCCCGAGCTCTTGAGCGGGCTGTTTCGGCTTGACGTAGCGGTCGAGCCAGTCGGTCATCTGCCACAGCGTTTCTTCCGTTGACTCGAGCGCACGGTAGCCGTGCGGCTCGTTGGGAAGAACGACGTAGCGAACGGTCGCGCCATTGCCCTTGAGCGCCGCGTACATGCGCTCTGACTGGATGGGGAAGGTTCCGCTATTATCGTCTGCGCCGCCGTGGATCAGCAAAATCGGAGCCTTGATCCGGTTGGCATAAGTGAACGGGCTCATTTCAGTATAGGTCGGGGTAGCCTCCCAATAGGTCCGCTGTTCCGCCTGGAACCCAAAGGGCGTCAGCGTTCGATTGTAGGCACCAGACCTCGCGATGCCCGCGCGGAACAAGTCCGTGTGGGCGAGAAGATTGGCGGTCATGAAGGCGCCATAGCTGTGGCCTCCGACTGCCATGCGGGCCCGGTCGCCAACGCCGAGTTTGACGACGGCATCGACCGCTGCCCGGGCGTCTTCCTGCAGTTGCTTGACGTAGGTGTCGTTCGCTTCCGCATTCCCTTCGCCGATGATTGGCATGGCCGGGTTGTCGAGAACGGCATATCCCTGTGTCAGCAAGAACAGATGACTGATGCCGCGCGGGCGGACAAAGCGATTGCCCTGATCAACGGTCTGACCCGCGATCTTGGCATCGGTAAACTCCGCCGGATAGGCCCAGAGCAAGGTAGGAAGCGGCCCATCGCGCTTGGCGTTGTACCCTGCCGGCAGGTAGAGCGAGCCCGACAGCGGCACGCCATCAGCGCGATTGTAGGTGATGGTGCGCTGGGTCACGCCAGCAAAGACCGGCGCTGGATCCCGGAAGGCGGTGATCGGCGTGACGCGGCCATCCTTCACGCTGCGGATCATGTAATTGGGGGCCAGCTTCGCGCTTTCGCGACGCGTCAGCACCCGCTGAGCCTTATCGTCCAGCAGGGCTACAACCGTTTCGTAATAGGGCGCGGCGGCATGCCAGAGTTGCTTCTGCTCACCGCCCCGCAGAGGCATGGCGGCGAGGAAGGGGAACGCACCAGCCTTTGTCGCTCCCTCGCCAGTCACGTAAACGCCGCCATGGTCTGGCGTGAAGCGCATCACCGGCTTGCCGGCGGCATTCTGCTCGAGCAGCGGCAGTCCCGGGTCTCCATATTGATCCTGGTAGTTACGGGTGAGGATCACCTGTGCCTGGCCGGGCCGCGAAGGCTCGACGCGAGTACGATGCTCGGTGCGCGATTTCCATTCGCGGTCGATCACGAGGGCAAAGCCATCGTCACCCCACAGCACCCTCGAGTAGCGGGCCGGCGTTTTCGCCAACTCGACCGGCGCCGCACTGAACGGGGCGGCTTGCATCATCACCTTGTCGTGAAAGGGCACCTTCACGCGCGGGTTTCCGCCGTCGAGCGCCTCGGCCCAGACGAGCGTCGCGGGTGCGTCAGACCGCCATTCTGCTTCTCGAGGTCCCTTCACCGTTGCGTCGAAATCCACCGGAAGGTCGTCGGCGAGCGGCCGATCGGCCAGCATCTTCACCGGAGCGCCCTCGATCGTGGACACCGCGATCTGGGTCGGAAAGAACCTGGCTGGCAGGAGATATGAATATGGCCGCTTAAGTCTCTCAGTAAGCAGGTATTTCCCGTCCGGTGAAACGCTGAAGTCAGTAATCAGCCCGGGTGAGCCGATCGGGCGGACGGCACCACTGAGATCGACCCGCATGAGCTGGCCCGTGAAGTAGTAGTCGAACAAGGCCTCGTCGTGCGCATCCCCGAGCAGGTCCTCATAAGTCCGCGCCGCGGAGGTCCGACCAGCGCTCTCCTGGACGATCGGGCCGGTCGGCGTAGTGCTTTCGGTGAGCCTGGGGCCTCGACCGGCGGGCACCGAGTAAATGATCAAAGCCTTGCTGTCGGGGGTCCAGGCGAAGGGAGTACCGAACGTACCGTTCAGATGCTTCGCGACCACCCGCGCGCTGCCGTCGAGCTCTGCGATCCACAAGGACAAGCCATCAGGCTCCTGCGCGTAGAAGGCGAGCCGGCTTCCGTCGGGCGACCAGTCGGGCGAGGCGAAGCGAAGGCCAGCGGGGAGCTTCACCGTTACGGTCCTGCCGCTGGCGACGTCCTTGAAGTCAAGGGAATTGAGCCACTGGACGCGGACCTCGGCCTGCCCGTTTGTCGCCGGGTCGATCCGGTAGCCGCCAAGTCGGAGAATGGGCTTCGACATATTCGCGATCGATGGCAGGTTCTCGCGACCGGTAATCGCGAGGGTCCGGTGATCGGGACTGATCGAAGCACCCGGGGTGGGCGGCGTCTCAAGCGCCTTCGCGATCGCGTCGGGTGCGCGATGGTAAGTGTTGGGGGGCGTCTGCGCAGCGGCGCTGCTGGCTAGCAGGAGAGCAATCAAACAGGCAGCAACGCGCATTCGTGACCTCTTGTGTTGAATTCGAGATTGTCGGGGAATGGAGAGTGTCTGGCATGGGGAAACGATCGAGGCCAGACCATTGTGGGTGACCACGTCATCGTTCGACCCGTCATGAGTTCGCTTAGTGAGGTTGTTCGGCTTAAGATCGTGACTGTTGCGGCTTGGTAAGCCTTGGATAGTCACCCACTGCACTCACCCCTCATTCGCCAGACGAGCAGTAGACCAGCGCAATGCTCCGCGTACCATTGTTGGCATGTGCGTAGATTGATGTACTCTTCCCCCTTCAACCGGGGGCGTAATGACGATGCGGATGCTGATCACTGTAGCTGCCTTGCTTTCCACTGCAGCTCCGGCGGCCATTCCAACGCCGGTCCGGCCAGTGACAGATCCACGCAGCATCAGCTCGCCTGTTGACCCGCTGGCAGCGCCCGTACCCATCAGTGACCTGGTTTTCTCCCGTGGCGCGCTCGACGCGGCCTGGAGCGCGGACGGGCGACAGCTGTTCGTGTCGACGAACCTGACCGGCCGTTACAATATCTGGAGAATGGACGCGGCGGGCAGCTGGCCGGTGCAGCTGACGCAGGCGGACGACAATCAAAGCGGCTTCGCGGTCGCGCCGGATGGTCGAACCCTCTACTTCACCCAGGACAAGGGCGGAAACGAGCAGTACGACATCTACGCGGTTCCGACGGCCGGCGGAGCCACGCGCAACCTCACGAATACGCCCGAAGTCCGCGAGGAGGGCATGTTGCTGTCGCCAGACGGCCGAAGCATGGCGCTCTCGACCAAGCGCAGTGGCCAGGGGCAGGTCGACCTCGCGGTCATGGACCTCTCAAGTGGGCAGGTGCGGGCGCTGACCCACGAAGCCGACCCGCAATGGGGATGGAGTGCGGTCGAGTGGATTGACGGTGGGCGATCGCTGATTGCCAATCGAAGTTTCGTCGGCGGCGACGCTGGAGAGGTTTGGCGGGTCGACGCTGCAAGCGGTCAGGCCGTGAAGCTCCTGGGGAAGCCCGGCATCATCTACACGGCAAGCGGCGCGACGGCTGACGGGAGTGCCATCGCGGTCACCACCAACGAGGTTACACACCAGCAGCATGCGGCAGTCTTCGTGCCGGCCACTCGCGCGCTGCGCACGCTTCGTCCGACCCCTTGGGAGCAGTCCAGCGGCGCCGTCAGCCCAGACGGCCGCTCCTTCGTGGTGCAGACCAGCGAGGACGGTCGCCAGTCGCTGTCGCTTGTCGATCTCCAGAGTCTGGCGGAGCAGCCGCTGACGATGCCGCCTGGAGTCAATGGCACCATTGGTTCGAAGCCATTTACCCACGATGGGCGGCAATTGCTGGTCCTCCATTCGGGCGCGGATACGCCGAGCGAGCTGCAGGCGTTCGATCTTGCGAGCGAGGAGCTGCGTCCGCTTACTCACTTTGCCATGGCGAGCCTCGCGCCAGAGCATCTGCCCAAGTCGCGCATTGTCACCTTCCGGAGCTATGACGGGACACTGGTCAGCGCGGTCGTGACCATGCCGTTCAATCTCAGTCGTGATGGTCACAACCCTGCCGTGGTGATGCCGCATGGCGGGCCGACGGGACAAACCAACGACGGCTTCAGCCGCTACGCGACCGCGCTCGCCAGTCGTGGATATGTGGTGATCCAGCCCAATCCGCGCGGTTCGACCGGCTATGGCCTCGCCTTTCAGAAGGCCAATTTCCAGGATCTCGGTGGCGGCGACCTCAAGGACGAGCTCGCGGCCAAGCGCTTCCTGGTCGACAGCGGCTATGTCGATCCCCGCCGCGTCGGCATTGCCGGCGGCTCTTACGGCGGGTTCATGACCTTAATGGCGATCGGCAAGGCACCAGACGAGTTTGCCGCCGCCGTGGACCTGTTCGGGATTATCGACTGGCGGACCATGTGGCAGCATGAAGATGCGCTGCTGCAAGCGTACCAGAAAACGTTGCTGGGTACCCCGGAGCAGTTCCCGAAGGTCTATGATGCAACCTCGCCGCTGACCTACATCAAAGCGGTGAAAGCGCCTTTGCTCGTCCAGCAGGGCGAGAACGACATCCGAGTGCCGGCCGGCCAGGCTCGGCAGGTCGTTGAGACCCTGAAGGCGCGAGGTAATGTCGTAGAAGCAGTCTACTATCCGGACGAAGGGCACGGCTTCTACAAGCGCGAGCACCAGCAGGACTCGTTGCAGCGGATGGTCGACTGGTTCGACAAGTATCTGAAGGCACCGCCCAAGCCTTAGCGTTGATGGTGACGACCATCGCAGCCGCCGGGCGCAAACAACGGTGTCTACTGCGTTGTCGCGTTTGGCTCACCCTGATGGGCGCATAAGACCTGATCGCCCCAGCGCCGCTCGTGACGCTATCTGCCCCGTGGGCGCGGCATCTTTGTCTCGAGACGCGAGCGGCCTTAGAGGAACATAAGCCTCCCCAGAGCTCAACCGTGCTTCGTCTTGGGCGAAGCCGTTTCAGGCTGAGTGAGCTTGACGCGGACGACTGATTGGCGTGCCTCGTGCAGGTGGTTGGAAATGTCCTCACCGTCGCAGCAAGGCAGGTGCGCGCTCACGCCAACTGGTTGCCGGCTTCCCGTTTGGCCCAGTCGCGATTGATGAAGAGCGCTCCGAGCGTGCAGAGGACACCAGAGAGCAAGTACAGGCCAACCGACCACAGACCCACGTTGGCGGCAAGCCAGAGCGCAACGAGCGGCGCGAAGCCCGCACCGATGAACCAGGCGGAGTTGGAGACGATCGCGGCGCCGGTGTAGCGATAATGTTGGCGGAACCTGCCGTTCACCACACCTGATGATTGCCCGAAAGCCAGTCCAAGCAGGATGAAGCCGCCGAACATGTAGATGGCTTCGCCGAGCTGGCCAGCACCAAGAAGTTGCGGCGCGAAGCCGCTGTAGGCCCCAATCAACGCGGCCGACACGCCGAGTACCGCGCGCCGGCCAACACGGTCGGCCAGAAGTCCGGACACCAGTACCGACAAGGTGCAGATGAGGGCGCCCGTACCCTCGATGATCAGGAAGCGCACTGGCTCAACGTTGGTGAAGAGCTGGTTGTACGACAAGGGAAAGACCGCAACGAGGTGGAACAGCGCGAAGCTCGCGAGCGGGGCAAAAGCGCCTAGCAGGATCGTCCGCCACTCGGTGAAGAGCGTCTCAAAAGGAGGGGAGGGCTGAAGCTCACGATTCTCGAACAGTCGCTTGAATTCGGGCGTGGCCACCAGCCGCAGCCGCGCAAACAGCGCCACGATGTTGAGTGCCAGAGCAACGAAGAAGGGATAACGCCACCCCCAGCTCAGGAAATCTGCAGGCTGCAGTAGCGCAAGGAAGTAAGCGAACAATGCGCAGGCAAGCGCCAACCCCAGCGGTGCGCCGAGCTGCGGGATCATGGAATACCAACCGCGTCGTTCCCGTGGCGCATTAAGGGCCAGGAGCGAAGGAAGCCCGTCCCAGGCGCCGCCCAGCGCAACACCTTGAAGCAAACGGAACAGCCCAAGCAGAAATGCGCTGGCATGCCCCACGGTTTCAAACCCGGGCAGCAGGGCGATGGCCATGGTTGAGCCGCCCAGCAGGAATAATGCGATCGTGAGTTTCACGCCGCGACCGTGGTGCCGGTCGATGTAGGTGAAAAGAAAGGTCCCGAGCGGACGGCCGAAAAAGGCCAGCGAGAAAAAGGCGAAGCTGAGCAGAGTGCCGGTCAGTGGGTCGACGTACGGGAAGACATAGGAGGGGAACACCAGCACCGAGGCAATGGCGTAGACAAAGAAGTCGAAGAATTCCGTCGTGCGGCCAATGATGACGCCGATCGCGATATCGCCCGGCCGAACGTCACCGTGGCTCGCATTGACCAGCTGTGCATCCCTTTCGAGCGGGGTTGAGCTGGCACCGGTGACGGGCGGGGTCATCACTGAGATATTCTCCGATATTCTGCGGCAACGCCAGCGTACGAGTCGCGCGCGCAGCGTTCATCAGTACCGTCTTTCGCGGAATTTAGGCTGGAGGGGGATTGGACATTTTGTCCAATGTCAGCCGAGGCTCGCGATCACTATCTCGCACCCATGCTGCAGCTCAAAGCCCCGCCATCAATCAAGGCATTCGCGTTGGGGAGTTCGGCCCTGTTGCTCGCCGGTTGCGAACGGGCGGTGCTTAATCCCGCCGGTGACATCGCGCGGCAGCAGCGCGATTTGATCTACATATCGACCGCTTTGATGCTCCTGATCATTGTGCCGGTGATGGTGCTCATCGTCGTGTTTGCCTGGCGCTACAGGCAAGGCAAGGGCGGCACCTACGATCCGAACTTCGATCATTCGACCACGCTCGAGCTTGCCATCTGGTCGGCGCCGCTGCTGATCATCATCGCGCTGGGCGCGCTGACATGGTCGAGCACGCACCTGCTTGATCCCTTTCGGCCGATCGATCGCCAATCCACGGCAGTCGGCGGCAAGGCCGAGCGGGTGCAACCGCTACGCGTCCAGGTGATCAGCCTCGACTGGAAGTGGCTGTTCATCTACCCCGATCAGGGGATCGCCACCGTCAACGACCTTGTCGTACCGGTCGGGCGACCGGTCCGGTTCGACATCACTTCGTCGAACATGATGAACACCTTCTATGCTCCGACAATGGCCGGCATGATCTATGCGATGCCCGGCATGCAGAGCACCCTTCATGCGGTGCTCGACAGGCCGGTCGATGATGTCGGGTATTCGGGCAACTATAGTGGCGCGGGCTTCAGCCACATGCGGTTTCGCCTGCGCGGAGTTCCCGCCGATCAGTTCAACAGCTGGGTCGGAGCCGCCAAGGCAAGCGGCAGATCGCTCGATGCCGCGACCTACCTCCAGCTCGCCAAGCCGAGCGAGAAGGTGCCGCCAATGGCATTCGCCAGGGTTGGTCCCGACCTTTACCGCCGTATCCTTGAGCGCTGTGTCGCGCCCGGTCAGCCCTGCATGAGCGACGTCATGGCCCATGATCGGCGAGCTGGGGGTGATCCGCATGCCGTAAGGCCGGGCGCAGGCATGCCCGCGAGCCACCAGTCGGCGCCGCTGGGCGGCAAGCCGGAGGGCGCCGTCTTCAGGTCGCCAGCCGAGAAGGGCTCGAGCCCACATCTCACCAAGCCTGCCGACCCGAATGCTGCCCCTGGGATCACCAAGCCCGGTGATCCCGCCAATCGCAACATGAGCTGAGCGCAAAACACAGTGATCAACATGAAGACCATCTTCGGCCGGCTCACCCTCGAGAGCTTCCCGTTCCACGAGCCGATCCTGCTCATCACCTTTGCGGTTGTCGCGCTGGGCGGTCTTGCCGTTCTCGGTCTCATCACCCGTTACAAGCTATGGGGTTACCTGTGGCGCGAGTGGTTCACCACGGTGGACCACAAGAAGATCGGGATCATGTACATCATCCTTGGCGTCGTCATGCTGCTCCGCGGCTTCTCCGACGCGATCATGATGCGCATCCAGCAGGCCATCGCGTTCGGTCCGAACGAGGGCTATCTGCCCCCACACCACTATGATCAGGTCTTCACCGCGCACGGGACGATCATGATCTTCTTCGTCGCCATTCCGCTGGTGTCGGGTGTGATCAATTTCGTGATGCCGCTTCAGATCGGCGCTCGAGACGTTGCGTTTCCCTACCTCAATTCTCTGAGCTTCTGGCTAACGGCGGCTGGCGCAGGGCTGGTGATGGTTTCCTTGTTCGTTGGCGAGTTCTCGACTGCGGGCTGGCTGAACTATGTGCCGGTCGCCAACATTCAGAACTCACCCGGGGTGGGACCCGACTATTATCTCTGGGCGCTGCAGATCGCCGGTGTGGGCACGACCTTGAGCGCCATCAACATGGTGACGACCGTCATCAAGATGCGCGCGCCCGGCATGACCATGATGAAGATGCCGGTCTTCACCTGGACGGCTTTTTGCAGCCAGGTGCTGGCCGTCGCCATCTTCCCGGCGCTGACCGGCGCTTTCGCGCTCCTCATGCTTGACCGCTATGTCGGCACCAACTTCTTCACCAACGACCTTGGCGGCAATGCCATGATGTACTGGAACCTGGTGTGGATCTGGGGTCACCCGGAGGTCTACGTGCTCGTTCTGCCGGTGTTCGGCATTTATTCGGAGATCACCTCCACCTTCACGGGCAAGCGGCTCTTCGGCTACTCATCGATGGTCTACGCCACGGTGTGCATCACCATCCTGAGCTACCTCGTCTGGCTCCACCACTTCTTCACCATGGGGTCGGGGGCAAGCGTCAACAGCTTCTTCGGCATCGCCACGATGGTCATTGCCATTCCCACCGGGGCCAAGATCTTCAATTGGCTTTTCACCATGTATCGCGGTTCGATCAGGTTCGAGCTGCCGATGATGTGGGTAGTCGCCTTCATGCTGACCTTCGTGGTTGGCGGAATGACCGGCGTCCTGCTTGCAGTCCCGCCGGCAGACTTCGTCCTCCACAACAGTCTCTTCCTGGTCGCCCACTTCCACAACGTGATCATCGGAGGCGTGGTGTTCGGCCTGTTCGGCGGCATCGAATACTGGTTCCCCAAGGCCTTCGGCTACAAGCTCGATCACTTCTGGGGCAAGGTGCACTTCTGGGGATGGGTGATCGGCTACTGGGTCGCCTGGACTCCGATCTACATCGTCGGACTGATGGGCACGACGCGACGCGTGAACCATTTCGATGATCCGACGCTGCAGCCATACTTCGTGATCGCAGCGATTGGCGCAGGGATCATCCTGATAGGGATCGCCGGGTTCGTGATCGGCATGGTCGTCAGCTATCTCAAGCGGGACCAGTTGCGGGTCGGCAATGACCCTTGGGACGGCCGCACGCTCGAGTGGTCGACCAGCTCGCCGCCGCCAGCCTACAATTTCGCCTTCACGCCGGTGGTCCACGATCTCGACGCCTGGTACGATATGAAGAGCCGGGGCTATGCCCATCCGACGGATCACTTCCGGCCGATCCATATGCCTCGCAATACCGGCACGGCGATCATCCAGGCTGGTCTCGCTGCCGTGCTCGGCTTCGCCATGATCTGGTACATCTGGTGGCTCGCAATCGCCGCTTTCGCCGGCCTGATTGCCGTCACCATCTGGCACAGCTTCGACTACAATCGTGATTATGACATCCCTGCCGCCGAGGTGGCGACGACCGAGCGTGAGAAGCTGGGCTTCCTCACTCCGGCAGTGCCGGTGGGAGCCTGACAGACATGACCGCCACTACCGTGACTGCCGCTGCGCCGCTCGCCGGCGTTGATCGAGACACTTTTCACCTGATTGAGCAGGATGGTCATGACGGGGGCCACAGCAGCCCGGTCCTGCTCGGCTTCTGGATTTACCTGATGAGCGACGCGCTGCTCTTTGCAGCGCTGTTCGCTACCTATGGTGTGCTTTCGACCAGTTATGCCGGCGGCCCGGCACCTCGCGACATTTTCGAGCTGCCGCTCGTGGCGATCAACACCGCCATCCTGCTGGTGTCGTCCATCACCTACGGGTTCAGCATGTTGGCGATGGAAGAAGGCCGGACGAAGACCGTCCTCCTGTGGCTCGCAGTCACTGCCTTGCTCGGTATCTCCTTCGTGTCAGTCGAGCTGTTCGAGTTCAGCAAGCTCATCGCAGAGGGTGCAACACCGCAGCGTTCGGGATTCCTGTCGGGTTTCTTCACCCTCGTAGGGACGCACGGACTTCACGTTACGGTCGGCATCGTCTGGATCGGGCTGATGATGGTCCAGATCGGACAGAAGGGGCTGAACCGGATCAACAAGCGCCGGCTGCTTTGCCTGAGCATGTTCTGGCACTTTCTCGACGTCGTCTGGATCGGCGTGTTCACCTTTGTCTACTTGCTGGGAATGATGCGATGAGTGCTGGCACTGACCCCGAGCTTCACGCTCATGGCGATGAGCATGGTCATGGAAGCCGCAAGAGCTACCTCCTGGGCTTCGCCCTTTCGGCTGTGCTTACGCTGATCCCGTTTTGGCTGGTGATGACCCGCCCAGGGGTGGGCGCAACCGCTATCGTGCTGATCGTGATCCTGCTCGCGATCGTGCAGATTCTCGTCCACACGGTGAGCTTCCTTCACGTCACGACCACCGGGGAGGGAGGCTGGACCTTGCTCGCTTACACCTTCACGGGCGTTCTACTGCTGATCACCATCATCGGTTCGCTGTGGATCATGTATCACCTCAACTCGAACATGATGCCGGGCATGGGGGCAACGAGCGAAGCCAACAGCACGCTTTGACACGTCACCCCTCTCGCCGATGGGCCATGACAGCCATCTGCGGGCTGTTTGCGCTGCTGTTCGCAGGATTGGGCGTTTGGCAGGTCGAGCGACTGCAATGGAAACTCGATCTCATTCGCAGAATCGATCTGCGGTTGGCGGCAGGGGCCGTGGACCTGCCTCCACCGGCTGACTGGCGTCAGATCGATCCTCGCTCGCTCGAATACACTAAGGTGCGAGCGACAGGTCGATACGACTATGCACGAGAGACTAAGGTAGACGCTCTGACTGAACTCGGACCGGGCTGGTGGCTGCTGACACCGCTCGACACGGGCAAGGGCGTGGTGCTCGTAAATCGCGGCTTCGTGCCGAAGGCCCCGGTTCCGCAAAGCAATCCGCGCGGCTTCGTCAGTGTGACGGGTCTGCTGCGCATCAGCGAGCCAGGCGGTCGCTTCCTTCGCTCCAACAAGCCGGACGCCAGCCTTTGGTATTCGCGCGATGTCCCGGCAATCGCCAAGGAGCGGGGGCTAGCTAACGTGGCTCCGTTCTTCGTTGACGCGGGGCGAGATCCCAACGGTGAGACCTGGCCACGCGGCGGCCTTACGGTGGTTCACTTTCGCAATGCACACCTGGTCTACGCTCTTACCTGGTTCGGCCTTGCGGCCCTGAGCCTGTTCGGGCTGGTGCTGATCTGGCGGCGCTCTGCTAAGCAGGGTTGATGGATGCGCCCCTGCTTGCCTTAACGCGTCAGAGCAGCGCCGTTACGGGCCGTTCGCCGGCTGCCGTCACCGTCGCGAACATGCGCCAGCTGATCCAGCTGCGCTGGGTGGCGTGCTTCGGCCAACTGGTCGCCATCCTCATCGCCCACGAATGGCTCGGTGTTCCGCTGCCGGTCGTTGCCATGCTCAGCGTGGTCGGCCTGCTGGTGATCGGCAACCTGCTCTTCACCCTGACTCTGGACAAGACTGCCATCGTTCCCGACGCGCTGTTCCTGGCCTTGCTGCTCGATATGTCGGCCTTGACGGCACAGCTCTACCTGAGCGGCGGCGTGACCAATCCCTTTATCTCGCTCTACCTGTTGCAGATTGTGCTCGGAGCCATCCTCCTTCGGCCGAGCCGCGCCTGGCTGCTGGTAATAGTGGCGGCTGTCGCCTTCATCTTTCTCAGCATCGCCCACCTGCCGCTCACATTCGGGCTCGTTTCGCCCGCTGCATCAGACCTTGCCGCGCTTGGCCAGGAAGTGGCCTTCATCATGGTTGCGGTGCTGCTGGTGCTCTTCATCACCCGCATCAGCCGCAACCTCCGCGCCCGTGACGCCTATGTCGCCGAATTGCGTCAGCGCGCGGCCGAGGAAGATAGCATCGTGCGCATGGGCCTTTTCGCCAGCGGCGCAGCGCATGAACTCGGGACTCCGCTCTCGTCGCTGTCGGTGCTGGTCGCCGATTGGCAGCGGGATCCAGCGCTTGCCGGCAAGCCCGAGCTCGCGGAAGAGCTGAGCGATGCCCGGGCAGCAGTTGAGCGCTGCCGGGACATCGTCAGCGATATTCTCGACACTTCCGGTCAAACGCGCGGCGAGCCGATGGGGTCGGTCAGTGCCGCCGAACTCGTCAGAGTGCTCGAGAATGACTGGTCGGCACTCCACGAGGAGGTTCCGCTACAGGTCACCGTAGAGATCCCCGGCCAAGCGCGCGTGCCTGACGAGCCTGCGCTCCGCCAAGCCTTGTGGAGCCTTCTCGAGAACGCCGGCGAAGTCTCGCCTCAGGGGATCGCGCTGCGCGCTCACCTCCACGAGGAGCAGCTCGTGCTGGAAGTAGCGGACCGGGGCCCCGGTTTCTCGCTGGAACAGCTTGCCGCCTTGGGCGAGATCGTTCGTTCGCGCAAAGGGGCAGGTCATGGCCTCGGCCTGTTCCTCGCCACCAGTGTTGCACGGCGATTGGGCGGAGGACTGGAAGCGTTCAACCGCGAAGGTGGCGGCGCTTGTGTTCGCATGCACTTGCCACTCATAGGCCAGGGCGAGCAGCGTTGAGCGTCGATCCTCGCCGGCTGGTGATCGTCGAGGATGACGAAGCCTTCGCGCGCACTCTCGCCCGTTCGTTCGAGCGACGTGGCTATGCCGTTTCCACAACAACCAGCCAGGCGGGTTTGAACGAACTCCTCCAGGGTCCGAAGTTCGATTTCGCAGTGGTCGACTTGAAGTTGGGGTCCCAGTCGGGACTACCCTGCGTCGCAGCGCTCCACGCAGCGCATGCCGAAACTCGCATTGTTGTTCTGACCGGATTTGCGAGCATCGCGACGGCGGTGGAAGCGATAAAGCTCGGCGCTGCTCACTACCTGCCCAAGCCAAGCAACACCGACGACATCGAGGCAGCCTTCGGGCGGGTTGCGGGCGATGCCGACGTAGCTGTTGACGGTCGCGCTACCTCCATCAAGACGCTGGAGTGGGAGAAGATCAACGAGACGCTGATCGCCACTGGCTTCAACATCTCGGAGGCCGCTCGCCGTCTTGGCATGCACCGCAGAACTCTTGCGAGAAAGTTGGAGAAACGGCCTCTTCGCTGAGGCAAATTGCTGAGGCTGGAGCTTACCGCGCGACGTGAAGCAATGCCGTTACGCCAGCGCAGGCGAGTTACTCAGTCCCTTAGGGGCCGACGTACATTGTTCTGAAAGGCAATCACTCACGCCAGAACATGGCGAAGCTGCACCCCAGGAGCGCTTAACGCTGATCATCACCCGGATTTTCGATCGAATGAGGAGCTGTGATTGGTTCACCCGGCTGGGCACCACCGCCGCGAGCCCGGCGACGCCAACCTTCAGCGAGCCGACGGAACTTGCCGTCAATTGTCGGAGGTAGGCAATCGGCGAATCTCTCCGCTCGTTTAGCCTGCACTTCGTAATATTCGGGATCTTGGTGAAGCGGGCTTCGCCAACCAGCCATCATTGCTCTCCTGCGCCTGTTCTTACCAAATGGGCAGGCTATGCTCTGATTTGCATACGGAAATGCACTTAGAATCCGGGCGCTTGGCTAAGGAAAGGCTAGTTAGCAGGCGGCCGGGCTAATGATGACCACTTGCCCGGCGGGCCCGTCTTCACCTCGCTTGAGCAGGCACGATCAAGAGCAAACTATCACTGCTCTGTTAAGGCCGAAGTCGGGAATCGGCGTGGGGGAAAGGTTACCGTCCCGGATGTGGCGAGTTCGATCTGCCGCTCATAAAGCACGGCGAGCCTCTGGTGTGCTTCTCTCGCTTTCTGGCTCGCCGCGCTGTTTGCTCGCGATGTCTCGATCTGCTGTCTCTTGAATAGATAGTTGATGTCCATGTCCGCCTCCGCTGTCGATGTGTTTCGTCAGTGTCGTAGTTCGGGCGAGCTTTGGGTGTTCCTGAACGACTTCTCAGCCTCGAGGAGCCTTTCCTGAAACACCAGCGCATCGAAGTATAAAGCGGTATTCGGATCGATCGGGGTGGGCCGAAGAAAAACCCGTTTCAGCCATTCTCCAGCCGACCTCAGATGCCCTCGCGGAGACGGGTGGGGCAAAGCAGAATCCACGTTATCCGGATATGAACGGAAGGCATGATAGTCTCGATCAAACATCTCGGTTCTCCTTCCATGCTCAGCCCCTGCGTTGTGAACATGGCGAGTTGCGGAGGGTAAGACAAACGAATACAAATGTGGTTTGACATCAAGAATCTTGCGCCATGGATATCAGGATAGCCCGAACATTCCTCGAGGTTGTGACCACAGGCAGCTTTGTACGAGCCGCCGCCAACCTGAACATCACGCAAACTGCGGTAAGCGCCAGGATCAAGTCGCTCGAGGACCAGCTTGAGCGGCCTGTTTTCGTCCGGAATAAGGCCGGTGCTCGCCTGACGCCCGCTGGCGAACAGTTTCAACCGTTCGCCATCGCATTGGTGCAGCTATGGGAGCGCGCGAGACAGCAGGTGGCACTGCCCCCCGGGCTTGAGACCGTGGTCACCATCGGCGGTGAGTATAGCTTGTGGGATCCCCTTCTGCGCGATTGCCTGCTTGTGACCCGGGAGAAGCATCCGGAGTTCGCCATCAGGGCCAAGATCGACGTAGCGGATCGCCTGATTGCCCACGTAGAGAGAGGTCTCCTCGATCTCATCATTCTTTACGATCCGCCCCATCGCCTGGGGCTCGTTAGCGAGTTGCTGGTCGACGAGACTCTGGTTGCGGTGAGTACGTTCAGTCCCCAACCTTCGGGGGAGCACAGCGATGAGATCTACGTCGACTGGGGCACGTCATTCGGCATCAATCACCATAATGCATTTCCAAATGCACCCACTCCCGCCGTGACCGTCAATCACGGTCCGCTCGGCCTCGACTACATGCTTCAATTGGGTGGGCATGGTTACTTCCGACTTGCCGCAGTCGAGCAGCACATCGCGGCAGGGACGCTGCATTTGATGGAAAACAAACCGCGCTTTTCTTACTCCATCCACGCGGTTTATTCATCGGAAGCTAACAAGTACCCCTTGGAGCAGTTGTTATCCGCCTGCCGCGTGAGCGCCAGGGGAGCGAAAGGGTGACCCCCACTGGCACATCTTCACGCTGAACAGAGGCCACATCGAGCTTCTCACTCTTACATGGCATGGGCGTTCTTTGGGCTCCGTTTTGGCTCGCTGTCGAACGTTAAAGTCGGACAGTTCTTTGCTCTCCGTGGCCGCCCAGCTTCGCTCAACCAATAAACGGAGACAAAGGCGAATACGGAGCCCAACGGTTGCGACCTCCCCCAACGCAGGCGTTAACCCGCAAAGACAGGGTCGATGACTTTCAAAACCACGGAAGGTGGGACATGTTCGAAGTGCGTATCGCAACCGCGCCGGAAGCACTTGAGTTGATGAAGGATGGTTGGCCCACCCGGGTGATCAGCTTGGTGGGTAATGATCTCCGTTTTGATCTGCCGATCCTTGGTCCTCACCACTTCGTCGCTAAATTTCACGACGTCGAGGCTGAAGTGCCTGGCTATACCGCACCGACCGAGGCCATGATGAGGGCTGCGCTCGATCACACGTCAAGTACTTCTGCCGAGGACCGCCTTCTCATTCACTGCCACGCTGGAAAGAGTCGGTCGCCAGCCATGGCACTGGGCGTACTGGTCCGAGCTGGGCTCTCTCCCACCGAAGCCATGGCGGCCGTTAAGAAACTTCGGCCGTCGTCATTCCGAACCGGCTGATGGTCCAGCAATTGGATCTGATCCTAGAGCAGAACGGTCGCCTCATCAGCGCCGTTGCAGTGCACTACGCGACGTTGCCGGCAGACGCACTTTTGCCGAACCGGGGCGGCCTCAACGACTAGCTCAACTGTGTTCTGGCTTCGGTTCTAGAGAGTGCGGTTGAGTAGATCTGACGAACAAGCGGCCCGCCGGGAGGAGCCGGCGGGCCGCTTCCGCCTGCCATCAACGCCGGCAGGCGATCGGTAAAGTGAAGCTTAGTTGCCGTGCGAGACGTGGCCCTCACCCTTGGCCGAGCCACTGGCCTGGCCGGAAGCGCTCAGGTTTCCGCCCGACTGGCGGGCTGCCGAAAGAGCGCCATTCATTGCGCCAGAGGCCTGTCCCTGGGTCTGGTCTCGAACGGCCGAGGCTTGATCGCGCGCTGCCGCGACTTGACCACGCGCCGTCCCGGCCGCACTGCCAGCTGCCGCACCCAAGGCGTCGGTGCCAACGCCCTGAAGGCCAAAGCTTGCGCTCTTGCTCCCGGAAGCGTTGCCCGAGAGCGAACCCGCCAGACCGCCTGACTGATCTCCACCAGTTGCAGCCAGAGCGCCATCAGCAGCGCCCGCCAGCGAACCGGCCAGGCCAACGTCACCGCTGGCCGAGCCGCTCCGAGTGTTGACCGATCGGCTGGAGGTCAGCGAGCCGGTGCCGGCAACGCTGCCAGTCACGCTATTGGTGATGCTGCCGGTGACCCCGTTGAGCGTTCCCGACAACGCGCCATTGCCGCCGATAGTGCTGCCAAGCGTGCCGCCAAGCGAGTTGCTGCCGTTGAGCGTGCCACTGACGACGCCGCTGACGGTGCCACCGACGTTGCCGAGAAGCTGGGCCGAGGCGGGGGCGGCTGCCGTGCCAGCAAGAAGAGCCAGCGCAAGAGTAAGACGGATCATGAGAAGTCCTTTCCTGTCGTTTCTCAATTCGGTGCAGCCACAGGGGCCTGCCTATTGAGAACGACAGCGCTCCGGCGCTTCATCCCGAGAGCTCGAATTTATTTCGCGCCGACAACCTTCGGGTCAGTGCGGCAGGTGCGGCAAACGATCCCGCGCCCAACCTTTCCGCTGCCGCGCGCCGCTTCGCGGTCAAGTGCCTGCGGGGAGCCTGTTGCGGCCAACCGTGCCGCGACCAGGGGAGTGGCAAAGCTCGTGCCTCGGACCTGGGCGTAGCCCCGGCCGGGGAGGGCCGCTGCCATGTCCGCGCCGGGCGCTGCGAAGTCGAGCCGGGCCGCTCGTCCTGCTTCCGGCAAGGCCCGGTCACGAGCGTCGACGGCTGTGACGGCGATCACGCCCGGGTAGGCGGCTGGGTACTGAATCGGAGCTGCGGGGCCGTCGTTGCCGACCGCCGCAGTCATCCTGATGCCCCGTGCGGACAAGATAGCAACTGCCCTCTGCAGCAGCAGGTTGCTGGGTCCTACCAGGCTGATGCTGATGGCGTCCGGCCGCTTCGAAGCCGCCCACGCAAGGGCCCGCACGATGGCGGTCGCGCTGCCGGCTGCAGGGTTGCCGCCATAGACGTCTGCCACATAAAGCCGAGCTCCGTCCGCCGCGCCCCGGAAAGCGCCGTCACGTCCGACGAGCAGCGAAGCTACAGCGGTCCCGTGGCCGGTCGACTTGGCGGCGCCTGCGAAGCCCTGCTGCACGATCGATGCGCCGGCGAGGCTCGGATGCGACGCCACCCCACCGTCGATCATGACAATCGTTCGACCAGCGGGGACGGGTGGGGGATTGGCCCCGGCCAGTGCTGCCGCCATTGCGGGCAGCAAGGCGCCGCCAGCGGGTTCGTAGACATGGTCGTAATCCGCCGCCAGGCCCGGAGCGGCTTCCAATAGCCGGCGCATGGCTGCCTTCGGGGACAAGCGCCCAGGCGCACGCAAGGTGACGCTGACCAAGCCTCCAAGGTCATTCCGTGCTTCGATCTGGAACCCGGCTGCTGCCGCGGCCCGGAGCTGCGCGTCGGTTGGGTCGATGGCGATCAGCACGCCGCGCCGGACCGGCACACCATTGGGCCCGCTCTCCAGCTGAGTGGGGTTACTCCGGATGAGCTCGGTCAGTCGCAACCGCCGCAGATCCGCCAGAGAGGTCTGCGCCAGCTGACTAACGTCCTGTCCGACACCCAACCGATCAAGGTTCGGAACTGTCGCCGCGCTGCGTTGGGCTGGCGAAAGGGTCGACAGCAGGTCGCCCACAATGGGCACGTTCTGTGCCGCGCTTGGCAGCGGCAGATTGCCAAGCGGCAAGGACGGCAGCAGCTGAGACCGGGCTGCGGTACCAGCGACGAGGGCGGCACCGGCAAGTAGCAGTGCGGCAATGCCGGAAGAGCGTCTGGACATTGGAAGCGTTCCTAATCAGTTCGTCGTCGTGGATGAAACGGTGCAGCCGCGTCGTTTCATCCCTATGATGCACAATGGCCGCCAAAGACGAGTTCACGGAAAGCTTGGCAGCGATGTTGCCGCGGCTGCGGCGCTTCGCCTTTTCCCTGTCTCGCAGTTCCGCCGATGCAGACGATCTAGCTTCGCTCGCCGTCGAACGGGCTTTGCGCAGCAGGGCCCAGTTTGTTCCTGGCACGCGGCTCGACAGCTGGCTCCTTCGGATCACCCGCAATCTGTGGATCGACGAGGCTCGCAGCCGCCAGCGGAAGGCTGCCTGGGAAGCGCCACCAGAGGCGGGCGAGCGGCAGGGCTACGACGGCGCCGCAGCAATCGAGCAGTCGGCCGAAATTGCCACAGTCATGAAGGCCATGAGCGCACTTCCCGACGAGCAGCGCGAGGTCGTGGCACTCATCATGATCGAGGGTCTTGGCTATCGCGAGGTAGCCGAACTGCTCGACCTTCCAATCGGCACCGTGTCGAGCCGCCTGGTGCGCGGCCGCAATGCCCTGCTGGCCTCACTCGCGGCAGGAGCTGAACCATGACGGACGACCCAGATTTCTATGCCTGGCTCGATGGCGAACTCGCCGAACCGGAAGCCTCGGCCATGGCGGCACGAGTGGCCGCCGATCCCGAGCTGACGGCCCTGGCGGCACAGCATCGGGCGCTCGGCGCTCGGCTGTCGGATGCCTTCGCGCCGGTTGCGCAAGCACCCGTCCCGGAGCGGCTCGCTTCAGCCGTTCGCCCGCAGGCTGAAGTGATTGACTTCGCCGCCGCGCGCGAGCGCCGCCGGCGCTGGACCCTGACCGGACTGGCGATGGCGGCAAGCCTCGCGCTTGGCCTGATCGTCGGTGACACCATGCCGCGTGCGGGCAGCGGTAATTATGAGAACCACGGCGCTCAACTCGCCGCCGGCGGTCCGCTCGCCGGCGCGCTGGATCGTCAGCTTGCCAGTGCGGGTGAACAGAAGGGCATTCGGATCGGGCTCACGTTCAAGGACCAGTCCGGCCGATACTGCCGCAGCTTCGATGCCGAGGCGCAGAGCGGCTTTGCGTGTCGCGGAAAGGACGGCTGGTCAGTCGAGGGCTTGGTTGCCGGTCAGCAAGCCGGCGGCGATTATCGTATGGCCGCCGGACCTGATCCTGCGCTCGGCGCGATGATCGACCGGCGCATCGCGGGGGAGGCAATGGATGAGGCGGGCGAGGAGCAGCGCATAAAGCAGGGTTGGCGTTAGCTGCTACACTGCCCCATCCGCGCCCCCGACCTCCCCGGCCATCTCCCCGCTCTCATCCGCTCGCGGCTTGCCTCAGAAGAGTTCCGCCCGACTGGCCATGCTCCACCTCACCGAGAGTGAGAACTATGGCCAGCTCGACGTCCATCATGGACAATCAGATCAAGGCTTGGCCCATCTTCCCGGATGATTGCATCGCCTTCCTGCAAGCCAAGGTTCCGCTGGAACTTCAGCTTGGCCGACTGGTCATCGACGTGCCGCATCGGCACCCCCCGACGTCGGCATGGATCAGACCGGAGAGTATGACCTTTGCACTCCACCAGCGACGGGTGGCCCTACTTCTATATCGACGAACTCGGCCAGACGCTCGGCGTCATCGATGAGCTGAAACCCCTCAACCTGTACCCCGATCTCGACGACGACTTCGTCCTGCCTCTCGCCACTCGGTAGACCTCGCGGCCTGGTGCTGCACGCCCTCATCGGATGCGTCTTAGCGAAGCCTCCCCCCCCTCTCAGAGACAGCGGCCTGGCGCCCAGCCGCCAGTCCCATCGGGCAAGGAAAAACCCCGGCCGGATCTCTCCAGCCGGGGTCCCCTAGCTCGCGTTTGGAAGGCTCCTAGCTAGACTTCTTCAATACCTCAAGGACCTCCGTCCCATCCGTGCGAGACTTCGGATGGACCGTCGCGGCCACGTCCTTCTTGGCGCGCGGCCGGCGACCATCAGCGGTCAAGCGTTCCCTCTTCTGGTCCCAGTTCATGACTACCTTGAGGAGAGCCGACCGGAGGTCAGCCTCGAAGTCGCTGTTGCCGCTGCCGAGGTCCAGAACCTCAAGCAGCTTCTGCGTTTCTTCGACCCGCTGCCTACGCAGCTTTTCAATTGCCGCCGTCTTCTCTTTGCCGAACAGGAGAGCCGTCTCTTCCTCGGCCTTCTCCTCGCTCAGGTGAGCGCTCATAGACCGCATCACCGTCCATGCCGGACCCATCGCGAACACCGGCTCCATGATAGACCTGAGCTGGTTCACGACAACGAAGTAGACCGCTGCATTGTCATGCGCGCGGAGGAGGGTGAGATACTCCTCCTCCTGAGCCAAACGGGCCCTTGCCTCGTCCACCTTCGCCTGCTGCTCGGTGACCCTCGGAGTGGTTCGCGCAATCATGTTGGCGGGCCGTTCGATTGGCCTCGTCGGCTTCTTCAGTTAAGGCTTCACCGGCTTCTCAAGGAAGGGCGGCTTGCCGCCTGCCAACCACCTCGACCAGATGACCGGGTTGACGTCCTGCGGCGAGACTTCAACGCTCAACGTCTCAAGGATTTCGCTCCGCTCATCACTGTTCCTGAGCGCTGCTTGCACCCGGGCTGACGGGGTCATCCCTCGATGCAAATCGAGAGCGACGGAAGCAAGATACCGAACGAATTCCTTCGGCAATCCGTCGCTCGCATCAACACTCCCGGACAGACCTTCCAGGCTGCCATTCGTCACTTCGTCGTTCGCTGCTGACATTACCAATTCCCCCCGTTCGGTTGAGCCGCGCCGGACACAGTCCGGCCTCTCCCATACGGTCGAGATGTAGAGACCACGGCTCGGCCTCATCAACAGCTCACTTCCTAGACCCTGAACTGTCCCTGTAACGCTGGGGGCAGTTTCCCAGGAACACCCCCAAGCGTTACAGGAGACCCCGCTTCAGTTCAGGAATCGGCAGGATAAACGTTACATGGAGGCCCATTTGTAACGGTTTCCTGAATGGGCGCAGTACCGCTAAAATGGCCAGCCTATTTTAGCACGGGCTTTTCTTCTGCGAACCTCGGCATGGATCAGCCCGCGGCCAGCTGTCATCCACTGGACACCGCCTGCTTCAATGGTGCTGTGGTGCCCGCCAGTATCATGATGCGCGAGGCTGCCCTCGAGGATGAACGTCACGGTTTCGAAGCCCCGGTGAGGGTGCGGGCCGAAAGGCAGTCCGTGGTTGTTTGGTGGATAGACCTGAGGTCCGTGGTGATTGAGAAACAGGAACGGGCTGATCTGCTCGACGCGTGGGCCGGGCAGGGGGCGCCTGGTGATCAGGTTGCCGATGTCGTCCCGCTCGCTTGAATGGAAGGTGGCAAGGGTCCGGGAAGCTCGTGAGGCCATTTTGAGCGAATTCCGCTTCGGGCCAACTTTTCCAGTCTCCTCCGCTGCGGCAACTTGAAAACTCGATCGGTGGGGGGAAGTCCCGGTCGGGACTCGTTTAACTCGGCTCGTTCGGCGGCCCATGAGCCGGCGTCCTGGGTGCTGAGCACGACTTGTTCTCGCCTCTCGCCGAATGGCGGAATGTTGGCTTGCTACGTTCCAAGTTGATCGCCACGAGGTTCGTGACACCCGACGCCGCAGTTATTCGAACGCAGCGGCCGCTCTGCGCCTTTCCCGAGCGTCTCTAGAAAGGGTCGCGATTCGACATTTAGAGCTTAGTACTTGCGATGCCAGCGCAGGACTGAGCTAATTTGCAGCGAAGGAGAAGAGCTTCCTTGACCCGCGAGAGATGATGGCCTGCTCGCACGACGGGATCACCGAAACGCTAGTCCACACGAGCCTGCATGGCAGAGGGATATTAGAAGCAGAGCTTGCAGGAGCAGAACCCATCCGCCACCATGCGAACGGGGGTGGCCTCTTGTTCAACCTTCTAAACCTTTTCGATAATCACGAAATCAATGCTTGGCGCGACGACTACACGCTAGCCGCGGCAGCGACGCTGAACCAAGTCGCGGGCGACCTCATCGCTGACTTCGAAAAGGATCTGAAGCAGGCCACTTGGAAGGAGGGGCTTCTAGCCCAAAGTCGATTCATCGCTGAACGCGTTACTCCTACTGTGCACGCCGTCGCTCGGCCGATCGTTGATGCCTTTGTGGACCGGGCAAACGGGGCTCTCTGGAGGATCGTCGAATGCCACTCCACCTGGCAATACGAGCCCATGAGCGGCGGAGAAGACCATCACGCCGACGGCGGATTGGCCGACGTGGCTCTTGCGGCCGGTCCTCTCGCTGGAGGCGTGGCAGCGCTCGCGGCAGTCCCGGCGATGGCGGTCACCACATCTACTGCCTTCTTCGGCTTGGTGACGACCACTGCAATCAGTTGGCCAGTTGTCGTCGGTGGCGGGGCGCTTGCCGCTGTCGGCATCGCCACGGGCCTACTCAATACGGGCAAGCTCTGGGACAAGACGGAAGCCCCTCTGCGTAGGAAGGTACGAGAGCACGTGGTCAGCATCCTGCTTAAGGGATCGGAGAAGCACCCAGCTGTGCTCGAGCAATTGATTGCTGTGCTAGAAGCGACCGCCGAACGGGCGAAGAAGGCGTGTTGAGCGCAACGGCTTCCGGCCTCCTTCTGCGCGAGGTCCCGCACCACCTTCTCACCGGAGTGAGCTCCGGAGAGTTTCGGGTCTATGGGTCTATCATACGCTCTCTCACGAGCGGGCAGATCGTCGGTCACCTTCAGGAGACAGCTGCGCTTAGTAATCTGGCGTTGAAAGCGCTGTCTGCGCCGGCGAGCTTGCCCTTGCAGGGTGCAAACATCGGTGTCGATGTGATCGGGCACGCGGTTAGCTACGCACAGAACGAGCAGATGAAGGCGGCCATTGGTGTGCTGCAGAACATGCAGGTTGCGAACCTTGCGTTGAGTGCTGCCGGCATCGGCGTCTCCGTCGCGGGCTTTGCAGTGATCGCGGCGAAGATTGCCCGGGTCGAGAAGAAAGTCGAAGCTCTCGGAGACAAGCTGGATAAGCTGTCCAAGAGTGTCGAAGCTCTGAGGCAAGACCGCATTCTAGACGATTTCAGTGCGCTCCGGACCACTGTCGAGCAGATGGACGAGGGTTGGCTGCTTGGTCAGCCGGATCAGTCCTGGCGAGAGGTCGCAAGACAGTCTCACTCATTGTGGAATGGGTTCCAGCGCCGAGCCATCGAGCTACTCGGCCGAGGCGACCTCATCGGAGCTGACCCGTTCGTCGAGGCCTTTGCCTTGAGTGCGTCGACCCGGGTTCAGGCGAGACTCGCTTCTGGTGATGATTTGGTGGCTCGCAGGGCTGCCGAGGAGAGTGCGTCTGCCCTGATCAAGATGGGTGAGCACGTGAAGCTCGGCGTTTCGGTTCTCAAGGAAATGGAAACAGAACTCCCGCAAGCCGGATCCGCTGCTTGGGGTGAGGCACTTGAGACGAAGTCTGACCGTCTTCGGGGGATCACCAGCAGCTTTCGTCAGCGTGAGCAGGCGGCTGCCGCATCGGTAATGACGTTGGTTGAACTCGACCGGCAGCAGATCACAGGACGAGCTTGGCTTGAAGCGGCGAGACAGGAACAGGAGTCGCCGCTGCTCTGCCTTCCGGTGCTGCCGGTCTGAGCCGCCGATTACGATCCATCGGCGAGAGTAGTTCGACAGAGTGGTGACGGGACCCGAGAACCATACCTTCACTTACGAGCACTGAGGCTGACGTCTTTTCGCTGTCTCCTCCTGGTGGTCAGCAGAACGGCGGCTTTCGGGCAGCACAGGCAAAATGCAGACGTTCGCTGACTGGTCACCCGAGTCTGAGTTGGTGCTGGCTGACTAGCCCTGAGCAATTGTATGAGCCGCGTATGGAACCGCGCGCGAACCCAGACCAAACCGGAAGTCCGAGCCCCGATCGGCGCATTGCCTTGTTGATAGATGCCGACAACGTTTCACACAGCACCATCGCGGCAATGCTTGCAGAGCTGTCGAAGTACGGAGTCGCAAACATTCGCCGGGCCTATGGTGATTGGACGGCTCCAGGCATGAAGGGCTGGACCTCCAAGCTTCACGAACACGCCATCCGCCCAGTCCAGCAATTCAGCTACTCGAAGGGCAAGAACGCCACCGACATGGCCCTTGTGATCGAGGCGATGGAATTGCTCTACACGCAGAAGCCGGACGCGTTCTGCATCGCCTCCAGCGATGCAGATTTCACACCGTTGGTGATGCACCTCAAGGCAAGTGGGCAAGACGTTTATGGCTTCGGAGAGCGAAAGACGCCGGATCCGTTCGTAAATGCTTGCACCACCTTTCTCTACCTAGACCGGCTTGGCGAAGGGCAAAGCAGTGTCGCTCCGCCTTCCACGAGCGGCCCAATAGGTGTGACTAGGGACGTGCCGGCCAAGACGGTCGCACAGCCGAAGCCGAGTGCTGAGGGGAAGGCCTCAAAGGCTCCCCTTAGCCAAGACACAAAGTTGGTGGCTGTGCTTCGCGGAGCCGTGGAAGCAACCGCCGGTGATGATGGCTGGGCTCCGCTCGATGCTGCGGGCAACGCGGCAAAACGCCAAGCACCGATTGATCCCCGTAATTATGGTGCTCGTAATTTCCCAAAGCTCTTCGAAGCGGTCGGCCTGTTCGAAATCGTGAGAGCCGAAGAGACCGGTCAGAGTTATGTTGCCGACAAGCGGAACAAGGAACGAGCCGCGAAGCCTCGATTTTGATGAGCATGCACCAGTCTAATGTTGGTGGGAAGCGGAACGGCCGCTTTCGGGCGAGGGAAGGCGAATGGCTGACGTTCATCCATTCGAAGGATTGGTGCGGCTGAGCGACCTTTTCAGACGCTTCCTGCTGACCCTCTGTACCCTAAAGCGGATGCTGGTGCAGCGAACTAGCAGGCCATATGAATTCGCCTAGCACCTGGCTGTGTCTTCCGTTCTGACCAGCGAAAATGATCCTCACGCGTCGAGATCCATCTTCATCAAGGCGAGCAACAGCGCAGCACAACAGGTGACAAGGGCCTCCCTCCCCAACTAGGAAGAGTGGTCAGAGTGGTTGTTCGCTGCGGACGTTCACTCTCTGACCGCGATTTGCGGGAGAAATGCGTGGCTTTGGTGAAAACAACGGCGGTTTCCGAGCGCAACCGGCACAAGCGCGTAGCCAAGCCCGTAGACAGCGCTCCGCCTTTGCCGAAGCGCCGTGAAGCGGCCAGCGCAGCTCCCACCGGCAATCCGGAGGATCGCCGGCAGCGGGCGGCCGAGCGGATCGGCACCGCCAGCGAGGAGCTGGCGAGTGGCCTGACCCAAGCGTCGGCAGCCGCCGAGGAGCTTCGGCAGGCGATGGAGCAAATCGCCAGCGGCGCCGAGGAGGCGGCCGGGGCGTCCCAGCAGACGCTGGCTGCGGTCTCGCAGCTCAATGCCAATTTCGGCAGTGCCCGGAGCCGGGCCGAGACAGTTCAGCGCGCATCCGAAGCCCTCCACACCGGCCTTGCCGAAAGCGCCGCCGTGATCGACGCGTCGACGGCGTCGGTCGAGGCCAATGCCGCGCGCCAGCTCGCGTCCGTGCAGTTCGTCGAAAAACTGGAACAGCAGTCGGGCCGTATCCGCGAAATCACCGAAGGCGTCGGCGAGATTTCCGAGCAGACCAATCTGCTGGCGCTGAATGCGGCGATTGAGGCTGCGCGGGCCGGCGACAAGGGTAGCGGCTTTGCGGTGGTTGCGGACGAGGTTCGTGCGCTGGCGGAGAATTCGGAAACGAGTGCGGGCGACATCCGCAGCACCGCGGACCGGGTCGCGGGCGAGGTCCGAGTAATCGCCGAACGCATCCGTACGGCGTCGAGCACCGCGGCCGCCGATGCAGCCAAGGGTCGCTCCGTCTCCGAGCGGCTGGTCTCGGTACGCTCCGACATGGCCGACCTCGCGGCGAGCGCGCAGTCGATCCTGATCTCCTCGATCGAAGCCGAAGGCGCGGCGCGCGAGGCGCAGCGTGCGGCTGAGCAGGTTGCCAGTGCCGCCGAGGAGCAAGCAGCGGCAGCGGCCGAAGCGCAGCGCGGCATTGACCAGCAAACCCAGTCGCTCGAGGAAAGCCAGCAGGCGGCGGAGCAACTGGCGATCGTCGCGGCGGCGCTCCAGTCGGGCAGTGCGGGCTCGGCCGTCGACCAGGTGGCCGCGTCGGCCGAGGAGCTGTCGGCGACGGTCCAGGAACTGTCCGGAGCAGCGACCCAGATCATGGCGGCGATCGAGCAGATCAGCCGCGGCGCCGAGATCCAGGCGGCGACGACGCTTCAGTCGAATACCGCCATGACGCAGATCGAGCGCTCGGCGACGCAAAGCCGCGAGCGGGCATCGGAGGCCCTCGACCGGGCCGCTGCCATGACGACGCTGATCGAGGACAGCCGCGCTGCGATGGAAGAGCTTGCCAACGGCGTGTCCGCGGCGCTCGACGAGACGCGGGCAGTCGGCCTGCTGATCGAACAGATTGACGAGTCCTGCCGCTCCGTCGGCAAAATGGTCGATGCCGTCGCGCTGATCGCGGTGCAGACCAACATGCTCGCCGTCAGCGGCTCGGTCGAGGCGGCGCGCGCTGGCGAGAGTGGGCGCGGGTTCGCGATCGTGTCCGGCGACATTCGCAAGCTCGCCCGTGAAACCGCCGCCAATGCCGAGCTGGCGAAGGACGTGGTTGAGACGATGCGTGGACAGATCGCGATCGTGCGCCGCGACCTCGAGCAGATCGCGGCTGCCGGTGAGGTCGAGATTGCGCGCAATCGGCAGATCTTGGCGCGGCTCGACGCGATTGGCGCGGAAGTCGAGCATCTCCGTCTCGGCAATCGCGACATCGCCGACGCTGCCGAGACGATCCTGGCGGCCGTGCAGGAGGTAACCAAGGGGACGCAACAGGTCGCGGCGGTTGCGGAGCAGGCGGCCTCGGCTGCGACGGAGGCGTCGAGCGCCGCGAACGAGCAGTCGCAGGGCGCAGAGGACCTTGCCGCGGCCATCGAGGAGATTGCGTCGCTCGCTGGTGAGCTTCAACGTGCGGACGTTTGACGATGGCAGGAGCGCGCGCAGCTGAGCAGGCGCTGCTGGTCTCCGTCGCCGGCGAGCGGCTGGCGATCGCGGCCGCAAGCGTTGCCGAGGTCATTCGAACGCCGGCCGTGACCCGGGTCCCCTTGAGCGACCCTGGCCTGGTCGGCGTCGCCAACCTTCGCGGGACGGTGATTCCGGTCGTCTCGCTCGCCGTCTTGCTGGGCAAGGATAGCGACGCGACGTCCCGCCGGGTGGTGGTCGTCGACCACGACAGTCCTGTCGGTCTTACCGTCGACGAGGTATCCGCGCTCGAGCGGTCGGACGCCTTGCACGATGGTGAGCAGCCCGTCCGGACGATCGACGTCGAAGCGCTGCTCAAGGCGCGGTTCGGCACCCGAACGAAGACGGTCGCCCCGATCGCGTCGGGGGTTTCAGAGAAACGAGAGGCCGACGCGGCCGAGGCTACGGCCACCGTGGCCTTTTTCAGCTTTGTGATCGCGGGCCAAGAATTCGGCCTGCCGCTCGCCGCGGTGCGCGAGGTGCTGGCGGTTCCGGCGAGCATGGTGGTGTTGCCGCGGACGGACGATGCGATGGTGGGCGTGGTCACGTTGCGCAACCGGCTGCTCCCGCTGGTTTCCCTAGCCACCCTGCTCGGCCTAGGCGGCGCGACCGTCGGCGCGGGGGCCAAGATCGTGGTTGCCGTTATCGGCAACGTCCGAGTCGGGATGATCGTCGATGCGGCCAAGGCGATCGTTCGCGCGTCTTCCGACCAGATCGACCCGGTGCCAACCGTGCTGACGCGGGGTAGGCAGGAAGCACAGATCCAGGCGATCTGCAGGTTCGATGATGGTGATCGTCTAATGTCGATCCTGTCGACCGACCATCTGCTTCGGGATGGATTGGCGGAGCGCCTCGCGGCCGAAAGCGACAAGGAAGATCTCGACATGGCAGGCACGGCCGACTCCTCCGAGATCGAGCAGTTCGTCATCTTTCAGCTCGCGGACGAGCATTATGGCTTACCGATCGACAGCGTTGCCGAGGTGATCGTCATGCCCGACAAGCTGACTACGCTGCCTAAGGCACCCAAGTTCGTCGAAGGGGTGATGAACCTTCGCGGGGAGATAGTGCCGATCATCGATCAGCGGGGCCGGTTCCAGGCACCCGCCAGCCGCTCGGCGCGAAAACCCAAGGTGATCATCGTCCGCATCGGCAAGGCGCTGGCCGGCTTCATCGTTGATGGTGTTTCGGAGGTCCTCGGCATTGCCGCCGATCGGTTGCGGCCGCCGCCGCTACTTGCGGCCCGGGACAACAAGCTAATCGACCGGATCGCGAACCTCGAGGTCGACGGCCGGATGATCCTGCTGGTCGACCCGCAGGAACTGCTCGACCGGGCCGAACAGGACATCGTCGCCGCCATCCGGGAGACGGCACCGGCCGGTCCATGATCCGCTTGTTGGTGGTTGACGATTCGGCGCTTATGCGGCGGCTGATCGGCGGTATCTTCGAAGCGGAGAGCGACTTCGTCGTCGAAATCGCGCGCAATGGCGCCGAGGCGATGGCCAAGCTGCACGTGTTCGAGCCTGACGTCATCACGCTCGACATCCATATGCCCGAGATGGATGGGCTCGCCTGCCTTGACCGTATCATGATCGAGCGGCCTTGCCCCGTCGTAATGGTCTCGCAGCGGACCGAGAGCGGCGCCGCCGAGACCATGCAGGCGCTCGAACTTGGCGCGGTCGACTTCGTCCCCAAGCCCGAAGGCGCGGTCAGTCTCGATATCGACAGCCTGGCGCCTCGGCTGATCGAGAAGGTGCGGGCTGCCGCACAGGCGCGGATCAGACCCACGCTTCGCCTCGCCGAGAGGGTTCGAGCGAAGGTTGGGCGGCAAGGCGCACGGCCGGCTCTACGACGCGGATCGGCTCCAACCCGGGCGGAGGGAACACGCGCTCCGCTCCGGCCCCTCGGTAGCGATGGGCTGGTGCTGGTCGGAACGTCGACAGGTGGGCCGCAGGCGCTCGATGCCTTGCTGACGCCGCTGCCGGCCGACTTTCCGTGGCCGATTCTGGTCGCCCAGCACATGCCGTCGTCCTTTACCGGCGCGCTGGCGCGGCGTCTCGACAAGGCCTGCGCTCTTCAGGTGGTCGAGGTCAGTGCCCCGACGTCGCTTGCTGCCGGCACCGTTTACGTCGCCCGGGGCGATGCGGACATGATCGTCCGGCGGCAGCGGGGGGTGCTGATCGCATCGGCCGCGCCCGCCGCTTCGACCTTTCGCTGGCACCCAAGTGTTGACCGGCTCGTTCAGAGCGCCATGACCGTGGTTCCGCCGGAAAGGCTCGTCGGAATCCTGATGACGGGAATGGGCAATGATGGCGCTGCGACGTTGACCGAGCTCCATCGAAATGGTGGCTATGTCATTGCCGAGGCCGAGGAAAGCGCGATCGTCTGGGGCATGCCGGGCGAGTTGGTGAAGAGCGGCGGGGCCGACGCGGTCGTTCCGCTCACCCGGATCGCGGCTTGCCTGGTCGAGGCATTCGGATGCCGATGATCCCTTTGGAACAAAGCCACGCGCCCCTTACCGCGGACGAGCTCGTCCGGCTCAGCAACTTCGTTTACCGGCGCACCGGCATGCTCTTCGAGGAAAAGAAGAGGTATTACATAGACCGCCGCGTGGCCGATCGAATCAAGGTCACCGGCAGCCGCACCTTCTCCGATTACTATGGCCTGCTGCGCGACGACGAGGGCGAAGCGCAGGAACTGATCAACAGCTTCACGGTCAACGAGACCTACTTCTATCGGGAGGAGCACCAATTGCGCTGCCTCGGTCGCTCCCTGCTGCCCGAAGTGGTCCGCAACAAGCGTCCGGGCGATCTGGTACGGATCTGGTCGCTTCCCTGTTCCACCGGTGAAGAACCCTATTCGATTGCCCTGTGGCTGTTGGAAAACTGGGCCATGGTCGATGTCTACAATATTGAGATCGTCGGATCGGACATCGACACGCTGGCGATCGAGGCAGCGCTCAATGGTCGCTATGGCCCGCGGGCCCTTGCCAAGCTCCCGCCGGAAGTGCTCGACACCTATTTCGAACCACAAGGCGGCGGCGACCGGATGATCATCCAGGATATCAAGGAGTCCGTCCGCTTCACGCGCACGAACCTCATCGACCGCGCCTCCGTCGCCGCCCAGGGCCGGTTCGACATCATCTTCTGCCGCAACCTGCTGATCTACTTCGATGAAAGCTCGCGTGAGTCGGCTGCCGCTCAGCTTCACGATGCGCTGCTCCCCGGCGGCTTCCTTTGCCTCGGGCACACGGAATCGATGAGCCGCATTTCGAACCGCTTTCGATCACGGCGGTTCGAAGATGCGATCGTCTACGAGCGTGCCGATGGATGAATTGTTCGAGCAATTCATGATCGAGGGACGCGAGCTGATCGCGGCGGCAACCGACGATCTGCTTGCGCTCGAGGAGAATGCATCGGCGACCGGCCGCATCGACAGCGCATTTCGCTCGATCCACACGCTCAAGGGCTCGGTCGCGATCTTCGACCTCGCGCCGATGGGCGTTGCCCTCCATGCCGCCGAGGACCTGCTCGGAGCGGTCCGAGCCGCCACCAAAGCGATGGACGCACAGGTGGCACACACCTTGCTGGGCTGCCTCGACCGCTGCGACCGGTGGATGGACGCGATCCAGGAGACCGGCGTCCTGCCGTTGGATGCGCCGCGCGAGGCGATGCAGATTGCGACAGGCCTGCTAGCGCTGACCGGCACTTCCGACGCGTCCGCAGCCCCGCCGGCCACAGCGGCGAGCTGGCTCCACGATCTGCTTGAACGAAGCGCCGCCCGGCTTGACGACGAGCGAAGTGCCGGTCGTCCGCTGGTGGCGGTCCGCTATCGGCCTGCGACCGACTGCTTCTTCGCTGGCGACGACCCGATGGCCTTCGTCCGCGACGTGCCCGACCTCCTGGTGCTCGACATCAGGTCCGTCGAGCCGTGGCCGCCGCTTGCCGATGTCGATCCTTACCGCTGCAACCTCCTCATCGAGCTGGTCACCGCCGCCAGCCTGGCCGATGTGCAGCGCTTGTTCCGCTTCGTGCCCGACCAGGTCGAGGTTGCGGCGGTTCCGGCAAGGGAGGCTAGCAATGGAAGCGGCCTCGCCGTGTCGGCCGAAGCCCAGCGCACCATCCGCGTCGATTCGCTGCACATCGACCGCCTGCTCGACCTTGTTGGCGAGCTGGTGGTGACCAAGAACGGCCTTGCCCATCTCGCTGCCCGTGCCGAAGCAGGAATGGAGCCAAAGGCCCTCGGTGCTGCCATTCGCGCTGCCCAGTCGGCGACCGACCGGGTGGTCGCCGACATGCACCGCGCCGTCATGGACGTGCGCATGGTGGCGCTCGACCGCGTGTTCCGCCGCCTAACCCGGATGGTTCGCGAGCTTTCGCAGCGCCTCGACCGCCACGTGACTTTCGTAGTGGCGGGCGAGGAGACACGCGTGGACAAGGCGGTGGCGGACGCCTTGTTCGAACCGCTGCTTCACCTTGTCCGCAACGCGGTGGACCATGGCATTGAGACCGGCGAAGCGCGGGAGCAGGCGGGCAAGGACCCGCGTGGACGCCTGGATCTGCGGGCACGTACCGTCGGCGATCAGATCCTGATCGAAGTGGCGGACGACGGCGCCGGCATCGATCCCGCCCGGCTTCGATCGGCGGCGCTTGAGCGGGGGGCGCTGACGGAGGAGCAGGCTTTCGCCATCAATGATGCAGCCTCGCTACAGCTGGTCTTCGCTGCAGGATTCTCGACAGCGGCGGACGTTACCGACATTTCCGGGCGCGGGGTGGGCATGGACGCCGTCAGAAGCGCCATCGAACGCCTTGGCGGTCGCATCTCACTGGCGAGCAAGGTCGGTGCTGGCACCACCGTCAGCCTGCGCCTGCCGGCTACCGCGGCGCTGACCACGGTCCTGGTCGTCCGCGCCGGGGAGGAACGCTTTGCAGTGCCACTCGACATTGTGGTCGAGACCCTTCGCATTCCGCGGCGCTCGATACTGCCGGTCGGGCTCGGGCGCGCCTTCGTGCTTCGTCGGCAGACCCTACCGCTGATCGACCTGCAGGCGCTGCTCGGCCTTGGCTGTCCCAGCGACAGCCCAGACGTCCGCATCCTCGTGGTCGATGGCGGCAGCGGAAGGGTCGGCATCGCCGTCGACGATTTCTCTGAGCGCCTCGACGTCCTCCTGCGCCCCATGACGGGGCTGCTCGCCACGTTGCCCGGAGTGTCCGGAACCACCCTCCTGGGCGATGGCAGCATCCTCCTGATCCTCGACCTGACGGAACTCATCGGATGACGATAAGCGTGGCGAATGGCGAAGCCCGGCTATCGGGACTGTGCACGGCCGAGGACGCCGAGCCGCTGCTGGAGTTCTTCGCGGCGGGCGGCGACCGCGTCGATCTTGGCGAGTGCGAGCATCTGCACGCTGCCGTGCTGCAGCTGTTGCTGGCCGCTCGGCCCGCCATCACTGGAACACCGGCGCCGTTCGTGCGGGAATGGATTGTTCCGTTTCTGGCATCATCCGCCAGCGCCCCCCTACAAGCTGCGTAGAATTTGTTTCGCTACTTGCAATCATCGCTTACGTGTTTGTCCGAACGGAGGTGCGCTCAGCCACCTCAGTCCGTGCCTCGGAGTGTCCAGATGTCCGTTACCGTTCTCGTCGTCGATGACAGCAAGCTTGCCCGGATCAACGCCGGCAAGGCGCTGAACCAGCTCCAGCCTGAGTGGCGCAGGATTGAGGCCGCAAGTGCCGCCGACGCCCTGGAAGTGGTTGGCCGCGAACCTGTCGACATCGCGCTGATCGACTTCAACATGGAGGAGAAGGATGGGCTGACGCTCGCGGCGGAGCTGCGCGAAACCTATCCGGTCATGCCGATCGCGATCATCACCGCCAACATCCAGGATGAGATCATCTCCCGTGCCCGGGAGATCAATGCGTCTTTCGTCGCCAAGCCGCTGACCGCCGAAGGCCTTCAGGGATTCGTTTCCGGCGCGGCACTCCGCTTGCGCGCGAATTCTTGATGGAACAAGCCATCGAGCTCACTGAGCTTGAACAGGACGCCCTGACGGAGGTCGTCAACATCGGCGTCAGCCGCGCCGCTGCGTCGCTCCGCAAGATGGTCGGCCACCAGGTGCTACTGTCGGTGCCGGCCGTCGAGATCGTCAGCCGCGAGAAAGCGGCGACCCTGCTCGGCGAGCGGGAAAGCAATGGCCTGGTCGCAGTGCGGCAATCCTTCTTCGGGGCTTTTTCGGGGAGGGCGATGCTGATCTTCCCCGAAGAGAACAGCCTTGCCCTGGCGCGCGCCGTGACCGGCGACGAGCTCGACGAGGATGAGCTCAAGGAGATGGAGCAGGAAGCGCTAGCCGAGACCGGCAACGTCATCCTCAACAGCTGCCTCGCGACGATGGCAAACATGCTTCGGCGTCCTCTCACCATGTCGATTCCGACCGTTTGCCGCGGCACCGGGACAACCCTGTTTGCCGAGCAGGAGACGGTCGAAGCGGATGGGCTAGTCCTGTTCCTGTACATCAACTTCTCGGTCCGCCACCGCGACTTACGGGGGTATATCGCAATGATGATGGACATGCCGTCGCTGCGCGCGCTCAAGGGGCTGCTTGCGGAGTTCATCCAGCAGGTGGTGGGCGACCAGGAAGTCGCATGACGGTCCCTTGTGTCATGCACTTGGACTGCTGAGAGTGACCAGCGACCCCGCAGCGTCCGATCGAGCGGACACCCGCGTGCAGCTAGACCTCCTCCGTGAGCGTCTGAATATCTCGCTTATGGCTGCCGGTGCGGCCGGAAGCTGGGACTGGGACATTCGCGAAGACCGGCTTTACCTGGACGACCGCATGGCGGCGCTGATCGGGATCGATCCGGCCGACGCACAGGATGGTCTCCCGACCAGGGCCTTCTTCACAGCCATCTATCCCGCCGATGTTAATCGCATCCGCATCGGTGTCGCCGGCATCCTCCATGGTGCGGAGGTCTTCCTCAAAACCTACCGGATCATAGGCGCGGACGGATTGCTGCGCTGGGTCGAGGCGCATGGGCGATGCCACCTGGATGCGTCGGGCCTGCCCGAGCGCTTCTCCGGCATCCTGGTGGATGTTACGGGCCGCCGGCGTGTCGAGGAACGGCTCCGCGTTGCCCAGAGCGCGGGCGGGATCGGGACCTTTGAACATGTCCCCGGCCATGCCACCGCGCAGGTGTCGGAACAGTTCTGCCACCTGCTCGGCCTCAATCCCGCCGTCGCCCTGCCGGTAGCCACCATCAATCGCTTGGTTCGCCCGGGGTCGCCGCACTTCTTCGAGCCGTCGGCCCACGGACCAGACGAACTTGCTTACGCGGAAATCGCGGTGACCCGCGCCGACGACCTCGAGGTCCGCTGGCTCGCCCGCCGCGGGGAGGCCATTCGCGACGTCGAAGGCGGCGGCGTGCGCCACGTCGGCGTGATCTACGACATTACCGAGTCCAAGCGGGTCGAAGACGCGCTTCGAGAGCTCAACGATACGCTTGAACAAAGAGTGGAGAGCGAGATCGCCGAGCGGCTTCAGATCGAGGAAGCCCTTCGCCAGGCCCAGAAGATGGAAGCGGTCGGCCAGCTCACCGGCGGGATCGCCCACGACTTCAACAATCTCCTGACGGTCATCCTGGGCAGTGTCGATATGGCGCTGAACCGCCTCGACAGCACCAGCGACGAACGGGTTGCGCGCGCGCTGACCAACGCTCGCAAGGGCGCGGAACGGGCCGCGGCGCTGACCCAGCGGCTCCTCGCCTTTTCCCGCCGCCAGCCACTGGCGCCCAAGCAGATCGCCGTCACGCGGCTCCTGCAGGGAATGACCGACCTCCTGGCTCGAGCGTTGGGAGAAACGATCGACCTTCGGACCGTCATGCCGGCGGACGCCTGGACGGTGGAGGTCGACCCCAACCAGCTTGAGAATGCGATCCTCAACCTGGCGGTGAACGCCCGCGATGCGATGGGCGGAACGGGTATCCTGACCGTCGAGCTTGCCAACGTCGAGGCCGGGGGCAAGCTGCCGTCCGGAACCGTCCTTCCGCGCGACTATGTGGTGCTGTCGGTGTCCGACGACGGCGCCGGCATGAGCGAGGAAACCATCGGACATGTGTTCGAGCCCTTCTTCACGACCAAGGACGTCGGCAAGGGGACCGGCCTCGGGCTGTCGATGGTCTACGGCTTCGTCAAGCAGTCGGGCGGCGACATCGATATACGCTCGACACTCGGCGCGGGTACGACGGTGTCGATCTATTTGCCGAGGACTGCCGGCGACGCCCTCGAGCCTCGCGAGCCGTTCGCGATTGAGGATGAGCGCCGAAGGCTCGACGAGACGGTGCTGATCGTCGAGGACGACGAAGACGTCCGTCAGTTCGCGGTCGATTGCCTGGTTGAGCTTGGCTACACGGTGCTGGAGGCTAACGGCGGCGCATCGGCGATCGCGCTGCTTCGCGAGCATGGTGCCGCTGTCCACCTGCTGGTCACCGACGTTGTCATGCCAGGCCTGTCAGGCCGCGACCTCGCTGACGCAGCGCATCAGCTGAACCCTGACCTGCCGGTCCTTTACGTCTCCGGCTATCCGCGTGATGTCATCCTGAAGGATGGTCGCATCGAGAGCGGCGTAGAGCTACTATCAAAGCCGTTCACTCACCAGACCTTCGCTGCGAAGATAAGAGAGCTGCTAGACTAAACGCGCTCGAAGGGTCGCTGAGCGGTTTCTGAATGGCAATCAGCTCCGAGAAAAATGAGCCAATGGCGGTCTTCGTCGACCATTGATCATTTTCAAACTGTCTACTTACGGCCACTTGCAGACCTAGGGCGCACATGAACGAACGGCTGCTTACGGGAGATAACGAAGCGGCCCTGAATGTCGGCTTGTGGGTCTTTCCAGACGGACGAGCCTTGCTGAGGTAACACTCGATCTTTAGTCCTCCTCAGGATTGGACTACCGCTTCGGTACGTCGTAGGCAGAATGCACACTGGGGGCACCGGAGGGGGCATCGTCACGAAGATCGTGCGTCTAGCCGACCTGATGTGAAGAGCGGCACAGTTTCTGTTCGAATCCCACCCTCTCCGCCACGATCTAAGCCGCCGATGCCCAAGAACCCCTATTACGCCGGTCCGGCGTCCGACCATTTCGATGGCCTGCGCTTCTTCAATCCTGGCGAGGAGGCTCCCGACCGGGGCTTTCGCGACATCCTGAAGTGGCGGCGGACCAGCGTGGTGGCACCGTGGCCCGAAAGCGTTCCGGTGACGCCAGCGCGGCCGCAAGCCCGGGTCGAGGGGCTGGCGATCACCATGGTGGGCCACGCCACCCTGCTGATCCAGTCGGCCGGGCTCAACGTCCTCACGGATCCGGTCTGGTCGGAGCGGGCGAGCCCCTTGTCGTTCGCCGGACCGAAGCGGGTGACGGTGCCCGGGATCCGGTTCGATGATCTGCCGCCCATCGACGCGGTGCTGCTCAGCCACAATCACTACGACCACCTCGACGTCGCGACCTTGCGGCGGCTGCGGCGGACGCACGATCCGCTGTTCCTGATGCCGCTCGGCAACGATGCAATCGTCGGCAAGGCGGTGGCGGGCGCGCGCATTCGGGTGGGCGACTGGGGCGAGCGGCTGGCGATCGGCGAGCGGCATTCCACCACCCTGACCCGCGCGAACCACTGGTCTGCGCGCGGCGTTCGCGACCGGCGCATGGCCCTGTGGGCCGGTCACTGGCTCGACACACCGGCCGGCAGCGTGTGGTTCGCCGCGGACACGGGATATGGCACCGGCGCCATCTTCCGCGAGATCAGGCAGCGCCATGGGCGACCGGACGTGGCACTGCTCCCGATCGGCGCTTACGAGCCGCGCTGGTTCATGGCGCCCCAGCACGTCAATCCGGCGGAGGCGGTGCGGATCGCCGCGGACGTGGAAGCGAAGGCGGCGCTCGGCATCCACTGGGGGACCTTCCAGCTGACCGACGAGGCGCGCGAGGCGCCGTTGGTGGCGCTGGCTGACGCCTTGAACGCGCAGAACATGGCACGCGAGCGATTCCAGGCGGCCGAACCCGGACAAATTTACCGCTTCTGAGCGCTCCCGCGCCGATCGTACGCAAAGATGCGTATGGCCGGCTTGCGGTGGATCAATCATTTCAGAGCTCCAGTTCATTTCTGGAGCGTCTTGCTGATGGACCGTTCAACCATGCCGCCGTTGCCGCCGATCGCCGAAGGCCACGCCTGTCACGGCTGCGCGGCGCGGGCGCTTGCGATTTGCAGCGCACTCGGCCCCGACGAGTTGGCGGCGCTTCGCTGCCGCGGCGGGCGGGTTGCGGTGGCGGCTGGCGAAACTCTGTTCCACGAGGGCGATCCGGCAACGCAGGTGTTCAATCTCACCGGCGGAGCGTTGCGGCTGACCCGCTTGCTTCCGGACGGACGACGGCAGGTTCTGGGCTTCCGCTTCCCCGGCGATTTCGTCGGCATCGGGGAGCATGCATCACAGCCGTTCACCGCCGAAGCGCTGCAGGACTCGAGCCTGTGCCGTTTCTCCCGCGCGCGTTTCGAGGAATTCGCTGCCGATTACCCGGAGCTTGGGCGGGCGCTGTTCCGCAAGGCCACGCGTGAGCTGGCGGCGGCGCAGGCGCAATTGCTGCTGCTTGGCCGCAAGTCGGCACCGGAGCGGCTGGCAAGCTTCCTGCTCGAACTTGCAGACCGGCAGGCGGGGGCCGACCAAGCGCAGCGCCCGTTCGTGGACCTGCCGATGAGCCGCTCCGACATCGCGGACCACCTTGGCCTCACCAAGGAAACGATCAGCCGGCTGCTGGCGCAGTTCAGGGCGGGACGCCTGCTCCGCCTGGAGGCGCTGAACCGGGTCGAACTGCTCGATCGGACCGCCTTGCGTGCTCTTGCCGAGGGCCAGATCCAGGCGCTTGCCGCCTGAGGTTGAACCAAGTTCCTCCCTCCTCGTTGTGCGCGGGTAACAAACAGGGGGACGAGTTGGCCGAGAGCGATCCGACGTCGAAGACCATGCGGGCAGCGGTGCTGGCCGCCCCGGGGCAGATCCGGGTGGACGAGATCGCGCTGCCGGAACCCGGAACCGGACAGGTGCGGGTCAAGCTGGAAGGATGCGGCGTTTGCGCGTCGAACCTTGGCCCCTGGAGTGGGCCGGAGTGGCTGACTTATCCGGGTGAGCCCGGCGGCATGGGCCACGAGGGCTGGGGTGTGATCGAGGCGGTCGGGCAGGAGGTCGAGGACCTGGCAGTCGGCGACCGCGTCGCGGCGCTCAGCTACAACAGCTACGCCAGCCACGACATCGCGGAGGCGGCGAACATCGTGAAGCTGCCGCCCGAACTCGCCGACCAGCCGTTCCCGGGCGAGCCGCTGGGTTGCGCGTTCAATATCTTCGAACGGGCAGACATTCACGCCGGGCAGACGGTGGCGATCGTCGGCATCGGCTTTCTTGGCGCCCTGCTCACGCGACTGGCGACGGATGCGGGCGCGCGGGTGATCGCCATTTCGCGGCGCGCCTACTCGCTCGATGTGGCACGGCAATATGGCGCCGCGGAGGTGATCCCCATGGACGATCACCAGAAGATCATCGACCGGGTGAAGGAGCTGACCGACGGCAAGTTCTGTGACCGGGTGATCGAGGCGGTCGGCAAGCAATGGCCGCTCGACCTGGCCGGGGAACTGACCGGCGAACGCGGCAAGCTGATCGTCGCCGGCTATCACCAGGATGGCCCGCGCACGGTCAACATGTGGCTATGGAACTGGCGCGGGATCGACGTGATCAACGCCCACGAACGTGATCCGCAGGCGTATATCCAAGGAATGCGGGAGGCGGTTAAGGCGGTGGCCGAGGGACGGATCGACCCGCAGCCGCTGTACACCCATCGCTTCAAGCTGGACGAGCTGGCCCAGGCGCTGGACGCCACCCGTGATCGCCCGATGGGCTTCCTCAAGGCGATCATCGTCCCGTGACACTCCTGACGTCGCCGATAACGGGCGCGCGCAAGCGGGTCGGCTTCCTCGGCGTCGGCTGGATCGGCCGGCATCGGATGGAAGCGATGCTGGGCACCGGCGCCATCGAGGCGGTGGCCATCGCGGACCCGGACGAAGAGGGCCGGTCGGCGGCGCTGCAGCTGGCTCCAGGCGCTCAGGTGGTCGAGGGCATCGAAGGGCTGATCGGGGAAGGCCTGGACGGGGTGGTGATCGCCAGCCCGAGCGCGCTTCATGCCGAGCAGTCGATCGCCGCCCTGAACGCCGGATTGGCGGTGTTCTGCCAGAAGCCGCTTGGCCGGACGGCCGCGGAGGTGGATCGTGTGCTGCAGGCGGCAAAGGCGGCCGACAGGCTGCTCGGCGTCGATCTCAGCTATCGCTTCACCACCGGCATGGCGGCGATCCGCGAGCTGATCTGGCGGGGTGAACTCGGCACCATCTTCGGCGCCGACCTGACCTTCCACAATGCTTACGGGCCCGACAAAAGCTGGTTTTACGACCCGGCGCTGTCGGGCGGCGGGTGTGTGATGGACCTTGGCGTGCACCTCGTCGACCTTGGCCTGTGGGCGCTCGGCTGGCCGGACGTCACGACAGTCGAGGCGACGCTGATGCACCGCGGCGGCCCCCTCAAGGACCCGAGCTGCGAGTGCGAGGATTATGCGGTCGCAACCCTGAAGACGGCCGACGGAACGGTGCTGCGGGTGGCGTGCAGCTGGCGGCTTCCCGCCGGCAAGGAGGCTGTCATCGCGGCGGAGTTCTATGGCACCGACGGTGGCGCGGCGCTGCGCAACGTCAGGGGCAGCTTCTACGAACTGGAGGCGGAGCGGATGCATGGCACCTGGTTCGATCCGCTGGCGAGCTGTGAGGACGATTGGGGCGGACGGGCCGCGGCCGACTGGGCCCGACGGTTAGGGGCCGGCGAAGGCTTCGACTCGGAGGCCGAGCGGCTAGGCGACGTGGCTCGCGTGCTCGATCGAATCTACGGCCGCTAACGCCGCTGCATGGCGAGCGGCGGCCGCCTCGTGGCGCCGTCGCTCCGCGGGGGAGTGAGCAAGCGCTGCCGCACTCATCCGATGAGCGCCGATGCGGAAGGCGCGATAGGCGACCTGGTAGAACGCAAGCAGCGGTACGCTGACCTCCAGCGCCGTCCTGAGCTGCTCTGTTGCCGAGGATGCGAGGTCCAATTCGATCACGGCCGCCGCGACGTCCCACGCGATGTCTTGGCAGCCGATGAGATCGTGGCCGGAATGATGGTCGAGGGCGTCGGCCTTGAGCAGGCGGCCATCGGGTCGCCGCAGCCATTCATGGGCTGCCATGCGGTTGTCGGTGATCACCGGGCGCAGCGTGAGCCGGCTGAGGTCGGGCAACCAGCCGGGCAGGGCGTTGCGACGGACCATCGCGACGAGGGTCTCGAGCGAGGCGCCCGGCTGCGGGGTGGGCAAGGCGGCGCGCGCGCGGAGGTAGCTGGTGAGTTCTGGCAGTGTCGGCCGGGTCGGGACGGCATCGTCGCGCCAGCGGGTGACCAGCCAGCCGTGGGTCATCCCGGCGGTCTCCGGTAGGAAGGCGCTCAGCTCCTTCGCGAGCGCGAGCTTGGCTGCGCCGTGGCGGCCGAGGCCGGCCCATTTGACGAGCCATGCGTCGTCGCCTGTGCGGGCGAGGAACTTGCGGCGTTCCCACGTTGGATCGATCGGGGGCCAATCGGCTTCGTTGGCCGACCACAGGGTCCGCCACTGGCCGCCGGAGATGTCTGTGCAGCCGGTCAGCGGTCCGACGAGTTGCTCGATCCAGTCACGGCGCGGCTCGTCGAGACTGGCGACGGGCCGCTGCGCATGGCTCCAGCGACGACGATGGCGGCCCTGTGCCTGCGGCCCAAGCTCGCCCGAGTGGCTCGGAAGGAACGCAATCCGGTCGGCGGGCGCGCCGTGATCCTCTAGCCAGTCGGCGACGCCCCCGAAACTGCTGCCGGACAGGCCGGGCCCTTCGTCGACGATCACGAAGTGCGGGTCGCCGGCGAGCAGTTCGGCGGCAAGTTCCCCCGACATCCGTGGGCGGCGGTCGAAGGGGGCACCAGCGGGCCGCAGCGTGATGGGCGGCTCGGCGCCGAGCGCCGCGGCGGCCATGCAGGCGAGGCCGGTACCGATGCTCCGCAGCCCGATGATGCGGGGCGCTCCCACCAAGCGCAGCTGTCGCGCTGCCAGCGCGATCGCCTCGGGGCGAAGGGCATAGAAAGCATAGCCCTCGGCCAGGTTGATCATGACCTCGGATGGGAGGTCCGGGAGATCGAGGAGTGGCTCCGCCTCACCGCCAGTCTGACGGCGCTCCCACGACGTCAGCAGCGTTCCGCCAAATCGCGTGAGCCATGCCAGCAGTGCTCGCTCCTGCGGCCGTGGGCGGTCCTCGCCGACCGCGGCGAAGTCGGCATCTCCAATGCCTTGCGCGAGGCCCGCGGCATCGACGAACAGGTCCGTCAGCTGGTCGTGCGAGGCCCAGCGGCCAGTGCTGGCGGCAAGTTCGGCGAGCCGCCGGCACGGATCCACGCGCTCGGCATGATCGCCGTAGACCAGCATGGCTACTCCGCGGCGGCGAGCGTCTGGATCTGCTGCCGCTGGCCGGTGAAGGCGAACATCGGTGCCTCGCGCAACTGGTCGGCGAAGTAGGCCGTGGTGGCCACCAGGCCGTCCTGCAGCGCGACCTTGGGCTCCCAGCCGAGCAGTTGCGAGGCATGGCCGATATCGGGCTTGCGCCGCTTGGGATCGTCCTCCGGCAGCGGCTCGCGGACGATCGGGCTGAGGCTTCCGGTCAGGGCGACGACGCGCTCAACCAGATCCGAAATGGTCAATTCATTGGGGTTGCCGAGATTGACCGGTCCCGGCTGCGGTCCGCCATGCGCCGCCAGCCGCAGGATGCCTTCGACCAGATCGTCGACATAGCAGAAACTGCGGGTCTGCTCGCCATCGCCGTAGATGGTGATCGGCGCACCCGACAGCGCCTGGCAGATCACGTTGCTCACCACCCGCCCGTCCTTGGGGTCCATGCGCGGGCCATAGGTGTTGAAAATCCGGACCACGCGAACGTCGGCTCGACCGAGCCGGTCGAAGTCGAACGCCAACGTCTCGGCGGCGCGCTTGCCTTCGTCATAGCAGGCGCGCGGGCCCGTGCAGCTGACCGCGCCACGATAGTCCTCGCGCTGGGGATGCACCTCGGGATCGCCATAAACCTCGCTGGTGGAGGTCAGCAGGATTCGCGCGCCGTGCCGCTCGGCAAGCCGAAGGAGGTTGCGGGTTCCAAGCACGTTGGTGAGCATCGTATGCTCGGGGTCCGCCTGATAATGCGGCGGCGAAGCGGCGCAGGCGGCGTTGAAGATGTGGCTGAACGGGCTGAGCGTCAGCGCCGTTGGCAGCTCGTCGATGATGTCGGCTTGCACAAACGTCAGTCGCTCGTGTCCAGCCAGGTGGGCAATGTTCTCCGAACGGCCGGTCTGGAGATTGTCGACCACCACCACTTCCGCCCCAGCCTCGAGCAGCCGGTCGACCAGGTGCGAGCCGATGAAGCCGGCACCGCCAGCAACCAGAGCTCGGCGGAATAGGGCGTCGGTGGTCATGCAAGTTCCTTCTCTGCGGTGGCGGTCCGCTGGGCGGCTTCGACCAGATGCTCTTCAAGCTCCTGCGCGCGGTGATCGGCGGTGTGGGCGGCGAGCACTCGGGCTCGCGCCGCCTCGCCGATCGCCCGCGCGCGCTCGGCGGTGAGGCCAGCAAGGGCAGCGATCACGTCCTCGGTCGACCGGGCGAGCAGGATCTCGCTGCCCGGGGCGAAGAGCTGGTCCAAGCCGTCCCAAACGTCCGAGATCACCGGCGTGGCGCAGGCCGCGGCCTCGAACAGGCGAACCGACGGAGACCATCCGGCGGCGATCATGTCGGCGCGGGTGACGTTCAGCGTGAAGCGGCTGGCGGCGTAGAAAGCAGGGTGGTCGGCCGGCGCCACATGGTCGATCCGCTCGACATTAGTCGGCCAGTCGATGCTGGACGGATATTGCGGCCCGGCCACGCAGAAGCGGCGCTCGGGAAGCGCACGCGCAGCGGCGTTGAGCAGCTTCTCGACGGTCGGCTGGCGGTCGTCGCTGTAGGTGCCTAGGTAGGAAAGGTCCCAGCGGCGGGGCACGTCCATCGGTCGGTACCGTTCCGAATCCACCGAGCAATAGAGCGGACGCGCGGCGGGGCTGCCGTAGCGCTGCCCAATCCGGCGGAGGGTAGGGCCGCCGGTGAAACTCAGGTAAACGTCGAAGCCGGGGATGACCTCGGGCGAGAGATACTCGAAGTCGCCGCGCTCCAGCTTCGCGAGCGTGACCGGCGTGTCGATGTCGTAGAAGCTGGTGACGCCCCGTGCGCGAGCCTGGACGAAGCGGGCGACCTCCACGCCCTGAGGCACGTAGGAGCCGACCATCACCGCGTCGGCAGCGACGATCTCACCCGACCAGCGCTCGAGGTCATCGAGGCTGCTATAATATTCGAGCCGGCAATAAGCGGGGTCGGCAAGGTCGCGGTGATCGCGGTACCAGGGCACATCCCGCTCCAGGAACATTATGTCGTGTCCCCGGCGCGCGAAGGCTTCGAGCAGGGCGCGAAAGGTGGTGGCGTGGCCGTTGCCCCAAGCGGACGAAAGCGACAGGCCGAGAACGACGAGCTTCATGCGGCGACCAGCTCCCGCTTGGCGGCAAGGGCTTGGCGGATGACCCGGTCGGCCTCCACGCCGCGGCGTTCGTACGTGTGTTCGGCAAGCACGCGGGCCAGCGCGTTCTGCCCGATCGCGCGGGCACGCTCCGGCGTCAGCTGGCCGAGCAGGTCGGCGACATCCTGTCCGTCGCGGGCGACCAGCACTTCCAGGTTCGGCGCAAGGAACTGCTCGATGCCTTCCCAGGCGTCGGTGATCAGGCAGGCGGCGGCACCGGCCGCCTCGAACACCCGGGTTGCCGGGGAGAAGCCGATGTTGGCCATGCTGTCGCGGGCGACGTTGAGGACGGCCAGGGGTGTGCAGTTGAACGCATTGTGGTCAGCGGTGCCGACATGGCCGATGGCCGTGACGTTCGCGGGCATCCCCTTGTCGTGCCAGCCGTTGCCGCCAAGCAGGAATCGCTTGCCGGTTGAGAGGGCGGCGGCACGAAGGAAGAACTCTTCTACCCGCGCTTCACGGTCGGGCAGGCGATTGGCGAGGAAGGCGAGGTCGCTCGCGAAGCGCGGCTCCGACGGGACGGGGTGATGGGTTGCTGGGTCGAGGGCGTTGTAGATGGGGATGCATTCGCGCGCACCCATCGACCGGTACTTGTTCACCACCGGCGGACCGCCACCGTAAGTCAGGACCAGATCAAACTCCGGCAGGCGGCGACGGAGCGGGTGGTCGGGCGCGCCTTCCAGTTCCTCCAGGGTCGCGGCAGCGTCGACGTCCCAGTAAATCCTGAGCGCGTCGCGACGCGAACAGTCGAGCACACCGTGCAGCAGTTCCTCGTCGAACACGCCGACCCCACTGGCCTTGACGACGACGTCGGCGGCGGCCGCTTCGGCAAGGACGCGGGCACAAGCGTCGGGTGTCGCTTCATAGACGTCGACCCGGGCGTAGGCGGGCGGCTCGATGTCACGATGCTGCTGCCGTTCGAACGCGTCTGGTTCGTAGAAGGTGATGTCGTGGCCATGCCGCGCCAGCTGGCTCAGCACGCCGCGATAATATGTGGCGGCGCCGTTCCAGTAGGAGCTGAGCAGGGACGAACCATAGAAGGCGAGCTTCATGCGGCGACTTTCTCCGGGGCAAGCTGGGCGACGATGCCGAGCAGCTGTTCGGCCCGATGGGCGCAGCTGTGGCGGGCGCGGATCGTGGCGAGACCGTGCGCCGCAAGCTGGGCGCGCAAGGCCGGATCGGCGGCAAGGGCCCGGAGCCGCGCGGTCATTTCCTTGCCCGTGGCGGCGACCAGATAATCCTCGCCGGGGGTGAAGAGATGTTCGCTGTCGTCCCATGGCGCGCTGACCAGCGGGATTCCGCAGGCGAGCGCCTCGAAGACGCGGATCGTCGGAATGCCGGGCAGGACGGTCGAATAGAAGCGGCGCGGCACGTGCATGGTGGCGAGGTGACGAGCGAACACTTCCGGCGCGCTGGCGTTGGGCAGCCAGCCGCGGAAGTTCACGCCATACCGGTCGAGAAGCGCGAGCGCCTCGTCAGGATAGCGGACGCCATAGATGTCGAGCCGAAGGCCGGCGTCGCGAGCAGGTCTGAGGAGATACTCCTCGATCTCGGCGGTCCGCTCGCCATCGCCCCAATTTCCGATCCAGACCAGGCCAGAGCGGTTCCCTTCATGGGCGGGCGGGTGGAAATGGCGCGTATCGGCGGCTTCGTGGAAGGTCCACACCCGCTTACCCCAACCCCAGCGCCGATAAACTTCGCTCAGCGTCTCACCGAACGCGAGAACGCCATCGTAGCCGGACAAGTCAAAGGCGCGGATGGCATCGGGGTCGCTGACGGCGCGGTGATGCGTGTCGTGGAACAGCAGGGTGAAGCGGCCGCCGCGCGCGCGGACGCTTCCGATAGACGCGACCAGCGCCGGCTCGTTCCACTCGTGAACGATGACGAGGTCAGCATCGCCGAGCAGTACTTGAGCGTCGGTGTTCGGGTCGTAAACGGTGGCCGAAAGATCGGGATAGGCATCCTGCCAGGCGGCAAGGCCCGTCTCGCCATTGTCCTGGATCAGGTTCTGGAGGCTCCACGCGCCGCGCGGCTCAAGCGCGCGGACCTCATGGCCGCGCGCCTGCAACTCACGCAGGAGGCCGCGCAGGAAGTGGGCGTTGCCGTGATTCCAGCAGCTCTGCAGGGAGTGGGTCAGATAGGCGATCTTCACGCCGCCGCCCTCCGCTCGCGGCCAAGCAGGCTGTTGTAGTGGGTCAGCATGGCACGAGCGGTCGCCTGCGGGGAAAAGCGGGTCGCGCGGGTTCGCGCCGCATCGCCGAAGCGGCGGGCCTCGTCCTCGCCCGTCAGGCGCTCCACCGCGGCGGCGATCTGCTCGGCGGTGTCGGCGAACAGAGCCGCGCCGTCCCACAGTTCGCGGAAGGTCGGAATGTCGGACAGGACCAGCGGGCAGCCGGCCTGCGCCGCCTCCAGCACCGACAGGCCGAACGGCTCGTAACGCGCCGGCGATACGAAGATCGGGCGCTTGGACAGCAGGGCGGTCAGCGTGCTCTCGTCGACCTGTCCAAGCGCCTCCGCGTGACGCAACTGGATCGCGGCTCCATTGGGTCCCTCGCTTGCTCCGGCGGCCCGGAACGGCAGGGCGGTAAGGGCGGCGGCCTGGTCGAAGGTCGCGATGTTCTTGCCCTCGTCCCACAGGCGTCCGGTGGTGAGGACGAATCCTCCCGGAGCAATCTCGCTGCCGGCGGTCAGCGGAACTCGACCGTTTGGCACGTCAATCGGCGCATGCTTGAGGCCATAGGTGTCGCGCAGCGCGGTGGCGAAGGACCGGCTGGGCGCCGCGAGCAGGTCGGAACGGCGAAGGCCCTCGGTCGCAAGGTCACGGCGCCAGGCGAGGTCGGCCGGGAGGGATCCGGACCTGATTGCCGACCACCAGGTCGCCACGCAGCTGTGCACCACGGTGATGACAGGGACGGGATAGCTGGCGAGAGCGAGCGCGGGAGCATGGATCTGGACCAGGTCCGCCCCGCTTTGCTCCGCCAGCAGGGCAAGTGCGTTGGCGGCAGCTCGGACCTCTTCGGCGCTCCCGGCGGTCCAGTCGAGCGGGAGACCCGTGTCGATCAGCTGGAGACCCGGGATGGCGGCCGCGGCGTCGAGCTGTTCGGCGTTGGGAGCCGGACCGAGCACGGCGAGCAGAACGACCATGTCGTCCTGCGCCGCGACTTCCCGGGCGAGGTCCAGCGAATAGGTCCAGACCCCACCAACCGCATCCGTGGTCAGCAGCAGGCGCCGGCGGATCACGCCGAAACCGCCATTCGGGGCGCCTCGCACAGCGCCAGGCCGCGCTCCTCCGCCAGCCAGGCGGCGAGGTCGGCGACGCCGTCTTGCCAGCTCCGCGGCTTGGGCAGGCTCAGGGTTTCGCGGGCGAGGTTCGCGTCAGCCACGAAGTAGCGCTGGTCACCCGCGCGCCAGTCTTCGAACGAGAGTTGCGGCTGACTTCCGGTAACGTCCCCGATGTGGGCGAGCAGCTGGCGCAGCGACACGGCGTTGTCGGGCCCGCCGCCAAGATTGAAGGCGTGGCCCTTGATTGCCTCGATGTTGCGCCAGGCGGCCATGTAGGCGTCCACCGCATCGCGAACATCGAGGATATCGCGGACCTGGTGCCCGTCGCCGTACAGCGTGATCGACTTTCCTTCGAGCGCGCGGATCAGGAAGTGCGCGACCCAGCCCTGATCTTCGGTGCCCATCTGCCGCTGGCCGTAGATGCAGCTCATTCGAAGCACCGCCGTCGGCAGGTCGAAGCTGCGGGCATAGTCGAGGACATATTGGTCCGCCGCGCCCTTGGAGCAGCCATAGGGAGTGTGGAAATCGAGCGGGCGACTTTCCGGGATGCCGCGCTTGCGCACAATGGCGTCGACCGGCTCGTAGCGATCGCCGGCCAGCCGGAATTCCAGATCGGCAAGGTCTCCGTACACCTTGTTGGTGGAAGCGAAGATCACCGGAATGCGGCGGCCCGACAGTCGCACCGCGTCGAGCAGGTGCAGCGTACCGCGTACATTGATGTCGAAGTCTTCGCGTGGATCGACCAGTGACGTGGTCACCGCCACCTGCGCCGCCATGTGGAAAACGGCCTTTGCCTGTCCGACGGCGGCGGATAGCGCGTCCTCGTCCCGCACGTCGCCGTGGGTGAAGGCAATCCTGTCGCCGTGGCGGCCTTGCAGCCAATCGAGGTTGCGCTCCACGCCCGGGCGGGAAAGCGCGTCGAACAGGTGAACCTGATGACCTTCGCTGGCCAGCCGGTCGGCGATGTTGCTTCCAATAAAGCCCGCGCCGCCGGTGACGAGGACGCTCTGGCGGCCGAACAACGCGCCGCGCCCGGTCACGCGACCAGCCCCCGGGCTTCGAGTTCCCCCTTGGCCTGATCGACCCGGTCGACAGCCGTTTGCTGCGCGACCCATTCCGCGAGTTCGGCCAAGCCCTCCTCGAAATCCTTGATAGCGCGGAAGTTCAGCTTGTCGGCGGCGAGAGAGGTGTCGCAGAAGCAATGGCGGATGTCGCCGATGCGGGTCTTGCCGACGATCTCGGGGTCGAGGCCCTCCTTGTTCATCGCTCGGGCGAGGCTCTGCGCCACCTGCTTGACGGAGCGGTCATTGCCCGAGCCGATGTTGAACACGCCGCCCGCCGCCCGCGGCAGCTCGAGAGAGTCCGCGAACGCCCGGGCCACGTCGCCGACATAGACGAAGTCGCGGCGCTGCTCGCCATCCTCGAAGATGACCGGCCGCTGGTTGTTGAGCAGGCGCGAGGAGAAGATCGCCAGCACCCCGGTGTAGGGATTGGAAAGCGCCTGGCCCGGACCATAGACGTTGAACAGGCGCAGGCAGACGCCTTCCATGCCGTAGGCGCCGGCCATGATGAGCGTCGTGCGCTCCTGCACATATTTGCCAAGCGCATAGATGCTGGCGAGGTTCGGCTGCTTCCATTCGGGGGTCGCGACCGGGGTCAGCGGATGACCGCGCCAGTCGAGCGGATCCCAGCTCTGGTCTTCGGACGTACGCGGCGCACGTTCCGCGTTCTGGACGAACTCGCCGCCGGCATCACGATAGAGACCTTCGCCGTAGATGCTCATCGAACTGGCGGTGACGATCCGGCGCACGGGCTGGTCGATCAGCTTCTCGGTGAGGACGGCGGTGCCGACGTCATTGACGCTGGTGTAGCGCTCGACCGCGTACATGGATTGCCCTACCCCGACCTCGGCGGCGAGGTGGATCACGCTGTCCACGCCCTTGAGCGCGCGGGTGACCGCATCTCCGTTGCGGACGTCGCCGCGGATCAATTCAACCTCGGCTGGAAGGTCTTCGGGCCGCTCGCAATCGCCGTGAACCTGCTCGATCAGGCTGTCGAGAACCCGCACCCGATGCCCTCGGGCAAGCAACTCTTTGCAAACAAAGCGCCCTATAAAGCCGGCGCCGCCGGTAACCAGAACTGTTTCGCTCACGGAATTACTTCCCCTGCAGCGGTTACGCATCTCATTCGTTGAGGCGGGAGAATGATCCTTCTTCATCTTTGTTCCCTGCAACTGCTCGATTGAAGGAACAAAGCTTCAACGGCTCTGTTATCGAACCGAAACAAGAAGGGATGGCGACTCTGTCTACGGCTCGCTTACTTGAATCCTCGGCACATTTACTTGTACGGCACTGTCGACATGCCGACGTTGGCGACCGGTTGACCGGGCGCGGCGAGGATGGCGGCCTGACACAGGTCGGGCAGGTGGAGGCCGCCGCGCTGGCCGACCAGCTGGCCGTCGAGCCGGTCACCGCTGTCTACGCGAGCCCGCGTCGTCGCACCCGCGAAACCGCCGCCGCCATCGCCGACCGGCATGGCCTTACGGTGCGGGTCGTCGATGCTCTTGATGAGGTCGATTTCGCGGCCTGGACCGGGCAGCGCTTCGGCGACCTCGACGGGCAGCCCGCATGGGACCAGTGGAATCGTGAACGGGCAACGGCGCGGGTCCCGGGCGGCGAGAGCATGAGCGAAGCGCTGGAGCGCGCGCGGGCATTCATTGAAACGGTCCCCGCGCACGGGACCGTGGTGTTCGTCACCCATTGCGACATCATCCGGGCGCTGCTGTGCTGGCGGGACGGGCGTTCGCTCAACCAGATCTTCGATTATGACGTGCCGCCCGCGTCGGTCACGCCGCTCCGCCTGCGCGCGCTGGCAGAGGTGGCCGCATGAACGTCGCGACCGCTTCCCGGCCCCTGGACCGGGCCGCAATCGAAGCACGAGTGAAGGAGCTTGGGCCCTGGTTTCACGACCTTGACCTGAACGGCGTCCGGACCTGCCCGGATCATTTCCTGTTCAACTATCCGGCCGGCAAGTTCGCCAAGTTCGCGCATGTCGTTCCGGCTGAGCTGACGGGCAAGAGCGTCCTCGACATCGGCTGCAACGCGGGCTTCTACAGTTTCGAGATGAAGCGTCGCGGTGCCTCCCGCGTGCTCGGCATCGATCATGATGAGCGCTACCTCGCGCAGGCGCGTTTCGCGGCCGAGGTGCTGGGGTTCGATGACGTCGAGTTCAGGCTTGGCGAAGTGTGGGACGTCGGCTCACTCGGTGAGCGGTTCGACATGGTCATCTTCATGGGTGTCCTCTACCACCTGCGTCACCCGCTGCTGGCACTGGACCTCATCCGCGAGCATGTGGCGGGCGACCTCATGCTCTACCAGTCGCTGACCGCCGGCTCGACCGCCGAGCCTGACGTCCAGCCCGACTATGAATTCTTCGAAGGCGTGCAGGCGCTGGCGCAGGATGGCTGGCCGCTGATGCACTTCGTCGAGCGCAGGCTTGCCCACGACCCGACCAACTGGTGGGTGCCCAACAAGGCCTGCAACGCGGCAATGGTCCGCTCGGCCGGCTTCGACATCGTCGAGCAGCCCACCGACGACGTCATCCTGGCGCGGGTCAGCGCCGAACCGGTGCGCCATGGGGGCGCCGTCTATCCAGCCAAGAATGCACGGGGAGCAGCGACTTGATCGAAGCCGCGATGATCTGGAACGAGCCCAACAACAAGTCGCACTGGGATCCGGAGATTGATCCCGACTGGTCGAAGTTCGGGGAACTGGTCACGTTGACCGGGAACATCATCGCCGAGGTCAATCCGGCGGTGAAGCGGGTGCTTGGCGGCATTTCGCCCATCGACCCGCACTTCCTCCATCGGCTCGACGGCTATGGTGCGCTGGATGCCGTGGACGTGGTTGCGGTGCATGGCTTCCCACTCGATTGGAACCTGTGGAACATCAACGAGTGGCCGGCCAAGGTCGCCGAGATCCAGGCCGCGATGCCGAACCACGAAGTGTGGGTCACGGAAGTCGGCGTCGGCTCCTTCGGCGCCGAGGAAGTGCAGGAGTTTGGGGTCAAGCGGACGGCCGAACTGCTGCTCGACAAGGTCGACCGGGTCTTCTGGTATTCACTCTACGACCTGCCGCAGGCGTGGGAGGCGACCACGCGGCACCGCGAGGCGGAAGGGTCATCCTACTACCGCCACTTCTACATGGGGCTGCTGAAGGAAGACGGCACGCCCAAGCTGGGACTCAAGGCGTTCGAGCCTTTCGCGGATCGCATGGGCCTGATGCAGTGGTTCCACTATCAGGACCACCGGCTGGATGACGCGGTCGCCTGGCTGAAGCGACTGGGTGTCACCAAGCTGCGCACGGGCCTGAGCTGGGCCGACAGCTTCCGCCCGAACGCGCTCGATTGGTTCGACCGGCAGATGGAGGCGCTTAAGGATTTCGACACCACCGTGACCTTCTGCTTCACGCCCGAGCATCGCGGCATCGCCCCGCACCACACCAGCCCACCGCAGGATCCGCGTGAGTTCGCCGACTTCTGCGCGAGCATGATCGAGCGCTATGCGCCCGCAGCCGTCAGCCAGCCCGTCGCCGTGGCGGCCGAATAAGGACAGACCAATGGACCCGACCATCAACATCGCCATCGCCGGGGTCGGCAACTGCGCCAGTTCGCTGGTGCAGGGCATTGCTTATTATCAGAATGGCGGCGCCAACGAGCAGATCGGTCTGATGCACTGGGACCTGGGCGGCTACCGGCCCAAGGACCTGAAGGTCGTTGCGGCCTGGGACGTGGACAGCCGCAAGGTCGGCCGCGACGTCAATGAAGCGATCTTCGCGCGGCCGAACAACACGACGGTGTTCTGCGACCATGTGCAGCCGACCGGCGCTGCCGTGCGGATGGGGCGGCGGCTGGACGGCGTCGCCGAGCATATGGCCGACTATCCTGCCGAGCGTACGTTCGTGGTCGCCGATGCGCCGGAGCCCGATCAGGCCGAGGTGGTGCGCGTGCTCAGGGAGACGAACGCCCATGTCCTGATGAACTATCTGCCGGTGGGCAGCCAGGCGGCGACGGAGTTCTACGCCGAATGCGCGCTCGAAGCGGGAGTGGCGTTCGTCAACTGCATTCCCGTCTTCATCGCTTCCGATCCGAACTGGGCCCGGCGCTTTGCCGACGCCGGGGTGCCAATCGTTGGCGACGACATCAAGGCGCAGGTCGGCGCGACCATCGTCCACCGCGTGCTGACCGACCTGTTCGCCAAGCGCGGCGTGCGGCTGGACCGGACCTATCAGCTCAATACAGGCGGCAACACCGACTTCCTCAACATGCTTGAGCGCTCGCGACTGAAGCACAAGAAGGAGTCGAAGACCGAGGCGGTGCAGGCGGTGTGCGAGCGGCGGCTGGACGATGAGCACATCCATGTCGGACCGTCGGATTACGTCGCCTGGCAGAATGATAACAAGGTCTGCTTCCTGCGCATGGAAGGCCGGATGTTCGGCGGCGTTCCGATGAACCTGGAGCTTCGCCTGAGCGTCGAGGACTCGCCCAATAGCGCGGGCGTGGCGATCGACATGATCCGCTGCGCCAAGCTGGCGTTGGACCGCGGGCAGGGCGGGCCGATCGAGCCGCCGGCCGCTTACTTCTGCAAGCATCCGCCGGTGCAGATGACGGACGATGAGGCACTCCAGGCAACGGAAGCGTTCATCCGCAATGAGCAGTCACCCCGCCGCGCCGTCACCAGCGACCCCGACCGTTCCGCGTTCGGATGGTCTGGCGTCGGCCCTCACACGAAACATTGATGCGCTGAGCCGCCGCCGCCAGGCGGAGGAAGAAGGGGCGAGCGGCACCGACCGGCTCGCCGCCGCGATCACCCGCTTCGCCGGTACGATGGCGTTCGTCTATGTCCACGCGGCGCTGGTTGCCGGCTGGATCGTGGTGAATGCCGGCCTGACGCCATTGCCCCGGTTCGACCCCAGCTTCGTCATCCTGGCGACGGTGGCATCGGTCGAGGCGATCTTCCTCTCGACTTTCATCCTGATCAGCCAGAACCGGGCGGCGCGGACTGCCGACCGGCGGGCGGACCTGGATCTGCAGATCGGCCTGCTCGCCGAGCATGAGGTCACCCATCTGATCAAGCTGGTCGGCGACATCGCCCGCAAGCTTGGCGTGGATGATGCGGCTAACCCGGAGTTGAAGGAGTTGGAGCGCACGGTCGCGCCGGAGGTGGTGCTGGAGCGCATCGAGGAAAGTGCCAAGGAGCCGTAGAAGCCGCCTCATTGCGTCGCCGCGCCCGTGATGACAGGGCTGGTGCATGTCCGACCTTCGCGCCTTCTTTGACGAATTGTCCGCCGCCGCTCGCGCGATCACGCTCGGCGCGCCCGTGCCTGTGGCAGACAACAAGGCTGGTGCGGGCGACTACGACCCCGTCACCGAACTCGACCGCGCGACGGAGCGGGTGTTGCGGGCAGCGATTGAGGCGCGGTTCCCTGAGGATGGCATCGAGGGCGAGGAGTATGGCCTCGTTCGCGCAAATGCGCGGCGGCGCTGGTTGATCGACCCGATCGACGGCACCCGTGCGCTGATCTGCGGATTGCCGAGCTGGACGACTCTGGTCGCGCTGCTTGAAGACGGGGAGCCGGTCGCAGGCTTCATCGATGCGCCGGTGCTCGACGAGTTGATGGTGGCGGCCGGAGGCGAGACCGCGCTTGGCGGGACCGCGCTGAAGACCAGCGGTTGCGCATCGCTTGCCGACGCTCGGCTGGCGACCACCGATTACCACCTGCTTGGGCCGGGGATGGCGCCATTCGACCGGGTTCGGCGTGAAGCGCGGGTGACGCGCTATGGGCTGGATGCGCTGGCCTATGCGCGGGTGGCGAGCGGGCACATCGACCTGGTGATCGAAAATGGTTTGAAGCCGCACGACTGGGCCGCGCTGGTGCCGGTGGTGCGCGGCGCCGGCGGGGTGGTCGGAAACTGGCGGGGCGGCAGCGACCTGTCGGGCGGCGATGTCGTCGCCGCGGCGACCCAGGCCTTGTTCGATCAGGCGGTCACGATTCTGCAACGCTAGTTGCGGGGAGGGCGCGACCTTGTAAGGTGTCGCTCGTGCCAGGTCTCCAGCTTCGCGGCGTCGCCAAATCCTTTCGTAACACGGAGGTGCTTGCCGGCGTCGATTTGGACGTGGCCCCGCGCGAGTTCATCGCCTTTTTGGGTCCGTCGGGTTCCGGCAAGTCGACGCTGCTGCGGATCATCGCTGGCCTGGAAACTGCCGACGCCGGCGAATTGATCCTTGACGACCGGCGTATCGACGGTCTGCCGCCGGGCGAGCGAGGCGTCGCCATGGTCTTCCAGGCCTATGCCCTCTACCCGCACATGAGTGTTCGCGAGAACATGGCGTTCGGTCTTCGCAACGCGAAGGTGCCGCAGGCGCAAATCGACACGCTGGTCGACGACGCTGCGCGGGTGCTGGAGATCGAGCCTTTGCTCGACCGCAAGCCGGCGCAATTGTCTGGCGGACAGCGGCAGCGGGTCGCCATTGGCCGCGCCATCGTCAAGCGTCCGCGGCTGTTCCTGCTCGACGAGCCCTTGTCCAACCTCGACGCGGCATTGCGGCTGCGAACGCGGGTGGAGATCGCGCAACTGCGGGAGAAGGTCGACAGTGCGTTCATCATGGTGACGCACGACCAGGCGGAGGCGATGACGCTGGCCGACCGGATCGTGGTGTTCAACGACCGCCGCATCCAGCAGGTCGCCGCACCGATGGAAATCTACGCGCGGCCGGCGAACCGGTTCGTCGCGCAGTTCGTCGGCTCGCCGGCGATGACGATCATTCCTGCGACTCTGGCCGAGGGCGGTCCGAATGCCAGCGTGGTGCTGGGCGACGGAACGCGGGTGGAGACGGCGGTACACCGCGACAGTCTACCCACGGGCGAGAAGGTCGAACTGGGGCTTCGGCCCGAGCATGTCCGCGTGGCCGACGATGGCGGCGCCTCGACGCAGGCAACCGTTGAATTGGTCGAGCGGCTCGGGGAACGCAGCCTCGTTTATGCCCGGCTGAAGGATGGATCTGCGGTCACCGCCGAGGACAGCGGCACGACCGTCGTCCGCACCGGTAATCAGGTCGCCCTTGCGATCAACGGTGAGGCTGCGCATCTGTTCGGTCAGGATGGCACCGGCTTTCACCGGCCCGCCGCATGAGCGCGCCCGCGCAGCGCCGCACCGAGGGGCTGCTGTTCGTTGCGCCGTTCCTGTTCTTCTACCTTCTCATCCTCATCTATCCCTTGCTGAAGGGCATGTGGTTCAGCCTGAACCGCATCGACCTGTTCGGGGCCGGACATTTCGTTGGGCTCGGCAATTATGCGCGCCTGATCGGCGACCCGGTGTTCTGGCAGAGCATCGTCAACACCATCATCGTCACCTTGATGATCGTTCCGCCGCTGACCGCCGTGGCATTGGCGCTGGCGCTGGCGCTCAATCGGGCGACCCGCGGCGCGGCCATCCTGCGCGGCATCTTCTTCTCCTCCGCCGTGCTGTCGGTGACCATTGTGACGCTCATCTGGCGCTTCGTGCTCGCGCCCGACGCAGGACTGTTGGGCGAGGTCTGGAAGTCGGCGGGCTGGACGCCCCTGCCATTCCTGTCGGACGAGAGCCTCGTGCTGCCGGCGCTCGCGCTGACCACGATTTGGTGGTCGGTCGGCTTCCCCATGCTGCTGTTCCTGGCGGGGCTGCAGCAGATTCCGCAGGATATGTACGAAGCCGCCGCACTCGACGGCGCGAGCCGGTGGACGACCTTCACCCGCATCACGCTGCCATCGCTGCGGCGAACGACGGTGCTGGTGATCATGCTCCAGACCGCGGCGCAGCTGCAGCTGTTCGGACAGTCGCAATTGCTCACCGCCGGCGGCCCGAGCGGGGCGTCGCGTACAGCCGTCCTGTTCCTGTTCGAGAGTGCCTTCGGGCGCTGGGAACTCGGCTATGCCAGTGCCGCTGCGGAAGTGCTGTTCGTGATGATCGTCATCGTGACGCTTGGCCAATATGCCTGGACCGGGCGGCCCGGAGGCGACGATGCGCGCTGAGCGCATGGGCTTCGTCGCCTGGGCGCTGGTGCTGCTTGGCGCCGCGGTCATGCTGGCCCCGCTGGTGTGGACGCTGCTGCTCAGCCTCAAGCACAATGCCGAATTGGTGGGGAACAGCGGCGCGGCGCTGCACGGGCCCTACACGCTCGAGAATTATGCGGCGATCTTCGGCACCAGCCGGACCCTGCGCTGGCTGCTCAACAGCGCCATCGTGTCGCTTGGCACGACCGGGTGCGTGCTCGTCCTGTGCAGCCTGGCGGGTTATGGTTTCGCGAGGCTCGACTTCCCCTTCCGCCGAAGCCTGTTCGTGCTGGTGCTGCTTGGCCTCGCCATTCCCAGCCAGGCGGTGATCCTGCCGCAGCATCAGCTGTTCGCGACGCTGCATCTGCATAACAGCTATCCCGGCCTGATTTTGCCCGGCCTGACCACCAGCTTCGGCGTCTTTTTCATGACGCAATATATGCGCGCCATTCCGCTTGAGCTGGATGAAGCGGCGTTGCTGGATGGCGCGTCCCGCCTGCGCATCTTCTGGTCGGTGATCTTGCCACTCACCGTGCCGGCGCAGTCGGCGCTGGCGGTGTTCACATTCCTGGGAAGCTGGAACGACTATTGGTGGCCGCTGATCTCGGCGACGCATAGCGACATGTACACGCTGACGGTCGGGCTGGCCGCCGCGCAGATGAATTATGCGCAGACGAGCGGGCTTGGATTCCTGATGGCGCAGGCGGTGTTCGCCTCCATTCCGATATTCATCGTCTACCTGATCTTCCAGAAACAGATCATCCGCGCGATGGCCGGGGCCGCGCTCAAGTGATGCGCATGCTGCTGGTTCTGGCCGCGGCGCTGGCGCTCGGCAGCTGCTCTGGCGGTGACGGGCGCACGCGCATCTACCTGCAGCGCTTCTTTGGCGAATGCGGAGCGGAATACGGCTCCAGCACCAATGTCGCCAAGGCTGAGGGCGAGTGCGGGATCATCACGACGATCACCAACGCCTTCAACGCCAGCGACCGGAAGGCGGTCGTCGATACGAACGTGATCGCCTGGCCGGGCTACCCGCAACTGACGTCGCAGATGGCGGCGAAGGACCCGCCCGACCTCGTCACCATGCACGAGAATGTCATCTCCGATTACGCCTCCAAGGGCCTGCTGGAGCCGGTCGAGCCCTATCTCAAGGCGGCCGGCCTCGATCCCGCGAGCTTCACCCGTGCCAGCCGCGAGGGTGTGACCATCGGCGGGCGGATGTACGGGCTGCCGTGGGACACGCATGGCGGACTGTGGCACATCAACACCGCGCTGTTCGCCAAGGCCGGGCTGATGCGCGGCGGCAAACCGGTGCTGCCCAATTCGGCCGAGGAAATGCTGGCCCAGGCGCGGCAGTTCAAGGCGCGCACCGGCAAGCCCTACCTGATCCAGAGCCTGGTCGGCGATCCCGCGGGCGCGGCCCGCAACCTGTATACTTACGTCATGGCGCAGGGCGATCCGGTGTTCCCGGACGCCACGCACCTCAAGGTCAACACACCGGCCGGGCAGCGGGTCGCGGCGCTGTTCCACCAGCTCACCGCCGAAGGGCTCGGCACCAGCAACATGGACACGCCCGCGGCCATCGCTGCGTTCATGAGCGGTGAGGGTGGCATCTACGCCACTGGCACGTGGATGATCGGCCAGTTCCAGCAGGAGAGCATGACTCCGGGCCGCCCGCTCTACGGCAGTTATGCGGTGATGAACTATCCGCGATTGTGGGGGCAGCATCTGATCTATGTCGGCGGCCACGCCTGGGTGGTGCCGGCCCGCCCGCGCAGTCCCGAGCAGAAGGCGGCGATCGCCCGGCTGTTCCGGTTCATGGCCGCGCACAACTTCGACTGGGCCCGCACCGGTCACATCCCTGCACTCACGGCCGTTCTCGACAGCCCCCGTTTCCGAGCTCTTCCGCACCGCGTGGACATTGCGCCGCTGGCCGACATCGGACGGCCTCTGCCCGGCTATGTCCGGCGGCAGTCGGCGGTGGAGGGCATCGTCGGCGAGGAGATGGCGGCCGCGATCACCGGGCAGAAGCCGATCCCCCAGGCGCTTGGCACGGCCGAGCGGCGCGTTAACGAGTTCCTCGGGCAGATCGAATAGGTCCGCTGCCGAGTGACGGCGCGGCCACAGGGCGTATCAATAAGGTTGCAAATCCGCGGAGCACGCTTGTTTCGCGCCCGGTCACCTGCGTAGCGTCCAGTGCATACGAATGCATGTCGCTTGAGGAGGCGACAACAGGAGGGGAAAATCATGCGATTCAAGACTTTCGCGCTTGGCTCGGCTTCGCTCGCGACCATGCTCATCGCGGCTGCACCGGCAACGGCTCAGACGGCGCCCGTCGGGGCTGGGACCAGCGGCACCACGCCGCAGCCGCAAGCCGGTCAGAGCAATCCCGCGCCGACCGATACGCCGGCTCCGGGCCAGACCGCCAACAGCGGCGATGACAATAGCGCGACCGTTGTGGTCACCGGCATCCGCCGCTCGCTGCAGTCCGCCAAGAACATCCGCCGCAACAGCGATCAGATCGTTGACGCAGTGGTGGCCGAGGACATCGGCAAGTTGCCGGACCTCAACACCGCTCAAACCGCGGCGCGCATCCCGGGCGTGCAGATCTATCGCCGGGGCGGCGAAGCCGACAGTGTGCTTGTGCGCGGCCTTCCGAATTTCACGACGACCTACAACGGCCGCGAGATCTTCACGGCCGAGACGCGCGTTGTTGCGCTGCAGGATTTCCCTTCCGCCAACATTGCCGCGCTGGAAGTCTTCAAGACCTCAAGCGCCGACTTGGTCGAACCGGGCCTGGCGGGCCTCGTCAACGTTCGCTCGCGCCGTCCGTTCGACTTCACCGACGGCCAGTTCGCCGGCTCGGTCTGGGGCCTCTACACTCGCCAGGGTCATGGCACGAAGCCCAACTTCAACCTGCTGCTGACCAAGCGCTGGGACACCCCGATGGGCGAATTCGGCGTGCTGCTCAACGGCAGCTACACCGACATCAAGTATCTTGATGCAGAGATTAGCAACACGGACTTCATCGCGGATCCGGTGATCAACGGAACGCGTGTCCGTCTGCCCGACATCCAGCGCCTGTTCTACCGTTCGGGCCAGCGTTCGCGGCCTTCGATCAATGCGGCGGTCCAATGGCGGCCGCACCAGGGGCTGGAGTTCTATTCCGACTTCCTGTGGCAAGGCTTTGCCAACGAGATCGATGACCGCCTTCTGGAAGTGCCGCTCTATGGCGGCGACAGCTACAGCAACATCGTGCTTCGGCCGGGTACCAACCTCGTCAGCAGCGGAACGGTGGTCGAGCCGTCGCAGCGAATCTTCTCCTTCCAGGGCGGCACCTTCAATCGAACCGACACTTTCCAAGTCGCGGCCGGTGCGAAGATCACCGCCAATCGCCTGAAGCTGAACTTCGACGTGGCGCGGACCCTGTCAACCTTCCGCGGCTCGACGGAATCGATCGATCGCCGCTGGAATGGCGTGGCCACCGTCAATTTCAACAATGAGACGCCCTCTTTCGGAATCACGGGCATCAACTTCGCCGACCCCAGTTCCCAGGTGTTCCAGGGCCTGTTTGAAGAGAACCAGCGCTCAGCCGGCCGCGACTGGCAGGCGCGCGCCGACGCGCAATATGATCTGGACAGCGCCTTCCTGCGCAACATCCAGATCGGTGCGCGCTACACCCATCGCAACGCGACGCGTAATTACAGCAATCGCTACGCCTTTCTGCTGCCGCTCAACATTCCGGCCACCAGCCTTCCGCTACAGTTTGGCAACTTCCGTGGCTACGATTTCCAGCCGACCTACAACTGGGCTGCGCCGACCTACGACAGCATCCGCGAAAACCTGACCGCACTGCGGCAGCTCGTGATCAACAATTGCCCCGCCATCCTGTCGAGTGATCCGAATAACGGGTGCCGCAACTACACGATCGACCCGGTGCAGGCGGCACTGCTCTATCGTGCCAAGGAGGACACCTACGCCGGCTATGCCCAGCTGAATCTCGGCAACGACAGCTTTGGCGGGCAGATCGGCGTCCGTGTTCTGCGGGTGAAGTCGGCGGTCAACAGCGGCGTGCCGACCGGCATTTCCGTCATCGACAATGGAACGACCAACACCAACGTCCTTCCGAACGCCAGCCTCAAGGCGCGGATCGCTGACGGCCTGCAGTTCCGCCTGGCCATCAGCAAGACGGTGACCCGGCCGAACTTCGTCGACCTCAGCCCCAACCCGGTTGTCGGACGGCCGATCGGAGGCGGAACGGTCGGCACGCAGAACGACCCCTATGTGGTCAGCGGCGGCAATCCCTACCTCAAGCCGTTCAGCAGCTGGAACTATGACGCTGCGATTGAGCACTATTTCGGAACGTCGGGATTGCTGACCGTTTCGGCCTTCCACCGCAACCTGAAGGGCTTCATCGTCGGCTCCTCCACCCGCGTGACGGATCCGACGCTCGGCGTCATTCAGATCAACGGTCCGGTCAACTCGAACAAAGGCAAGATCGACGGCATCGAGGTTCAGGGGCAGGCGTTCGCCGATTTCGGCTGGCTGCCGGACTGGGCGCGCGGCTTCGGCGTGCAGGGCAATGTCAGCTACCTCAAGGTGCGGATTGGCGGGCAGGCCGTGGTCGACCAGACTGCCGGCGTGTCGAAGTGGAACTACAATCTGGTCGGCATCTACGAGCGCTACGGCTTCTCGGCCCGGCTCAGCTACAATGGCCGCTCCAGCTACATCGCGACGAGCCAGAATCGTGGCGACGACCTCTATACGGAAACCGCACATCCCGCTGGCCGGCTCGACCTGTCGCTCAACTATGACCTGAGCCCGCGATTCACGCTGTTCGGCGACTGGACCAACATCACCCGCAAGGCGTTCAGCCAGGACCTGAGTTCAGCGCGCGCCGGAGCGCCGCGGGCAGACTATGTGCGCTACCTGCGTTACGATGAGAGCACCGTCTCGGCTGGCGTCCGCTTCCGCTTCGGGAAGTAATCGACGCTGCCACGAACAAGGAGGCGGTCCGCATCCAGCGGGCCGCCTTTCTTGTGCCCGGCGTCAGCGGCTCGGGCGCAGGCTCGGCGCGATGACGGGGTGGCCGTTTTCCCAGCCGAACGGGGCGATGTACATCACGCGCTTGTCGCCATCCTTGCGGCAGTCGCGGGTCGCCGCCCAGCCGTGGAAGCTGATGAAGGTACCGCCCTGGGCGCGGAACACCGACTGGTGGCCGGGACCTGACAGGCAGCCGGTCCTTCCCGCATCGGAATAGCTGTACAGGAATGGCAGCTTGGCCCCGTCGCGGCAGGGGCCAAGCGGGCCGCTGCACAGCGCGAAGTTCATCGCATAGGGGCTGAGCCGCTGGTCCTGGTTCCAGCCGAAATAACCACCCGAATAGAGCATGGCATACCCATCCGGCGTCAGCAGCATGGTGGGCGCTTCGACCACCTTCTGCTTCCATTCCTCGCGGTCGCCGATACCGAGGTCTGCCGGCTGCCCCGCCGGGGCGAGGCCGTCGGGGCTCAAGGCCATGCCGAATAGGTGGCTGGGCTTGCCCACCCGGTTTCCGTCGGACTTCCAGTACAGGTAGAGCTTGCCGTCACGGTCGCGGAAGGCGTCAGCGTCGATCGAGCCGCCAAGCTCGAATTGACAGACCAGAGGCTGGGCCGCGCTGTCGACGAACGGCCCGCGCGGATCCGGGGAGACGGCGGCGCCAATGCACTGCTTGTCCTTCGCGCGGTGATTGGCGGTGTAGTAGAGGACGTACTTGCCGCCCGCCTTGATTACCTCCGGCGCCCAGGTGAAGCCCGGCTTTGCCCAGCTGGCCAGCGTCGGCATCGCGTCTCGCTTGGAGCCGTCCGGATTGCGCACGAACTGCCAGCTGGTGAGGTCGCGACTGACCGCTATCGGCACGTTCTGCCGGTCGTTCGTGGCGTAGGCCAGATATTCGCCGTCGCCGACGGGCAGCACGAAGGCGTCAGGAAAGTTCTCCTGGAATACCGGCACGAATTGCGGGTCGGGAGCCTTGGCGGTTGCCGGACAAGCGAACGCGGTCGCGGCAAGCAGCAGGAAACACAATCGGGGCATCGGCACTCCTCAGGTCAGGCGAGGCTTACGCTGGTGGACGTGAACCGCAGCCGAGCAGTCAGCAATGCCCGGAATGCGTTATAGCCGCACTGGCCCGGAAAGAAGGCGTGGAAGAACAGCTGCGGCCCTCCGTCCGGTCCGGGCGCGACGGACGCGTGGCCAGGCGCCCACCACTCGCCCCCCGACTTGAGCAGTGGCTCCGGAAACTTCTGATAGGGTCCGAGCGGATGATCCGCGACGGCCACTCCGATGCCGTAGGCTGGAGTCGAGAAATCATTGCCGGCGTAGAACAGCCAGTAGCGGCCGGCTTGGTAAGTGACGAACGGCCCCTCGATCAGATGGCCTTCCCAGTCCTGATCATTGGCGAGCACGATGCGCTCCTCGCCGACGAACCCGCGGCCATCCGCACTAAGCCGGCGCGCGTGGATGGGTGTGGTCAGCGCTTCGACGATGTCGCCCGCCGCCATGATCTTGCTGAGCAGCGGACGAACGCGCGGCCAGTTGTCGAGCACCGCTTCGATCAACGGCTGCATCAGAAAGAAGCGTTCCATCGGCCGGCGGGTGTTGGCCCAGGGCTGGACAGCGGCCGCGAACGCGGCGGTTCGGCGGTCCTCGTCGGAAGCGAACAGCTGCGGGATAAGCCCCGGCTGTTCGCGCAGCAGCCCGGCCAGCGGGCGCGGCCAAAGTCCGTTGCTGTCTTTCTTCCAGAACAGGTAGGGCGTGCCATCCTGATCGGTGAAGATGTGGCTGTCGATCACGCCGCCGCTGGCACTGGTGCCGGGGTAGAGCACCTTGCCGCCGGTGATCAGCGGTTCGCCATTGTCGACCCACGGGCCGAACGGCGTTGCCGCGCGGGCAAGGCCGATGGCCAGCGCGTTGGAGTGCTGGCGGGCGGTGTAGGCGACCCAATATTCGTCGCCGACGCGGGCGATCTCCGGCGCCCAGAAATCGGCGACGCGTGCACCGGTTGCCGTCCAGGCGGGCGTGCTTCCTTCGGGGAAGATGAAGCCGCGATGCTCCCACGTCTTGAGGTCGCTGGAGAAGGCGAGGGGAAAGGCGTCCGGCTGGTCGTTGCTGGTCGCCGTCAGCAGCCAGCCACCATCGACCTTGAGTACGGCGGGATCGCCATAGCCGGCCCGGGTCCGTTCGCTAAGATTCTCGATGATGAGCGGCGTCCAGCGAACGGCACCTGGGTCGGGATCGTGCGGGCCCTCGAAAGCTGCTGGCGGGCGCATCCCGAAGTCGTGCGACAGTTCGGCGAAGAAGCCGGTGTAATCGTCCTGATCGGGACCGGCGACGCGGTATCGGCGGCTCTGGCCCAGACCGTGGACGGTGAAGTCGGTGGCCGTGCCGTCGTCGCTGGCGTCGATGCTGAAGGGCGGGGTCTCGTCGCTCATGTGCAAGGCCTATGCGCCCGCGCCGCGCTTGCCTACCCGCTGCGTTGCTTCGGCTCGCGAGTTGCCGCAGACCCTGGGCATGCGCCTTCTTCTCACCGTCTTCCTGCTGTTGCTCGGTTCCTGCGCGATGGCGCCGCGACCGACCACTTATGTGAACCCGGTGATCGACCAGGACTTTCCCGATCCATCGGTGATCCGTGCTGCCGACGGCCAATACTACGCTTATGCGACCCAGGGCGGCGACCCGATCCGCAACCTCCAGGTCGCGCGGTCCGCCGACCTTGTTCATTGGCAGGTGATTGGTGATGCGCTGCCGGTGAAGCCGCGCTGGGCCAGCCGCACGCAGGACTTCTGGGCGCCGGACGTCATGCGGGCGGATGGGCGCTACTATCTTTACTACTCGGCAAAGCCCGATGCCGCGTTGAACGACCAGTCGCGGGGGCTGTGCCTGGGGGTTGCCACCAGCGACCGGCCCGAGGGGCCGTTCACCGACAAGGGGTCACCCCTGCAATGCGGGCCGGGGTTCGAGAATATCGACCCGCACGCCTATGATGATCCCGCCACGGGCAAGCGGTTGCTCTACTGGGGTTCAGGCTTCGGGCCGATCAGGGTGCGCGAGTTGGCTGCGGACCGGCTTCAATTCGCTCCGGGCAGCGAAGAGGCGAGGCTGGTTGCGGCGGTCAAGAGTGACGACGCAGGTGAGTACCGCCGCCTCGTGGAGGGCGCGTGGGTAATGCGCCATGGGGGCTTCACCTACCTGTTTTTCTCAGGCGACAATTGCTGCGGACCCAAGGCGCATTATGCGGTGATGGTCGCCCGCTCACGCTCCGCTATGGGGCCGTTCGAGGCGCGGGCGCGTCCGCTCTACCTGGTGCTGGAGGGGAATGCGGCCTGGATCGCACCGGGCCACAACAGTGTCATCGCCGATGCCGTCGGACAGGACTGGATCTTCTATCACGGCGTCGATGCGCGGCGGCCACGCTCCAAGCCAACCGACGACATCAACACCCGGCGGGTCATGCTGATGGACCGGCTGATCTGGCGCGACGGCTGGCCCGAGATCGCGGGCAAGAGCCCCACCAACGGGCCGCAGCCCGCGCCGGTCACTCGCTAGGCTACATGGTGATGGGATCGGTGCTTGTCCGGCGGCCGACCAGCAAGGTGTCCGCCACCAGGCGCAGCGGTTCCGTGTCGACATGGCTCTCACGCCGATCGAGCAGTTCGGCGAAGCGCCTGTAGAGCTCGGGATATTCCCCGGGCCCCTGCGCCTCCTGCTCCTGTCCGTTCACGAACAGCCTCTTGCCACCTTCGCGCAGCTCGATCGTGCGGCCGTCGGCGAGGCGGATGGCGATGGTCCATTCCTCGCCGTCGGTCTTGCGCCAGTCGAGGCTGACGGTCAGCGGACCGTCGGCTGCCGGGCTGTCGAACGTGGCTTCCACGGCGATGGGGTTCTGGGCGTTGCTCGGTACAGTCAGCACCGCATCACGCGCGAACAGCTTGCCGGGGAAGATGGCGGTGGCGATGGAGAAAGCGTTGATGCCCGGATCGAACACGCCGAACCCGCCCGATTCCCACACCCACTGCTGGCCTGGATGCCATTTGTGGACATCCTCATGCCAGGTGATGCGCATCTCGGCGACGCGCTGGCCCTTAAGCAGTTCGGCCGCCTTCGTAACGGCAGCGTTGGCCTGCGCGTGCCAGCTGGTGAACAGGGTCACGCCTTTCGCCTTGGCGAGTTCCGCGAGCTCCTCGATCTCGCCCAACGTCACCGTCGGCGGCTTCTCCAGCAGCAGGTGAAGTCCTGCACCGATGCAGTCGCGGGCAATCCCGTAGCGTGGACCGGGCGGCGTGGTGATCGCCGCGCAATCGATGTCCTTGATCGCGGCGAGCAGGTCGGTGTGGCTGGTGAAGTTCGGCGCGGGGCCGGTCCCCGACCGGCTCACACTGCCTTCGAGCGTGAAATCCGGATCGCCGGCGATGGCGGGCACGTGCTGGTCGGCGGCGATCTTGCCGAAGCCGATGACGGCGATCTTGTGCGGGCTCATCCGCGAACTCCAGCAACATAGGCCCGCGCCTTGGCGAGCGTGTCCTCAGGCGACTGGCCAGGCTTGTAGATTCCGCCGCCCAGTCCGAAACCCGCGGCGCCCGCGTCGAGCCAAGGCTGCATCGTATCCGGCTGGACACCGCCGACGACCAGCACAGGCACGTCCTTGGGAAGGACGGCTTTCTGCGCCTTCAGCACGGCGGGACTGGCGCCTTCGGCGGGGAAGAGCTTCAACACCTGGGCGCCCGCATTCAGCGCGGTGAAGGCCTCGGACGGGGTGAAGAAACCCGGACTGCTGACCAGCCCTGCGTTGACGGTGGCAGTGATCACGGCCGCGTCGGTGCTGGGCGATACGATGATGCGTCCGCCGGCGGCGGCCACCTCGCCGACCTCGCTCGGTTTCAGCACGGTGCCGGCGCCGATCAGCGCCTTGTCGCCAAGCCGGGCGGACAGCCGCTTGATGCTGGCCAGCGGCTCGGGGCTGTTGAGCGGCACTTCGATGATGCGGATGCCGCCCTCGTACAAAGCGTCACCAATGGCTTCGGCTTCGTCAGCGGTCACGCCGCGGATGATGGCCACCAGCGGCGATTCCGCGAGATAGCGCTTGAAGTCGTCAGTTGCGGTCATGGAAGCTCCTTCACCAGCGCCTGAATGCCCGCGAGGAAGGCGCGTTCCCCGTCGACTTCACGGGCCTCGCGGCCCGCTTCCGCCAGCGCGGCGGCGTAAAGGCGGGTGAGTTCGGGCCGGCCCATCACGATCACGTCGCCCGTGTCAGGGGCGCCGGCAAGGCCGGTTCGAACGTCCGCGCCGATCAGCAGTCCGCTGGTGAAGCTCGCCGCTTCATGGGCTTCCCGGACGCCCAGCAGGACGCCCGCGCGGACCGAGAAGAGTTCAGCCGTGAGCGCCTCGCCCCCCATGCCTTGCCGAACTCCGGCCAGGAATGGTTCTCCGACCGTCACCGAGGTCTGCAGCCATTGCGACAGGATGCTGTGCTTCGACAGCAGGCTGAACATCTCGCCGGTCATGACCGTGCGAAAGCTGGTCACTCGGCCGCCCTCCAGCACTGCCCACTTGTTGTGCGTGCCGGGGTGGCAGACCAGTGCGTCGGGCGGGCTGAAGCCAGCGGCGACGGCGCCGAACAGTTGCACCTCCTCGCCCCGCATCACGTCGGCGCGGGCACCGTTGTGATAGCTCAGGCCAGGAACGATGGCCGCTCGCTCGGCCGGGATCTGCTGCAGCTTTCGCGCAAGTTCGGCCGGGCCGGAGGGGCAGGGGACGTAGGGCGCTTCGACCCACCCCCGGTTGGAGCCGATCATTCCGGCCATCAGCAGCGGCAGGTCGCCGAGGCGCTGACGCACGTCACCGACGGCTGCCGGGAAACCGCCCGTCTTGATGGCCGTGATGCCCTGATCGTCCTCGAATTCGGCCTCGCTATGGCCATTGCGGTCCAGCCGCCAGGCCCGCCGGTTGGTGGTTCCCCAGTCGACCGCGATGATGCCGTTTTTCCACATGGGCTCGCTCATGCCAGAAAAGCGACCGGTCGGGCCACAAGGTCCGATGTTTTTTGCGTTCCGGTTCGCTATCCACGCTCTCCATGAGCGAAGAGTCGTCCGTCAGACTGATAGCCGACGTCCACGCCGTGCTGGGCGAGGGACCCCTGTGGGTGGCCGCCACCCAGTCGCTGTGGTGGGTAGACATCAAGGGTCGCAAGCTGTTCCGGCTGCGCTCCGGCAACCGGCTGGACGAGTGGGCGACCCCGTTCCGCATCGGCAGCATCGCCCCGCGCGAAAGCGGCGGGTTCATCGCCGGTACCGAGCACGGGTTCGCCCATGTCGATCCCGAGGCCGCACGCTTCGAATTGCTGTTCGACCCCGAGGAAGACCGCCCGAGCAACCGGTTCAACGACGGCAAGGTCGACCGCCAGGGCCGCTATTTCGTCGGCACGATGGATGATCTGGAGGTGAAGGCGACCGGTGCCTTCTATCGGCTCGACAAGACCCTGATGTGCCACCGGGTCGATGACGGCTTCAAGGTGACCAACGGACCGGCGTTCAGTCCGGACGGCCGTTACATGTATGCCAACGACAGCGCGCTTCAGCTGACCTACGCCTACACCGTCACGCCCGACGGCACGCCGGCGGGCAAGCGTGAGTTCGCCCGCTGGGGCGAGGGGGACGGCTATCCCGATGGACTGACCGTCGATGCCGAGGGCTGCCTGTGGATCGCCTTTTGGGACGGCGGGTGCGTACGCCGTGTGTCGCCCGACGGCGAGCGATTGGGTGAGTGGCGCTTGCCGGTGACCCGGCCGACCAGCCTCGCCTTCGGTGGCCTCATGCTCGACCAGCTCTACGTCACCAGCGCCAGCATCGGCCTCGACGAGGCCGCGCTTGCCAGCCAACCGCATGCCGGCGGGCTCTTTATGCTCAAGCCGGGCGTTAGCGGGATCGCCGAGCGTCCTTTCGCCGGCTGACCCGTCCGTATCTTATTCGTCCAGGAGTTTGAACAATCGCCAACTTCATGTTCGCGACGGGAATCGAGAACAGCATTCCCACCATCCAGAACGGCCGCGTACGGGTCGATCAGATGGAGGCCAGTCATCATTACCAGCGGTGGCAGCAGGACTTCGACTGCGTGGAGGAGATCGGGATCGAGTATCTCCGCTTCGGGCCGCCGCTGCACAAATGCTACCTCGGACCCGGCAAGTATGACTGGGAATTCGCCGATCTGACGCTGAACGACCTGCGGCGGCGGCGGATCACCCCGATTGTGGATTTGTGTCACTTCGGCGTGCCGGACTGGATGGGCAATTTCCAGAACCCGGACTTCCCCGACCTGTTCGCGGCCTATGCCTCGGCCTTTGCCGAGCGCTATCCCTGGGTGCAGCTCTACACGCCGGTGAACGAGATGTTCATCTGCGCCGTCTTCTCGGCCAAATATGGCTGGTGGAACGAGCAGCTTCGCACTGACCTCGGCTTCGTCACGGCCCTGAAGCACATCGTCAAAGGCAATGTGCTGGCCATGATCGAGATCCTGAAGCGCCGACCGGACGCGATCTTCATCCAGTCGGAATCATCGGAATATTTCCACGCCGACAGCCCGGCCGCAATCGGCCCGGCGGAAATGCTCAACGCCCGCCGCTTCCTCAGCCTCGACCTCAATTACGGTCGCCGCGTCGACAGCGAGATGTACGAGTATCTGCTCGATAACGGGATGACCCGCGAGGAATATCACTTCTTCCTGCACAATCGGCTGAAGCAGCACTGCATCCTCGGCAACGATTACTACTGGACCAACGAGCATCGGGTCCACGCCGATGGCCACACCGAAAGCTCGGGCGAGGTGTTCGGCTATTCCGAGATCACGCGGCAGTACCACAACCGCTACCGGCTCCCGATCATGCACACGGAAACGAACCTGCGCGAAGGTCCGACCGGGCAGGAGGCGGTGCAGTGGCTGTGGAAGGAGTGGGCCAACGTGCTGCGGCTGCGCAACGTCGGTATCCCGACCGTCGGCTTCACCTGGTACAGCCTGACCGACCAGGTCGATTGGGACACCGCCCTTCGTGAGAAGAACGGCAACGTCAATCCGCTCGGCCTGTTCGACCTCGACCGCAACATCCGCAACGTCGGCAAGGCCTACAAGAACCTCATCCGCGATTGGCGTGACGTGCTTCCGGCCTCGTCGGTGTGCCTGGCGGTACCGATCAAGCCGCTCGACCAGGAATGCTGGCCACCCGCCAGCGGTGATGCGGCAAGCGCGGGCCTCAAGCTCACCCAGCAGTCCCAGCAGAATGCGGAGTAAGCGCGATGTCGCTCCCTGAACTGATCATCGACCGGATCGAAACCTTCTTGGTTCCACCCCGCTGGGTGTTCGTGCGGGTGGAAACCTCCGACGGCGCGGTCGGCTGGGGCGAAGCCAGCCTCGAGGGTTATGGCGAAGCGGTGGTGGGCGCGTTCGAGCCTATCCGCGACCGCTTCATCGGCCACGACGCGCGGCGGATCGAGGATATCTGGCAGATCGCCTATCGCGGCGGCTTCTACCGCGGCGGCCCGGTGCTGATGAGCGCCCTCAGCGGCTTCGACCAGGCATTATGGGATCTCAAGGGCCATGCCGCGGGCCTGCCGGCGTGGGAGATGCTGGGCGGCCGGGTGCGCGACAAGATCCGCGCCTACGCCTGGATCGGCGGGGATCGGCCGCATGAGATCGCCGACGCCGCGCAGAAGCGCCGGGATCAGGGCTTCACCGCCGTCAAGATGAACGCGACGGCCGAGCTCGACTGGATCGGCACTCCCCGGTTGTTCGACGAGGTGGTGAAGCGCGTCCAGGCCGCGCAGGCGGTCGGCATGGATGTCGGCCTCGACTTCCATGGGCGCGTGCACCGGCCGATGGCCAAGCAGCTTGCCAAGGCGCTCGAGCCCCTGGGATTGCTGTTCATCGAGGAGCCGCTGCTGAGCGAGAACCCGGAAGGGTTGAAGCAGATCGCGGAACTGGTCTCGACGCCAATCGCCCTTGGTGAGCGGCTCTACTCGCGGTGGGACTTCAAGCGCTTCTTCGAGCTTGGCGCGGTGGACATCATTCAGCCGGACCTGAGCCACGCCGGGGGCCTGAGCGAATGCCGCCGTATTGCCGCGATGGCCGAGGCATTCGACGTGGCGGTGGCGCCCCATTGCCCGCTCGGGCCGCTGGCGCTTGCCGCCTGCCTCCAGCTTGCCGGCACCGCACCGAACGTCGCCATCCAGGAGATGAGCCTCGGCATTCATTACAACGTCGGCCACGACCTGCTGAACTTCATCACCGATCCCGAGGTGCTGACCACCCAGGACGGCTACCTCGCGATCCCGACTAAGCCGGGTCTTGGCGTCACGATCGACGAGCAGGCGGTGCGGGAGGTGGCGAAGGACGCCCATCGGTGGCGCAACCCGGTGTGGCGCCAGCACGACGGCAGCTTCGCAGAGTGGTGAGGCAGGTCCCGTCCAAATGGATGGGGCCTAACTCCTGCGCCTTGTAACTGGGGTGCTCAGGCAGCCCGGCGCTTGTACTCGACGGACCCGAGCTGCTCGGTCAGCGCGTCAAGCGTGGCATCGGCGTCTTCGACACCGTGATACTTATCGTGCAGCTCCGCCTCACGGACGGTGAGCTCCCGGAAGTAGCTGATGGAGAGCCGGCGACCGAACACGTCGTCACCGCGCATCTTCAGCTCGGGATCAGCCGATTCCGGCAGGCTGTCGCGGATCGCCACCAGCGTGGTGATCAGGCGGTCAAGCGACGTGTAGTCGCTGATTTCGATAAAGTCCTTCACGCGCGTACGCATGATCCATCTCCTCCCCGAGATCCCCCGGGGCAAGGTTCTGCGCCGCGCGATTCCGTGACGCAATCGAGAATTGGCACTTATCCCCAGTCGAGTTACGGCCATCTGAACATCTCAGTCGAAAAGGGTTCAGGTCCATGGCCGACAGCACCACCATTACACTCGCCGCTGGGCCTCTCTTGCTGGAGCTAAGTCCTTCTATTGGTGGATCAATCCGGAACTTCTTCTGGATTGAGGGAGGTCAGCAGACCCCCCTATTGCGCGAAAGCCACAGCGACGACGCAACCGTCCTCGATCATGCCTGCTTTCCGCTGGTGCCTTATGTGAATCGCATTCGCGGCGGTGAGTTTCGTTTTAGGGGCGAACCAGTCAGCCTTGCGCCGAACATGGCCGGGGACCCCAGCCCCCTGCACGGACAAGGCTGGCTGGGCAGCTGGTCGGTCGAGCAGGCGGACGCCACGATGGCAGAGCTTCACTACCGCCACGAAGCTGGAGAATGGCCGTGGGACTATGAGGCGCGGCAGACCTTTGTGCTGGATGAAAAAGGTCTGAGCGTTCGCCTGGAATGCGGTAACATGTCGGATCGGCCCATGCCCTGTGGCCTTGGTCAGCATCCCTACTTCCCGTGCGACGCAACGACACGGCTCGACACGCGGGTCGAGACAGTGTGGGAGATCGACGAGCATGTCCTTCCGACACGGCAGGTCCCTGCAACCGGGCGGTATGACCTCAGCAACCGCGCGGTCTGCGGCCAGGACCTCGACCATGGCTTTGGCGGGTGGGGCGGCGAGGCGCGCATCTGGGAGGAGGGCGGCCCCCGGCGCCTCACCTTATCCTCGCCCCAAGCCAAATTCTTCCAGCTCTATTCGCCGCCGGCGGGCGGCATCTTCGTGGCCGAGCCGGTGACCCACGCCAACGCCGCGCTGAATGAGCCGGAGGAGCGCTGGGGCGAACTCGGGATGCGGGTGCTCGAGCCAGGGGAGAGCATGGCTTTGGACACGCGGCTGGACGTCGATCACGGGTGACGAGCGCGGGCCGACAGCCTCGCGCCATTGGATGTTCGGTTAGGAAAGACTAAGTTTCACTCTGGTATCGACATGGCCGTGCAACGTCTTTCCCCTCTCACGCCGCGTGACCGCGCCGGCGCGCTCGCCGCCGTGGTGCTGGTGCAGCTGGCGATCCTCGCCGCCCTGATCGCGTCGGGGCGGGTGACCCTTTCGTCAGGTCCGAACACGCCGCCGATCCAGACCTTCGAGGTTCGCATGCCGGCCGTTCCCCACGCCATTCCGCGCGAGCGGCCGCAACCAAAGGCAGCCCGCCCGGAGGCGGAAGCAAGCGCGGTCAACCTGCGCAGCCTTGCGACCCCGGTCTCCGCGCCCAAGCCGGTCGTGGTGCTGCCGGCCGCACCCAAGGTGATCGTCAGCGACACGCCGATGGCGGGAGCCGCTCCGACCCAGGGCGCGGCGGATCAGCCGGGTCCCGGCATGGGGGCGGGCGGTACCGGCGCTGGAACGGGCGCTGGCGATGGCGGCAACGGTTCTGGTCAGGGTGGCGGTGGCGGGATCGCCAGCGGACCCCGGCAGATCGCCGGCGCGATCACCCGGCGCGACTATCCAGCCGAACTGCGCGACCGCGACATCCCCTACGAGGAAGTGGCGCTGCAATATCGGGTTGGCGCGGACGGCTATGTGCGCGGTTGCCAGGTGCTCCAGTCGAGCGGTTCCCCGTTGCTGGATGAGCGCACCTGCTCCCTTTACGAGCAGCGCTACCGGTATCTTCCGGCGCGCGACGCCAGCGGCCGGCCGGTGGAGATCACCATTCGCGCGATCCGTAGCTGGTCACTTCGCCGCTGATCAGCGGCGCGCCTTGCGGATGGTCTCGTCGAGCCACGCGACCCTGACGCCCAATTTGTGCACTTCCAGGTGGTTGAGGATGGTCTGTCCATCGGGCTGCAACGCCAGCTGCTGGGTCACCTTGAGCCCATTCTTCATCGAATAGCGCACATCCGCCCGTGGCCCCGACACCGTTAGCTCGACCGGGCCGACGGCTTCGGTCAGGCTGCCGGTGAAGTGGCCCGGTCCGGCTGGGCGCATCACCCATTCGCGGGTGCGAGGGGCCTTGCCCTCCTCCGATATGCGCTGGATCAGCAGCAGCCCGCCCTTCCGCCCCGGTCGACCGACACTGTCGACCTGCACAGCGTGCGCACGGCTCAGCACCTGATGGAAGCGTCCGTCGCCATGACTTCGCCCGGTGAAGAAGGCGATCGGATCGAGGTTGCCGGCGGACGCCGCGGGTAGATCCACCCCGGTGCAACCGGAGAGGGTGAGAACAAGAAGGGGCAGAAGAAGGCGCATCGGCATCATCAACGCCTGACCGGCCGGATCAGCTCACCCGCCCCGCAACCAGCGCATCGACCACCGACGGATCCGCCAGCGTGGACGTGTCTCCCAGTGCGCTGAATTCGCCTTCCGCGATCTTGCGGAGGATGCGTCGCATGATTTTGCCGCTGCGGGTCTTGGGCAAGGCGGGCGCGAACTGCAGGCTTTCCGGTACGGCCAGCGCGCCGATATGCTTGCGCACCTCGGCCTTGATCGCGGCGACCAGCGCTTCGTCGCCCGTCGTCGCTGCAACAGTGAGTGTGACGAAGGCGTAGATGGCCTGACCCTTGATGTCGTGCGAGACCGGGACGACCGCCGCCTCGGCGACGGCGGGATGTTCCACCAGCGCGCTTTCGACTTCCGCCGTCGCAATCCGATGGCCGGAGACGTTGATGACGTCGTCGACCCGGCCGGTGATCCAATAATAGCCGTCCTCGTCACGGCGGCAGCCGTCGGCCGTGAAATAGAGGCCGGGGTAGGCGGTGAAGTAGGTCTGGAAGAATCGATCGTGGTCACCCCACAGGGTGCGCATCTGTCCCGGCCAGGAGACCGGTATGCACAGGTTGCCGCTGGCGGGCCCCTCCAGCACCTTGTGCTCCGCATCCAGCAATTGCAGCTCGATCCCGGGAAGCGGCTGAGTGGCCGAGCCGGGCTTGAGGTCCGTGGCGCCAGGCAAAGGCGAGATTAACGCCCCGCCGGTCTCGGTCTGCCACCAGGTGTCGACGATCGGGCAGCGGCTTTCGCCCACGACATGGTAGTACCACTCCCACGCTTCCGGGTTGATCGGCTCGCCCACGGTCCCCAGCAGTCTGATGGTCTTGCGGCTGTGCGCCTTCACCGGCGCGTCGCCTTCGCGCATCAAGGCGCGGATCGCGGTCGGCGCGGTGTAGAAGATAGTGACTCCAAGCCGGTCGCAGGTTTCCCAGAAGCGCCCGTAATCGGGGTAGTTGGGCACGCCGTCGAACATGACGCTGGTCGCGCCGTTGAGCAGTGGCCCATAGACGACATAGGTGTGGCCGGTGATCCAGCCGACATCGGCCGTGCACCAGAAGATGTCGCTGTCTTCCGCCCCGAAGATCCAGTCGAAGGTGGTCGCCGCCCAGACCGCATAGCCGCCGGTGGTGTGGACAACGCCCTTCGGCTTGCCGGTCGAGCCCGAGGTGTAGAGGATGAACAGCGGGTCTTCCGCGTTCATCACCTCCGGCTCCGCTTCGGTCGCCAGGCTGTCGCGCACTTCCGAATAATCGACATCGCGGCCAGACTTCATGGGAACGTCGGCGCCGGTGCGGCGCACAACGATGACGCTTCGAATGCCCTGGCTCATCCCGAGCGCTGCATCGACGTTCGCCTTCAAGGGGATGGTCTTGCCGCCGCGTACACCCTGGTCGGCGGTAATCACGACCTCCGCCCCGCAATCGTCGATTCGGCCCGCCAGACTTTCCGGACTGAAGCCGCCGAAGACGACCGAATGCACCGCCCCGATCCGGGCGCAGGCGAGCATGGCCGCCGCCGCTTCGGGGATCATCGGCAGGTAGATCATGACCCGGTCGCCCCGGCGGACGCCCTGCTGGCGCAGCAGGTTGGCGAAGCGGCAGGTCTCTTCGTACAATTCGCGGTAGGTCCAGGCATGGCCCGTCCCGGGCTCGTCCGGTTCGAAGATCAACGCAGGCCGGTCGGCGCGCTCCGCCAGGTGCCGGTCGAGGCAATTGACGGACAGGTTGAGCTGCCCGTCCTCGTACCACCGGATATGGAAGTCGTCGGCCGCGAAGCTCCAGTCACCGGCCTTGGCCGGCGCGCGTGACCAGTCCAGCCGGTGCGCCTGGTCGAGCCAGAAGCCGTCCGGATCGCGCGCGAATTGCTCCCGCAGCCTGGCCAGTTCGTCCGGCCCGATCCGGGCGCTGAAATGCTCCGGGACCGGGTGGACGGCGTGGCTCATGCTTGTGGCTTCTCCAAGGTGCTCATGTCGATCACGAAGCGGTAGCGAACGTCATTCCTGAGCAGGCGTTCGTAGGCTTCGTTGACCTGGTCCATCCGGATCGTCTCGATCTCGGGATAGATGCCCTTGGCGGCGCAGAAGTCGAGCATTTCCTGAGTCTCGGGAATGCCGCCGATGGCCGAGCCGCCGACCGCGCGATTCCACCAGACGAGCTTGCCGCCGGTGAACGGCGGCATCTCCATCAGTGCCCCCACGATTACCATCCGCCCCGACCGGCCAAGAAGCTCGAGATAAGGGTCGATCTCATGGCTGACCGGGATCGTGTTCAGGATGAAGTCGAAGCGGGTCGCCGCGGCCTTCATCTGCTCACGATCGGTCGAGATGATGACGTCGTGCGCGCCCAGCTCGCGCGCGTCCTCGCCCTTGCTCGGCGTGGTCGTGATCATGGTCACGTGCGCGCCCAGCGCAGCGCCAAGCTTCACGCCCATGTGGCCCAGCCCGCCAAGGCCGACGACGGCCATCTTCGTGTTGGGGCCGACGTCATACTGCCGCAGCGGCGAATAAGTCGTGATGCCGGCGCACAGCAGCGGCGCGACCCGGCTGACGTCCATGCCCTCGGGTACCTTGAGGACGAAATGATCACGCACCACGATGTGGTCGGTGTAGCCGCCCTTGGTGATCGTGCCGTCGTGATAGTCCTTGCTGTTGTAGGTCTGCACGCAGCCCTTGCGGCAGAAGACCTCCCAGCCTTCCAGGCACTGGTCGCATTCCATGCAGCTGTCGACCATGCAGCCGACCGCAACGGTGTCCCCGACGCGGTGCCGAGTGACCTCGTCGCCGACGGCGGTCACGGTTCCGACGATCTCATGGCCCGGGATCACCGGATAGCGGCTCCCGCGCCAGTCGTTGCGGCAGGTGTGGAGGTCCGAGTGGCAGATGCCGGAATGAGTGATCTGGATCGCAACGTCGTTGGGCCGAAGGTCGCGGCGCTCGAAGGCGATCGGCTTCAGCGGCTGATCGGGGGCGTCGGTGCCCCAGCCGATGGCGGTGGTTCCCATGGGTTCAGTCTTTCAGTGAGAGGTCGGACCGGGCGAGAACGCGCTGGGCCTGGAGAAGGTGCGGGCGATCGATCATCCGTCCGTCGATACTGAGCACGCCCGCGTCGGGCTGTGCCGCGAACGCGTCGACCACCGCCTGGGCATGGTGCACGTCCTCGGCCGTGGGGCTGAACGCCTCGTTGATGGGCGCGACCTGCGCGGGGTGGATGGCGAGCTTGCCGTCGAACCCCTCGCGGGCCGCGGCGAGCGCTTCGAGGATCAATCCGGGCTCATCGCGGAAGTCGGTGAAGACGGTGTCCACTGCGCAGACGCCTGCGGCCTTCGCTCCGGCCAGGCACAGCGAGCGGGCCATTCGGTAGGTGAAGGACAGGCCGCCGTCCTCGTCATATTTGCTGCTCGCGCCCAGGTCGGCTGATAGGTCCTCCGCTCCCCAGCTCATCGCGCTCAGTGCATTCTGCCCTCGATAGCTGAGCAGGCCGAACAGGCTGGCGGCCGTTTCGGTTACGATGGCGTGGATGGGGATGCTGCCAGTGCGGTGGGCGAGCGTTTCGACGTCGGCGCCGCCCTCGCTCTTGGGCAGCACGATCCCGTACACCGCGCTGTTGGCAAGGATGTCGAGGTCATCCTTGTGCCATTGGCTGGTGAGCGGATTGATCCGCACCCACAGCTGGCTGCGGTCCGACGCGGCGAGCGTCTTCACCATGTCTCGTGCGCGGGGCTTTTCCGACGGCGCGACGCTGTCTTCGAGGTCGAAGATGATCGCGTCGGCGCCGCAGTCGAGCGCCCGGGCAATCTTCTTCTCGCTGTCGGCCGGAACGAACAGCCAGCTGCGCGGAGGGGCGGAGGTCATGCCGGTTTCCGGTGGAGCAGGGCGGTACGCTTCATCGTGCACACTGTTTCTCCACGCTGGTTGAGCGCGCGATGCTCCCACGTGACCAGCCCGGCGGTCGGGCGAGACTTGCTCTCGCGTAAGGCCACGGCTTCGCTCTCGATCCGCAGCGTGTCGCCGACGAACACGGGCTTGGGAAACTTGACCTCGTCGAAGCCCAAGTTGGCGACCAGCACACCCATGGTGGTCTCGGCCACCGACACGCCAACCACCAGGCTGAACGTGAAGCAGCTGTTGACCAGGATCTGCCCGAACTCGCTGGCCTTTGCCGCCTCCGCGTCGAGGTGCAGCGGCTGGGGATTATGGGTCAGGGTCGAGATCAGCAGGTTATCGGTCTCGGTGACCGTGCGCGTGATGGGGTGGGCGACGGTGTCGCCGACCTGCCACTCGTCGAAATAGCGTCCGGGCATGCCTCACCGCTTAGGCGAGCGAAGGGCCGGTTGCCAAGGCTCAGCCGACGCCGCCTGTCCGCTGCAGTCGGCCGCGCAGGTCGGGCATCAATACCCGCTGGACCGCGACCTCGGGCGAGGACGAGCGCAGCACCACCGCGAGCTGTCCGAGCGCCTGGCCGACGCCGTCGATGGTCTGAAGCGAAGCGCCGTGACGAAAGGCCGTGACGCTGTCGCGGGACAGGTTGCCGCGGATGACGTCGATCTGCCGCCAGGCGAATTCGAGTTCATCGGCGACTCGCTGCCACAGGACATTGTCCGTCGGCACCAGCGCCGGATCCTCATGCCGCCACGCAGTGCGGCGGATCGAGCGGCGCTCCGATGTTTGCGGTACCAAGGCAAGCTGCCGGAATTGTTCGGGCGAGCGGAAACGAACCACCTTGCTCAAATGTGCGACTCCCCAGTCGGATGCCGCGCCCCCCGGCGCGCTCACCCTCTTGTAGGAAGAATTTGCCGCCGCAGATTGAAACCTATCGATTTGTAACGAGCAGTTCCGCCACCGCCTCGGTGATCGCGTCGCCGTCCAGCCGGTAAGCGGCATAGAGGTCTGGCAGATTTCCGGTCTGGCCGAACCGCTCCACCCCGAGGGGAGCGACCCGCTGGCCGAGCACACCGCCCAGCCACGACAAGGATGCGGGCGCGGCATCGCACAGGGTGACCAGTCCCGCCGTGCGCGAAAGGCGGCCGAGCAGGCGTTCGGCATGGCTGGGCGCGCGCTGACCCTGCCACCGGGCCGCCTGCGCCGAGGTCCAGCCGCGGTGAAGCAGGTCGGGCGACGTAATGCTGAGCAGCCCCAGACCGGGCAGATCGACGCTGAGTTCCTCCCACGCCGCCAGCGCTTCCGGCATGACCGCGCCCATGGCAACGATGGCCGCTTCCGCATTGGGGCCCGGCTCGCGCAGCCAGTAGGCGCCTTGAAGCGCGTCGGCCTTCCACGCGTCGTCCTGCCGCTCGATCTGCACCAGGTTGCGGGTCGACAGACGCAGGTAAGTGGACTCGCCGTTCGGATCATCGATCAAGCGGAACGCCTCGTGCATGCACAGCGCGAGCTCGTCGGCATAGGCCGGCTCGTAATGGCGCAGGCCCGGCTGGCCGAGGGCGATCAGCGGCGGGTTGATCGACTGGTGCGCGCCGCCCTCCGGCCCAAGCGTGATGCCGCTCGGCGTGGCGACCAGCAGGAAGCGGGCATCCTGATAACAGGCGTAGTTGAGTGCATCGAGGCCGCGCGCGATGAACGGGTCGTAGAGCGTCCCAATGGGAACCAGCCGCTGCCCGAACAGGTCGCCCGCAAGGCCGGCCGCCGCCAGCATCAGGAACAGGTTGCTCTCGGCGATGCCCAGCTCCACGTGCTGGCCGGTCGCCGTCATTCCCCATTTCTGGGCCGACGGGATCTTCGCGCTGGCGAAGGCGTCGGCAACTTCCTTGCGGCGGAACAGGCCGCGCTGGTTCACGAAGGCCCCAAGGTTGGTCGAGACCGTGACATCGGGCGAGGTGGTAAGGATGCGATCGGCCAGCGGATGACCGGACTTGGCGAGGTCGAGCAGGATCCGACCGAACGCCGCTTGCGTGCTCTGCTCCTCCCCGGCGGGTGCCGGAATGGCCGGGATCTCGATCTGCCCAAATAGTCGCCGGCGCTTCTCCCGCATGATGCGTGAACGGTCGATCAGGGCTTCCACGCCGGCGCGGGCGTTGCCGCCCAGCGGGCCGAGCGGTTCCCACTCCGCGCCTTCGGCTACGCCCATCTGCTCACGCAGGGCGCTCATCTGTGTCGGGTTCATCAGCCCCGCATGATTGTCCTTGTGGCCGGCGAAAGGCAGGCCGTAGCCTTTGATCGTCCAGGCGATGAACAGGGTCGGCACATCGTCGGCGCTGGCTGCATCGAACGCCTCGACCAGAGTCTCCATGCAATGGCCGCCAAGGTCGCCCATCAGGCTGGCGAGTTGCGCGTCATCCAGCCCCTTGAGGAACGGCTTGGCGGCCTTGCCAAGCTCACCCTCGATCCGCGTCCGCCAGGCCGCGCCGCCCTGGTAGGTGAGGGCGCTGTGATCGGCATTGGGCAGCCGGTCGAGCCAGTCGGCGACGGCGGGATGCTGGGCCAGCGCGGCGCCCAGCCGCTTGCCGTAGCGAAGCTCGACCGTGCGCCAGCCGCAGGCGCGGAAGATCTCGTCGAATCGCTCGAACATGCGGTCGGCGCTGGTCGCATCCAGGCTTTGCCGATTGTAGTCGACGATCCACCACAGGTTGCGCACATCGTGCTTGGCGCCCTCGATCAGCGCTTCGTAGATGTTACCCTCGTCCAGCTCGGCGTCGCCGATCAGCGCCACGAAGCGGCCCCGTTCGTCCTGCTGCAGCCAGCCACGGGCGCTCAGCCAGTCCTGCACCAGGCTGGCGAAGGCGGTGATCGCCACCCCGAGCCCAACAGAGCCGGTGGAGAAGTCGACGGGAATGCGGTCCTTGGTGCGGCTGGGGTAGCTCTGCATTCCGCCAAACCCGCGGAAGTTCTCCAGTTGCTCGCGGGTCTGTGACCCAAGCAGATAATGGATGGCGTGAAGCACCGGCCCGGCATGCGGCTTCACCGCCACGCGGTCGTTGGGGCCGAGCGCGCGGAAGTAGAGTGCGGCCATGATCGCGGTCATGGACGCGCAGCTCGCCTGGTGGCCGCCGACCTTGAGACCGTCCGCGCTCTCCCGCACGTGGTTGGCGTGGTGGATGGTCCAGGCGCTGAGCCAGCGCAGCCGCTCCTCGACGGCCTTGAGGGCGGCGAAGTCGGGCGGGGTGGGGACGGTCGACATACCCCCGCGCCTAGCCGCGCCTCCCTCGCAGGCCAAGCGAGCAGTCGGAACCCGCCGCCCGTATTGCGGTTGCGCCACTGCCAGGATCATCCCGGGAGACCCAGAAATGCGAGCTTTTGCCCTTTTTCTCGCCGCCGGCGTGTCGCTCAGCGCGTGCACGATGAATAATGAAGGCGACATGGGACCAGTCCCCCGCGTGGCGCCGCCCGCGGCCATGACCGGCGATCCCTCAAGCCCGATGACGGCGGCCGGCTATGTGCCGATGGCCGCGAGTAGCGACCAGCTGGAAATCCAGTCCAGCCAGCTTGCCTTGCAGGCTTCGACGAACCAGGCGGTTCGCAGCTTCGCCAACATGATGATCGCCCACCACCAGTCGACGTCGGCGGCACTGGCCAGCGCCGCTGCCAGCGCCGGTCTGCCGCCACCTCCCATGGCGCTGCTGCCGATGCATCAGCAGATGCTCGACCAGCTGCGCTCGGCGGGTACCGGCCAGGCGTTCGATAATGCCTACAAGGCAATGCAGATCCAAAGCCACCAGGCGGCGCTGCAGCTGCACCAGGGCTATGCCAGCGGCGGAGACGTGCCCGCCTTGCGTCAGGCTGCGGCCTCGGCGGTGCCGATCGTGCAGCAGCACCTCACCGCCGCTCAGAACCTCAACGTCATGGGAGCGATGATGAGCCCCGGCATGCCGATGAACGGCCAGCCGGCCCCAGCCACCGCCCCCGTCCGCTCGGGTGAGCGCGGCTAGGACTCAGGCCACGTCCGTTCCGTCCAGCCGCGCGTCGAAACGCTGCTGGGCGGCGCGGATGCAGCCGATGTGGGCCATCGCCCAGCGGCCGAGTGCCTCCACCGGCTCCTTCAGCGATTCGCCAAGCTCGGTCAGCGCATAGGTGACGCGCGGCGGCACGCTGGGCTCGACCGTGCGGCTGACGAGGCCATCGCGCTCGAGTCCCCGCAACGTAAGGGTGAGCATGCGCTGGCTGATCCCGTCGATCTGACGTTTGAGTTCGTTGAACCGTCGCGGCCCTTCGCCCAGGATCATCACGATCAGAACTGACCACTTGTCGCCGACCCGGTTCAATACCGGCGAGACATTGCGGCAGCCGGTCGTCTCCAGGCGCAACTCCACCTCCGGCGTGTCATGAAGGACTTGCTGATGGGCGGTTACAGGCATGTGCCCCGATACCTTTCCTGTGCCTACTTGAAGGCGCAATTCGTATGGTTACCTTTAGTGCCCAGGTAATGTTTCATTACCAGATAACCAAGGGTGACCATCATGAGCCGCATTCTTCGCGTCGATAGTAGCATCACTGGCGAGCATAGCGTGAGCCGGCAACTCACCGCTCATATCCTCAAGCAGCTGACCGCCGCCGAACCTGGCGCCGAAGTGGTGGAGCGCGACCTTACGGCCGATCCGCTTCCGCACCTGACCCTCGAACATCTCGGGCCCAATGCCGAGCTGGACGCCTTCATGGCGGCGGACACGGTGGTGATCGGCGCGCCCATGTACAATTTCACGGTGCCGACCCAGCTCAAGGCTTGGCTCGACCGCATCGTCGCGAACGGCACCACCTTCCGTTACACCGCCGAAGGTACGCCTGAAGGCCTGGCCGGGGGCAGGCGCGTGATCGTCGCGCTCAGCCGGGGCGGGTTCTACGGCGCCGAGCAAGGTAATGCCGAGTTTGAGCATCTGGAAACCTATCTCCGGGCGATCTTCGCCTTTGTCGGAATCACGCCGGAGTTCGTTCGCGCCGACGGGCTCAACCTCGGAGCCGAGGCGAAGAGCCGGGGCGTCGAGGCGGCGCTGGGAGAGGTTGAGCGGCTGGCTGCCTGAGCCGGACCCCATGCGCTGACGCGCTCCAGAGGTGACCGCCTGCCAGCCCACCGGTGCGGGCTGGTCACCTTTGGCGCGCTTCCTTGCCTCTAGGTAGATGCGCGGATGGCGGGCAGCGCCTGCCACGACTAATTCGACCGGCATGAGCATGGAGGAGAAGATTGCCGCGTTGCGGGCCAAGGCAGCACGTTGCCGCCGGTTGCTGGGCGGCGTGCTGGACACCCAGGCAGGAGTGGCGCTGCAGCAGCTTGCCGCCACTTATGACGCGCATGCCGACGAACTCGAACAGCAGGCGTCACGCAAGCAGCCCCAGCGCTTCACCCGCACGGCGGCCGATTAGACGCCAGCCGGCACCACTTACCGGCTTGGTCGTTTGGGCAGGTGAGGAGAGATGCTATGGCTGAGCTGAGTGCCGGCGAGCGCGACCATCTGGATGCAACCGAGTTCGCCTTTCCCAAGGAGCGCAAGGAGCCGCTGGAAAATGCAGCGCACGTCCGCAACGCGGTGGCGCGCTTCCGGCAGGTGAAGGACGTCACCGACGCGGAGCGCGACGCCGCCTGGCACCGGATCGAGCGGGCGGCAAAGAAGTTCGGCGTGGAACTCCAGGAAAAGAGCTGGCGCGAGCTCAAGGCAAGCAATTAGGCGTCGGACGGTGGCGGTGAGTGCAAGCGGGCAGCAGGAACCGCCCGACGCTCTCTCGGTTGGCACTGCATGAGAAAGAAAAAGACCGAGACCTACGCCAAGGCCAGCGAGGTGATCGCCGAGGACGGACGCGTGCTCGTCGACGGACCGGATTCGGTCGATGTGGCGCTGACGCCCGACGCGGCGATCGAATCAGGCGAGCGGCTGATCGAGGAGGGGCTGCGCGCAACCGGGCAGCAACGCGAGAAGAAGATCGACCACCGGCCGAAGTAGACCCTTATTCCGCCATCCGCGGCATGATCTGCTCGATGTGAGCGGCGCCTGCCGACTGAGCCTCCTCGGCCTGTCGGTCATAAGCCTCAGCGAGCCGCAGCAGCGCGGCTATGGTCTGATCGTCCGCCATACCGTTGGCCAAACGACGGCACTTGGCCGCCTTGTCACGAAGAGCGGTCGCTTTGATCTCCTCCGGCATGGCAAGCCGGTAGCGCCATGGACTTGTGTCGACAAGCCGACTTTCTGACTTTTCTTCTATTGTCAGGCAAGCAGGCGAAGCGGGTTCTCGATCAAAGGCCTGAGCGCCTGCAGGAAGCTTGCCGCATCCCACCCATCGACCACGCGATGGTCGCATGAAAGGGACAGGTTCATCCGCTTGCGGATCTCCAGCTCGCCGTTCAGCGGCACGACCTTTTCCTCAATCTTGTTGACCGCGATGGTCGCGACCTGCGGCGGTGAGATGACGGGGGTGGAGGCGATTCCGCCCATCGGCCCGAGCGACGAGATGGTGAAGGTCGGTCCGCTCAACTCCTCCCGCGTGGCCTTGCCCGTCTTGGCGGCATCCGACAGGCGCGCGATCTCCGCGGCGAGTTGCCAGATCGACAGGCGCTCCGCGTTGCGGATCACCGGCACCATCAGGCCGCCAGGGGTCTGCGCCGCCATGCCCATGTGCACCGCTCCATGCCGGGTCACCACGTTCGCCGCATCATCGTAGGTGGCGTTGATCATCGGATAGTCCGCGAAAGCGCGGGTCAGCGCGGTGATCAGGAACGGAAGGATCGTCAGCTTCGGGTTCGAGCCGCGGTCCCGGTTCATCATCGCGCGCGCGTCCTCAAGCGCGGTGACGTCGAACTCGTCGACCAGCGCAAAGTGCGGAATCCGGCGCTTCGCCTCCTGCATATTCTCCGCGATCTTGCGGCGCAGGCCGACGACCTTGATCTGCTCGTCGGCGCGAGGGGCGCCCGACCCGCGGGTCGAAACGCTGCCACCATTGTAGAGCAGGTAGGCGTCGAGGTCGGCGTGACGAATACGCCCGTCGACGCTCTTCACCTGCGCAAGGTCGATGCCGAGATCGCGGGCGCGCTGGCGCACGGCCGGCGTGGTGAGGATTTGCGGCTTGTGTTCGGCCGATGGCGGCGCGGCGGGCGCTTCCGGTTCAGCCTGGGCCGCCACCGCCGCTTGAGGCGCGGTCGGCGGTTCGGCGACTTCCAGGGTGGGGTTGGCTGCTTCCTGAGCAGGCGTCGGGACCTCCGCGCCATCGGCCAGCGGGACTTCTTCCGCCGCGGCAGTGGGAGCGGCGGCAGCGCCCTCCGTCTCGATGGTCACCAGCACCGAGCCGATCGCGACCTGATCGCCGACCTCTCCGGCAAGCGCGGTGACGGTGCCGGCCACCGGCGACTCCATCTCCACGGTCGCCTTGTCGGTCATCATGTCGGCGAGTTGCTGGTCTTCCTCGACCCGGTCACCGACTTTGACGTGCCAGGCGACGATCTCGGCCTCGGCAATGCCTTCGCCGATGTCGGGGAGCTTGAACTGGTAAGTCGCCATCAGTCAGCCATCACTTTTTCTAGGGCAAGTTTCATGCGCTTGGGCCCCGGGAAATAGGCCCACTCGTAAGCGTGCGGGTAGGGCGTGTCCCACCCCGCGACCCGCTCGACGGGCGCTTCGAGATGGTAGAAGCAGCGCTCCTGCACCAGCGCGGCGAGTTCCGCGCCGAAACCGCTGGTGCGGGTCGCTTCCTGGACCACCAGGCAACGGCCGGTTTTCTTCACGCTCGCCTCGATCGCCGCGATGTCGAGCGGCACGAGCGTGCGCAGGTCGATGACTTCGGCGTCGACGCCATTCTCCTCGGCGGCGGCAACCGCGACATGGACCATCGTGCCGTAGGTGAGGACGGTCAGCTCCGCGCCTTCGCGGGCGACGCGCGCCTTGGCCAGCGGTACGGTATAATAGTCGTCCGGTACCTGCGCTTCCGGGCGCTTGGCCCAGGGCGTGACTGGGCGATCATGATGGCCGTCGAATGGGCCGTTGTAGATTCGCTTGGGCTCGAAGAAGAGCACCGGATCGGGATCCTCGATCGCGGCGATCAGCAGGCCCTTGGCGTCGTACGGCGTCGAGGGGATGACGACCTTCAGCCCCGCGACATGCGTGAACAGCGCTTCGGGGCTCTGGCTGTGGGTCTGGCCGCCGAAGATGCCCCCGCCATAGGGCGAGCGGATGACCATCGGCATCGTCCACTCGCCGGCCGTGCGATAGCGCATGCGGGCGACTTCGCTGACGATCTGGTCATAGCCGGGGTAGATATAGTCCGCGAACTGGATCTCGATCAGCGGCTTCAAGCCATAGGCCGCCATGCCGACGGCCGTGCCGACGATCCCGCCTTCGCTGATCGGCGCGTCGAAGCAGCGCTGCTTGCCGAACTCCTTCTGAAGCCCGGCAGTGGCGCGGAATACGCCACCGAAGTAGCCGACGTCCTCGCCGAAGACGACGACATCGGGGTCGCGCGCCATCATCACGCGATGGGCCGAGTTGATGGCCTCGATCATGTTCATCGTGGCCATATCAGAGCCCTGCTTCCTTGAGGCACTGGTCGCGCTGCTCGGCGACGTGCCAGGGCACTTCCGCGAAGACGTCGTCGAACATGCTGGCGATGTTCTCGCGGCCCTGTTCGGGCAAGATGCCGAGTTTCTCGGCTTCCTTCTGGGCAGCGCGGACTTCCGCGTCGGCGGCCTTCACCAGTTCCGAATGACGGTGCTCGTCCCACTCGCCGGCGCCGATGAGATGTTGCTTCAGCCGCTCGATCGGGTCGCCCAACGGCCATTGCTGGGCTTCGCCTGCCGGGCGGTAGCCCGTGGGGTCGTCGGAAGTGCTGTGCCCTTCCGCGCGATAGGTGAAGTATTCGATCAGGGTCGGTCCGTGGTTGCCGCGCGCACGCTCTGCCGCCCAGCGGGTCGCGGCATAGACGGCAAGCGCGTCATTGCCATCGACCCGGAGGCCCGCGATGCCATAGCCGACCGCGCGATTGGCGAAGGTCGCCTTCTCCGCGCCGGCGATGCCGCTGAAGCTGGAGATCGCCCACTGGTTGTTGACCACCGCCAGGATCACGGGCGCGGTATAGACAGCGGCGAAGGTCAGCGCGGAGTGGAAATCGCCTTCGGCCGTGGCGCCGTCGCCGATCCAGCCCATGGCAATGCGGCTGTCGCCCTTGATCGCGCTGGCCATCGCCCAGCCGACGGCCTGCGGATATTGAGTGCCCAGGTTCCCGCTGATCGAGAAGAAACCGTGCGGCTTGTCCGAATACATGATCGGCAGCTGGCGACCGTGCAGCTTGTCCCCGCGGTTAGAATAGATCTGGCACATCATGTCGACCAGCGGGTAGCCGCGGGCCACCAACAGGCCCTGCTGGCGGTACGTCGGGAAGTTCATGTCGTCGCGGTCGAGCGCGGCAGCGGCGGCGACCGCAATCGCCTCTTCCCCGGTGCATTTCATGTAGAAGCTGGTCTTGCCCTGCCGCTGGGCGCGATACATCCGGTCGTCGAATACCCGAACCGTGACCATGTCGCGCAGCATCTTGCGCATGGTCTCGGGATCGAGCCTCGGGTCCCAGGGACCGGTCGGGCGGCCTTCATCGTCCAGCACCCTGACCAGCGTGTCGGTCAGCGGGAAGGTCTCCCGCGCCGGAGCGCCGGTGTCCGGCCGCGGCGCGGCACCCGCTGGCGGCACCACCACCTTGGAAAAATCGGGCGTATCACCGGGCCGGTAATCCGGCTCGGGCACATGCAGCGACAGCGCCGGCGCGTTGCGGCGGTCTGTGGGGTCGACCTCACTCATCGCCGCCGCGCTTAAAGCGGAGTCGGGCGGGCGGCAACCGCGCGTGGTCGAGCGGTTGACCCGTCCCGCCGGGACGGGCTAGCGGCAGGGCATGTCAGACACCCCGCCCGACCGCCTCAGCCTCGACCCCAGCAGCCCGCATTTCAACGCGGAGCTCCTCCAGCGAGGGGTGGGCATACGCTTCAACGGCAACGAGAAGACCAACGTCGAGGAATATTCGGTCAGCGAGGGCTGGATCAAGGTCGCCGCGGGCAAGAGCCGGGACCGGTTCGGCAACCCGATGACCATGAAGCTCAAGGGCACGGTCGAGCCCTACTTCCAGAATGCCGAGGCCGGCGCCGACACGCAGGCCGGTGACGACGGCGCCACGGACCAGTCCGACGAAGCCTAAGGTTTCGCCGGCCCGATCTCACATCTACAGGCTGTGCGTACGCGTGGTGGGTGACGCCGGCGTCGCCGAGCGCGGGTAGGTCGGGGTCGACTTGCGCTCACGGTTCCAGTCGTAGAGCTTCTTCGCACCATAACCGAGCGCGAGCAGAGTGCCGAAGGGCCCGAGGCCCCGTGCCGCCATGCGGGCGCCGGCCGCACCGAGGATCGCTCCCTTCACGCCGTCGTGGCGTCCCGCGACACGGTTGCCGATAAAGGCACCAGCCAATTTGCCGAGCATCGATCTTCTCCCAAAAAAATCCTGTCTGCTTCACAAAGCGCACTGTCTGGCTTGGCGGTTCCTTGGCGCGGATTGGCGAAACATCCCAAGTCGCATGGTGGAAAGTCCCAATCCCGCCCCACCAAGCTGAACGATCGTTCAGCAAATGGCGGAAATCTGCGTTTGGCACGGGTCTTGTATTGTTATTGGCATGCCTCGCCGGGCGATCCGGCGGACACGACAGGGAGTGAAGACCGTGACCATCAAGACTTCGTTTTTCGCCGCCATTGCCGCCCTCATGGTGAGCAGCATCACCGTCGGCGCCGCGATTGCCCCCGCCCAAGCCCAGGCCGTCAGCCTGCCGGTGCGGACCCTCGTCAATGCTTGAGGCCGGCGTGACCGCGCTGGAGCCCCGCCGGGGCAGGCTCGAATGGATCGGGCCGATCCCGGTCGAGGCTTCGCAAGAAGGTCTCGCGCTCGGGCCAGTAGGCCGGGCACTCGACTTTCTCGACATCGTGGCCGCGAGTGCGCTTTCCGCACTCTTCGCTGCCATCAAACGCTGAACCTTCTTCAAGGATCTGACCGCCATGACAAGCCGCATCCCCTTTGCCCTCGACTCCCGCGACAAGAAGCTGCTGGGTGTGTGTTCCGGGCTGGGTCGCAGCTTCAACATCGACCCGACGTTCATTCGGGTGGGCTTCGTCGCGGCGCCGCTGCTGCCGCTGATCTCGCTCTGGAACGTCATCGTCATCTACATGATCTGCGCCGCTGTCGGAGCGATCGCCAAGGGGCGGCTGAACCGGCCCGAGCGGCTGGATCGGCGGAGCGAGTTCGAGCGGATGAGCGATGTCGGCGCGCGGACCTCCATTCACGACCTTCGCACCAAGCTGGACGCAACCGACCGCCGGCTGATGGCGATCGATGACCACCTCCACTCGGCCGACAGCGACGCTCTCGCTCGCGAGATCGAAGCGCTGCGCCGCGAGGACAAGAAGACGGAAAAGGAGACCAACTGATGGGCTTCGAGACGGTTCTGACGATCGGCGCGCTGACCCTGGTGGGACTGGGCCTGGCCGCGATCGCCGTGCTCAAGGGCTGGAACGGCTGGCTTGAGCTGAAGAAAATGGAGCTGGCGCACGGAATGCCCAGCTATCGTGAGGACAGCGCGCCAACCTTGACGGGCGGGCGGATCGAGATGGCGGACCTCAAGGAGCGCGTCCGCAAGCTCGAGCAGATCGCCAGCGGGATCGACCTCTAGGTGGCGGCTCCTCGGTCGAGGAGCCGTAGCCATGTGGAGACCGCCCACTTCAGGACCACGCTTCAGCAAAGATGCAAAAGCTCTTCGCGCATTAGTTTCCCGTTAAACTACCGCCGTTAACTGCTGCGGCGATGTCATTCGCCCAATCAGCCGCCAAGCCACTCTTAAGCCCGATCGCAATCGCCGATCAGCCTCGCTTCCTCCCCACCAACTGGGGAGCTGCGGCGCGGGCCGTCGTGCTCAGCATTGCCGGCGTGTCGTTGTTCATCCTTGTGCTCGACGCCGTCGTCTTCCGCGCCGCGCTGCCAGCGGATTACGTTGCCTTTTACACCAGCCCGCTCGAGCATCGAACCGCCGCCGCCATGCTAGGGTCGCTGATGGAAGAGGTGAAATACCGGCTGCTCGTCATGACGCTGCTTCTGCTGTTCTTCACCCGCTTCGCGCGGAGCGGAGCGATCTGGCCGGTGATCGTGGCGATCGTTGCCGCGCAGTTCGTCAACGTGGTCGGGCCGCTCATTCAGTTGCCCGTCTACTCGCTGTTCCGCTTCTGGCTGGTCGGGTGCGTGTGGGGGCTGCTTTACTGGCGTCACGGGTGGGCGGCGGCGGCCATCGCGCACCCGCTCACCCACCTCGTGATGGACCCGCTGCTGCGGGCCGCGCTCTCCTAGAAGCCGAAGCTCGCCGTCAGCCGGATGTCGCGGCCCGCCAGCGGTGCATAATCCTTGAGCAGGCTGCTCGCCCGCCGGGCGGTCACGTCGAACAAATTGTTGGCGGAAAGGCCCAGCGTCAGGCTCGGCCGGTCCTCCAGCGGACGCCAGTTCACCGCCGCGTTCACCAGCGTGAAGCCGTTCGTCTCGGTTTCGTTCGGTGCGGTCCGCCGCTGGGCGAAGTCACGCTCCACCTCCAGCCGCGCGTCGACCTTGCCGCGCTTCGCCGTCAGCGCGCCCTGCACCCGAAGCGGCGGGATCTGCGGGGCCGGGCCGAAGTCCTTGATGCTGGCGCGGACATAATCGGCAAAGCCCTCCGCGCCGAACTGCACGCCGCCCACGGTGCCGATTGGCGCCCCAGCCTCCAGCTCGAAGCCGGTGTAGGTCGCCTTGCCCTGGCGGAAGGCATAGACCGGCAGGTCGTCGCGGATCTCGCCGGTCGGCACCTGGTAGATGAAGTTGCCGAACTTGCTGGCGTAGGCGGTCAGGCCGACGTGGGTGTCCCCATGGGCATAGCGCAGGCTGGCCTCGCCGCCGATGCTGCGTTCGGTCCTGAGGGTCGGGTCGCCAAGCTCGAACGAAGCGGTGCCGCCATGCGGGCCGTTGGCGAACAACTCGTCGATCGACGGCGCGCGGGCGTTGCGGGCGAGGTCACCGCTCAGCCGCCAGTCGGAGTTCAGCTTGTAGCTTGCACCCACCGATGCGGACACGGTGGAGAAGCTGCGGCGGAGGTCGGGATTGCCGACGACCGCGTCGGCGGCGGCGGTGAGGCGCGACTTCTCGAAGCGTACGCCGCCTTCGATCCGCACCGGGCCGGTCTCATAATGCTGGACGGTGAACAGGCCCGCCTGCCGCTGCCGGCTGTCGGGAAGATACTTCTCGTCGCCCCGGATTCGCTCGCGCTTGTCGAGATACTGGATTCCGCTGGCGCCCCCGAACCCGTTCCGATCGGCCTGCTCCAGGTCGAGGCGTGCTTCCCCGCCCTTGGAAAAGAAGGTGCTGTTGACCCCGCCGTCCGGGGCGAGCTCATCATGCTTGTAGTCCGACAGGCCACCACGAAAGCGCAGCTGGCGGAACGCGCCGTGCAGCGGCATTTCGGCCCGGGCGTCGTAGCGGGTCTGGTGGACATTGATGCGCGAACTCTCCGACCCGATTGCGGGGTCGAGCGAATAGCGGATCGGCACGCCGTAAAGCGACGTCCGGCGCGTCGCCGAAACACCAACGTTGAGCCCGCCGTCGACATAAGCGAGGCCGCCAGCCACCTCTGCACTGCGGCCGGCGCTGTTGGGGAGGTCACCCTTCAGGCCGGCCAGCGCACGAATATCCGCGTCGGGGCTGGCCAGGGCCTGCGTTCGCAGCGGGTCGGCCAGGATGGTGCCGCCGGTACGCAGGTCATCGTTCTTGGCCCAGCTTGCGTCGGCATGGGCGACGAAGCCGCCGCCAACCGCAACATTGAGGACTCCGCTCGCCAACCGGTCGTTGGCGGCGGTGCCGTAGCCGAGGTTGACCTGTCCGCCGACACCGCGGCTGGGAATCGAACGCGGGATGCGGTTGTCCACCACGTTCACCACCCCGCCAATGGCCGAGCTTCCGAACAGCAGGGCCGCGGGGCCGTGGACCACCTCGATCGACTGGGCGGTGAGCGGGTTGATCGCCACCGCATGGTCGGGGCTGGAGGTGGAGACGTCCAGGCTGCCGATTCCGTCCGCAAGGACGCGGATGCGGTCGCCGGTGAAGCCGCGCAGCACCGGCCGCGAGGCGTTCGGACCGTTGCTGGTCGCGCTGACGCCCGGCTGGTTCGCCAGCGTTTCGCCGAGTGTCGGGCGAACGCTGGACGCGAGCTCGGTCCCGCCGAGCACCTGCACGTTTCCGAGCACATCATCGTCGCGCCGGCGACGGCCGGTGACGACGATGTCCTGCCCTTGCGGCGCGGCAGCGGTAGGGGGCGGCGCGGCGGCGCCAGCATCCTCGGCCGGCGTGGTGACAACGGTGGCCGCAGGCTCCGTGGGAACGGCGACGGGTTGCGCGACAAGCGCGGCGGCAAGGAAAGCGGTGGACATGAACTACTCGCAGAATGATCTGGATGGCTTGGCCGGGTCCCTAGACTTGGATGATACATCATCGCAAGTTTGGGGCCGGTCGTTTGTCGAACGCTGGGGCTCGCTCCGTCGAGCGGCTGCGTCTAGGGGCCCTGTGATGACCCAGCCCTTGCCACTCCATGAACAATCATTCGTCACCCATCTCGAATGCTCGCTCACGGGCGAGTATTATGAGGCTGACCAGGTCCACAATCTGAGCCGTGCGGGCCGGCCGCTGCTGGTCCGCTATGATGCGGCTTCAGCGGGACGGTTGATGACTCGGGAAGTGCTGGCGGCGCGTCCCGCCGGCATGTGGAAGTGGCGTGAGCTGTTGCCGCTGCCGCCCGGCGCCGAGCCGGTCAGCCTCGGGGAGATCGAGACTCCCTTGCTGCCGCTGACGCGCTTGTCCGCCCGTGAGGGTGTCGCGCCTCTGTTGGTGAAGGACGAGGGCCGGCTGCCGACGGGGTCATTCAAGGCCCGTGGCCTGGCCATGGCGATCAGCATGGCGAAGCACTTCGGTACTCAATCGGTTGCGTTGCCGACCAACGGCAACGCCGGCGCCGCTCTGGCGGCCTATGCCGCCGCCGCCGGCATGAAGGCGACCGTGATCTGCCCCGCGGAAACGCCGCTGATCAACGTGACCGAGACTGCCGCTTATGGTGCCGACGTCTTTGTTGCCGACGGCCAGATCGACGAATGCGGTCGGCTGGTGGGCGAAGGGGCGGCGGCAGGACGCTGGTTCGACGTGTCGACGCTCAAGGAACCCTACCGAGCCGAGGGCAAGAAGGTGATGGGCCTGGAGCTGGCCGAGCAGCTTGGCTGGAGGCTTCCGGACGCCATCTTCTATCCCACGGGCGGAGGCACCGGCCTGATCGGCATGTGGAAGGCCTTTGCCGAGCTGGAGGCAGCCGGCCTCATCGGCCCCGAACGGCCGCGCATGTTCGCCATCCAGGCCGAGGGCTGCGCGCCGATGGTGCGGGCGTGGGAGAATGGCGACGAGTTCGCGGAGCGGTGGGAAGGTGCGGCCACCATGGCCACCGGTATCCGGGTGCCCAAGGCGGTTGGCGACTTCCTGATCCTGCGCGCGGTGCGCGAGAGCCATGGCGCGGCATTGGCCGTAAGCGAGGAGGCGATCGCGGCCGCCGTGCGCGACGCGGCTCATGCCGACGGCACCCTGCTCTGCCCGGAGGGCGGGGCGGTGCTGGCCGGATGGCGCAGAGCGCGTGAGCTGGGACTGGTCGGAGCGCAGGAGCAGGTCATGCTGTTCAACTGCGCGGCGGGGAACAAGTACCCGCTGCCGGACAGTGCCAAGCGGATCCGGCTCGCCGAAACGAGCGGCACGACCCTCTAGACCCCTTGCCGAAGTTGGGAGGAAATCCCAACTGTGCGGATGCTGCAGCGCAGCATAAGCCATCCCCGGTTAACTACTGGGGGGCTAAGTAACGGAAAAGCAAGGATCGGCCTTGCATGGCACGCGCCATGCATAGGGAGTGGCGACCTGCCAACGGACGCCATTTTCAGGAGTTTAGACCAGTGACCAGCAAGCCCAACCTCTTCTTCCGCCGGGATACGCTGTTCGGCGCGTGTCAGGGAGTCGGCGACGACCTCGGCATCAACCCGCTCTGGTTGCGACTGCCGCTGGCCGCCACGATTCTCTACAGCCCGACGCTTGCCTTCGGGCTCTATGCCCTGCTGTGCGTGGGCGTATTCGCAACGCGGATGATCTGGCCGGTGAAGACCGCCAGGGTTCAGTCGCCTGCGGCCGTGGCTGACGCTGCGCCGACGGTTGTCGCTGACAATGAGCAGCGGGAGCTGGCCCAGGCCGCGTAACGTAAAGGCTCTTGAACCTTCGGAGCGGACCATCCCCGGATGGCCCTCCGAAAGTTGGTGCCGGCTGAGGGATTTGAACCCCCGACCTTCGGTTTACAAAACCGCTGCACTACCACTGTGCTAAGCCGGCGCGCCGAAGCGTCACCGGCCTATTGCTTCACAAGATGCCGAAGGTCCAGCCTTCCGTGCGGGCGAGTTCGGCCGTCAGGCCGGCGGGGCGGAAGGCGTGCGGCCGGGCTGCGAGCGCTCGCATTCCGGCGGCGGTCACCAGCGCGTCGGTCTGGTGGTCGTTGGGCTCGAACCGAAGCCGCGCGGGCGGACTGCCCAATCCTTTCAGTGCCTGGTTCAGGTCGGCTCGCGTGCGCAGCTTGGTGCCGCTCATCCCCGCCATGCGCAGGTAGATGCGGGTGTAGATCTCGACCACCGCGCTCCCGTGATCCGGCAGCGGGTCCATGGGAAAGATTGCGACCTGACCTGAAATGCGGTGCAGCAGGCGCATGCCCGAGAAGCTGGCCTTGGCGACCTGGGCCGCGCCAATCGCGTCATAGGCGCTGGCAGTCTTCCGGCCGCCCTGCTGGTTCAGCCGGGCGTCGCACTGCCGGAAGCGGACGAAGTCGGCCTTCACCCCATCGGCGATGCCGAAATAGAAGTGCGGGCGGTGGACCTGTTCAAGGAAGCTTGCTGCCCCGAGGTCCTCATCGGGCGCCTGGGCGTCGACATATGCCCAGAAGTCGCGAGCATTGTCGGGCACGTCCGGTTCGCCCGGAAGATAAGAGCCGCGCTCGGCGTGTGGCGGGGCGAAGCTGAAGTCGAAGCCGAACAGGCTGGGCTCGCGCTGAGCCTCCTTGACCAGCCAGTCCGCGACTTCCGTCCGGCTCCAGACATGGCCCGGACGGACGAGGCGCGGAGCGGTGTCGCCCCGCGCCTCGGCAATGGCGATACCCTTGTGCCGCCGGCCTTTGGCTCCCGACCAGTCGATCGCGACGAACCGTGTGAACCGCGGCGTCACACCAGCGGCGGCTGACGGTCGTCGGGCTGCTCGCGGGTACCTTCGAGGCGGGCAGGACGACTGGCGCGCGGCTTGGGGGGAGTCATGTTGTCCGTATAGCGCTCGAGCAGGCGCGCTGCCGCGTCACGGCCGCCGAGTCCGAACGCCAGCGCCGTCGCCACTGCCGCCGAGCCCAGGATCAGGCCGAACGCCAGGATCACGATCTGGTCGGCAAGTCCCATGAAGGTGAGCCCGATCGCGGTGAACAGGGCAATGATCGCGTAGCGGATGATGGTCTGCGCATAGCCGCCTTCCCCCGTGCCGGAGCCGACCAGATTGGCGATGATCCGGGCCAGGAAGATGCCCGCGACGATGATCAGTGTGCCGAAGATCACCTTGGAGCCGAGGTCGGTCACCTGGATCAGGAAGATGGCCACCTGATCGCCGCCCAGCTGCCGGGCGGCTTCGATCGCGGCCGCAAGGATGATCGCGATGAATGCGATGTTGGCGACGATCCGGCTGGGTGCCGTGCGGGCCGGGAGGATGCCGGTGGCGCGAACCGCGTCGTCGAAGCCGGTCGGCGGCAAGATGGACTCGATGATGGTCTTGAGGAAGCGTGCCGCGACCAGCGCGATCCCGAGCCACAGGGCGGCGGTCAGGATGCGCGGGATGGCGGCGCCGATCTCGTTGAGCATGGCGATGGCCGGGCCGCTGATCGCTTCGATGCCAAGCACCTGCAGGGCGGCGATCGCGACCGGGATGATGATGAGGGCGAAGACGAGTGTTCCGGCGGCCTTGGCGAGCGTTGCGCGGGGACTGCCGGGAACGGTGCCTGGCGGCACGGCGGCGGGATCGGCAGCGACGGTGCTGGGGTGATCGCCCAGGCCCGCACGCGCCATCCACCCGTCGACGTTGGCGGCTGCCAGCAGCGTCTCGACCAGCCGGCGGACGATGCGGGCGACGATCAGGCCGATGAAGAAGATGAGGCCGGCGCCGAGCAGGCGGGGAAGGAAAGCGAAGATCTCGGTGGTGAGCTGGTTGATCGGCGCCAGGATCTCGCCGACGCCGAGGTAACGAAGCGCCGCCATGATGCCGACCAGCCAGACGATCAGCTTGGCAATGGTGCCGAGCTGGTGACCCACCGTCTCGTGCTGGTCACCCGGCGTGTGCTTCTGGAGCGCAGGAGTCTTCGCGACGGCCCGGCTGATCGCCCAGTGCACCGCCCGGGCAACCACCCACGTCACCAGGATGATCAGGATGGCGATCAGTATACGCGGCCCCCACAAAACCAACTGATCGCGATAATAGTCCGTGGTTGGTGTCTGGTACATGGGAGCCCTCCTGCTCAGTCGGTCCTATCTGCCCGGCGTTGTGCCCACCATGCAAGGCGCTCGGCGAGCTTCCGTTCGAAGCCGCGGTCGGTAGGCTCGTAAAAGGTCTCTGCAGTCATTTCCTCGGGCCAGTAAGCCTGTCCGGAAAAGCCGTCGGGTGCGTCGTGGTCGTAGGCATACCCCTCGCCGTAGCCGAGGTCACGCATCAGGCGGGTCGGAGCACCCAATATGTGCTTGGGTGGGGACAGTGAGCCATGCTCCTTCGCGCTTTTCCACGCTGCCTTCTGCGCCTTGTACACCGCATTCGATTTGGGCGCGGTGGCGAGGTAGAGGCAGGCCTGGACGATCGCCAGTTCGCCCTCGGGTGAGCCAAGGAAGTCGTAGGTGTCCTTCGCCGCCATGCATTGGACGAGCGCTTGCGGATCGGCGAGGCCGATGTCCTCGACTGCGGCGCGGGTCAGGCGGCGTAGCAGGTAGAGCGGCTCCTCGCCCGCAGTAAGCATCCGCGCGAGGTAGTAGAGGGCAGCATTCGGGTCGGAGCCCCGGATCGATTTGTGGAGTGCCGAGATGAGGCCGTAATGGCCTTCGCGGTCCTTGTCGTAGACCGGCAGGCGTCGCTGGAGCAGGTCACGCAGCGAAGCGGGATCGAGCGCCTCCTGGGGTCCGATGTCGAACAGCAACTCGGCCTGGTTGAGCAGGAACCGGCCGTCGCCGTCGGCAGTAGCAACCAGCGCCTCGCGGGCTTCGGATGTCAGAGGGAGGGGGCGTCCGACTTCGGTCTCGGCCCGCGTCAGCAAGTCGTCCAGCGCCACGGCGTCGAGGCGGTGCAGCACGAGCACCTGGCAGCGGCTGAGCAATGCGGCATTGAGTTCGAAACTGGGATTCTCGGTCGTCGCTCCGACGAGGACCACGGTGCCGTCCTCGACGAACGGAAGGAAGCCATCCTGCTGCGAGCGATTGAAGCGGTGTATCTCGTCCACGAAGAGGAGCGTGCGCTGGCCCGCGCGGACGGCGGTCTTGGCTTCGGCAAACACCTTCTTAAGATCGGCAACGCCACTGAACACGGCCGAAAGCGCAACAAAGCGCAGCCCTACGGCGGCGGCAAGAAGCCGGGCGATGCTGGTCTTGCCGGTGCCGGGTGGCCCCCAAAGGATCATGCTGGAGAGCTTGCCGGCCGCGACCATGCGGCCGATCGGGCCGTCGGGGCCGGTGAGGTGGTCCTGACCGATGACGTCCGCGAGCGTGGCCGGGCGCAGGCGATCGGCCAGCGGGGCGGCAGCAGTGGCCACCGGATCGGCCGGCGCGGACGCGGGCGGGGCATCATTGAACAGGTCCGCCATCGCCGTTCTTCTAGGCACGCCGCCAAAACTTTCCAGCAGGACTTGTCGGTGCTGCGTCTAAGATATATCTAGACGCAACTTAGATAGGAGAAAACATATGGGCTGGCATGGTGCGGGATGCGGCCAAGGTGGCCGCGGCGAACGGGGCATGTTCGGTGGCGGGCGCAGCTGGAGCTTCGGCCCGGGTAACTTCCGCTTCGAATTCGATCCCGGACAGGGCTGGGACCTTGGCCGGGGCTTCCCCGGTGGCGGTGGTCGCGGCGGGGCTGGGCGGCGTGGCCGCTTTTTCGGGTCGGGTGAATTGCGGCTGGTGCTGCTCAAGCTCATCGCGGACGAACCGCGCCACGGTTACGACCTGATCAAGGCCATCGAGGAGCTGACGCACGGTGTGTACGCGCCAAGCCCCGGCGTGATCTACCCGACCCTCACCATGCTGCAGGACATGGGTCAGATCGAGGAACAGGACGGCGGCGGATCGCGCAAGAAGTTCGCCGTGACCGAAGAAGGTCGCAAGGAGATCGAGGCTAATGCGGAGGACATCGAGCGGCTGATGAACCGGCTCGAGGAGACCGGATCATCGCGGCGCGAGCATCAGCGGCCGGAGATCGGCCGTGCCATGGGCAATCTGATGCACGCACTCAAGAACCGGGTGGCTCGCGAGGGCTGGAATGAGGAGCTACTGGCCGAGGTCACCGACATCCTCGACGACGCCGCCAAGCGGATCGAGCGGCTGAGGTAAGGCGATGCTTCGCGGGTGCGGGTTAGCTCCGCATCCGCGCGAGCCGCTCGCGGCGGGCTATGGCGCGCACGTAAGTCTTGATCACGGCGGCGTTGATGTGATCCCAATCCTGCGTCTCGGCGTAAGCCAGACCGGCCTGACCATGGGCATGGCGAAGCTCAGGATCGTGGGCATAATCGGTGAGCGCAGTGGCGAAGCCGTCGATGTCGCCAGGCTCGACCAGGATGCCGGTCTTTCCGCCGCAAACCAGGCTGTTGGCCCCGGTAGCGGCCGCTGCAACCACCGGCAGGCCGACCGCCATCGCCTCGAGCGTGACATTGCCGAACGCTTCGGTAACGCTGGGGTTGAGCAGGACGTCGCAGCTGGCCAGCGCTCGGGCGAGGTCAGGGCCGACCTGCTGGCCGAGGAAGACGGCGCCCGGCAGCCGCTCGGCGAACCAGCCCCGGGCCGGTCCGTCGCCGATCACCATGACCCTGTGCGCGACACCGCGAGCGTTGAGTTCTGCGATGGTGTCGACGAAGACGTCGAGGCCCTTCTCCATCACGGTGCGGCCGAGGAAGCCGACGACGAAGTCGTTTTCGCTTAGGCCCATGCCGGTCCGCCAGCGCAAGTCCCGGCGGCCCGGATTGAATTGCTCACGGTCTACGCCGCGCGCCCAGATCGTGATGTTCCTGTTCATGCGTTGGGCGCGAAGGACAGCCGCCGTCGACTCGGCCGGCACAATCAGTGCGTCGCAACGCGAGTAGAAGCGGCGCAGCATGGCGCGAAGCAGCGGCTCAAACGCCTGCAGGTGGTAGTAAGTGAGGTAAGTCTCGAAGCGCGTGTGAACCGAGGCGATCACCGGCAGGTCGCGGCGGCGGGCCCAGCTGACGGCGCGATGCGATGACACGTCGGGGCTCGCGACATGCATGATGTTCGGGCGGAACTCGTCGAGATCTTTCCGGACGCGCGCGGGGAGGCCCAGAGGCATGCGATATTCATCGCGTTCTCCAGGGAGCGCTACGGACGGAAGGGAGACGAGGTCGCCGGTGGGTGGAAAGGCCGGTTGATCGACAGTCGGCGAATAGACGCGAACCTGGGCGCCCTGGCGCAGCAGATAGCCAACTAGCCGGTTGAGCGCCTGATTGGCGCCGTCACGCACATAATTGTAATTGCCCGAGACGAGCGCGATGCGGAGGTCCGAGGCGTCCATCCGGCCACCCCTTAACGGGATGGCCGGACAGATTCCACTTTTCGCTTAGCGACTCTTGCGGCTCGCCGCGATCGGGCGACCGCGCAGGGTACCAATCAGCGCCAGGCCCAGCGCGCCGGCCACAGCAGCCGTCTTGATCGGCTGCTCGCGCGCGAAATCGCGAAGTGCGCCAAAGCTCTTCCGAGCCTGGCCGGACAGCTGGTCGACCATGCCGTCCTGCTGCAGCGCCGGATCGTTGGTAGCGTCGCCAAGGCCCTGCTTGAGCTGACCCTTCATGTTCGTGCCTTCACCGACGAGCGTATCGACGTTCATGGTTTTTCTCCTGATGGGGGATTTGCCGTTTCAACGCGCCAGCCGCCGGGTCGTTGCTACGCCGAACAAGGTTAATGCGCTCAGCGCCGGCCGGCTCGGCTGGATCGCAGCAGCAAGGCAAGGCCGACAATGGCGGCTAGGCGGAAGGAGACACGCATGGCAGGCAAGATGGCGATGGACCCCGCACTTCCCAAGTCCTCGTTCGCGCCCGTCGTGGACCGACACACGCGTTTGCTCATCTGCGGGAGCCTGCCGGGCGACGCCTCGCTTCGGGCGCAGCGCTATTACGTTCACCCCCAGAACCAGTTCTGGCGCTTATTGGAGACCATATTGGACGAGCCGCTGGCGGCGCTTGGCTATGAGGAAAGGCTGGCACTGCTGCGGCGGCGGCAAGTTGGCCTGTGGGATGTGGTTGCCAGCGCCCGCCGCGAAGGGAGCCTCGACCAGGCACTTCGCGACGTCGCCGCCACGCCATTGGTGGAGCTCGCATCCGAACTTACCGAGCTTCGTGGGATCGGGTTCAATGGTGCCACTGCGGCGAAGATCGGGCGGCGGATGCTGCAGAGCACGGGATTGACGCTGATCGACCTGCCTTCGTCTAGCCCGGCCTACACCCTTGCCTTCGCGGCCAAGGCCGCGCGATGGGCCGAGCTTAGGCCGCTCCTCGGTTGACAGGCGGCGCCGGCAACCCCACCCATTCGGGCATGGCCGAAGACTTGAGCGACACCGAGGACGCCCCAGCCACTGACCTGTCGATGGTTGACGAGGCGCTCGTCGCAGGGACGATCGCCAATACCAACGGGCTACTGGTGATCCTGGCCAAGCTGGTCGCCCGGGGCGTGTTCGACGCAAACGACCTCAAGGCGTTCAGCGATTCCTATTCCAAGCCGCTCGACCATGAAGGCATGCGCGAGAATGAACTCGTCAGCCAGATGCAGGACCAGATGGAAAGCACGCTGGCCGAACTGATGCGGTTCCTGGCCGAACAGCACTGACGATCGGCCACCCGGAGGCGCCTTGGCGCCGTTGTGGCGGTGGGGATCGAGGCTATATGGGAGCGATGAACGCAGCCGCTGGCCTTGCCCTGTTCTGCACCACCATCGTCTTCATGGAGGCGGTTGCATACGCACTGCACCGCTGGGTCATGCATTCGCGCCTTGGCTGGCGGCTACACGAGAGCCATCACCGGGAGCGAACCGGCTGGTTCGAGGCGAACGACTGGTATGGTGTGCTGTTGGCCCTGCCGTCAGTGGCCCTGATCTATGCGGGCGTTCACGGGCAGCTCGGCGGATGGGCGGCTTGCGTCGGGGCGGGCGTGGCCGCTTATGGGCTGGTCTATTTCGGTTTTCACGATGTGATCGTGCATGGCCGCATCGCCCACCGCATCGTGCCACGGAGCCGCTATTTCCGCCGGATTGTGCAGGCACACAAGCTGCACCATGCGGTGCATGGACGTGAAGGGGCAGTGAGCTTCGGCTTCGTCTATGCACCGCCCGTCGAGCGGCTGAAGCGAGCGCTTGCAACCAGCGCCAAGGCCGAGGTCAGGGCGCCGAAGGGGCGTGCCGCGGGCGAGTCCACAAGCCCGTCCGTGGAACAGGTCTGACTGGCCACAAAGCTTCCCAGAAGGCCTCCATTACGAGCGCCAGTTTCTCACCTTTCCCGGTGCTGATGCGCCCATCCCATGCGCGGGGGCCGAGTGCTGCCGCGCGGATAGCGATCTCACCATAAATGCCGCTGGCGGACAGCACTGCCCAACGGCTGCGGAACGGCAGGCGAGCGGCACCGACCCGGGCCGAGCGTCGATAAGCATCGGCCAATTCGCTCAGGCGGCGGGCAATGCGCGCAAGCGCAGCGCGGTGCCGCGGCTCGGCCAAGTCAGCGTCGGTGAGGCCCTCGGCGGCGAGCCATCGGTTAGGCAGATACACCCGGCCGATCCGCGCATCCTCGACAATGTCGCGGGCGATATTCGCTAATTGGAAGGCAATGCCGAGGTCGGCGGCGCGGTCGAGGGTATCAGTATCGCCTGCATCCACGCCCATGACATGCGCCATCATCACACCGACGGCGCCAGCGACCTGGTAGCAATAAGAGAGGAGGTCCTCCTCCGTTTCCGGTCGCCAGCCGGCTGCGTCGCGGTCGAACCCGGCGAGGTGATCGGCAGTGACCGCAGCGGGAATGTGGCATTCGGCAGCGACAGTACGAAGCGCCTCGAACGCGACGATTCCGGTCGGCTCGCCCGCGAGGGCCTTGGCCGTTCGGTCATACAGGAAGGTAATGCGCGCCGCGCTGTCATTCACTGCTACGGCGTCATGACCAAGCGTTTGTCCGTCGGTCACATCGTCGCAAGCGCGACACCAGGCGTAGAGCAGCCAGCTGCGTTCGCGGGTCTGGAGATCGAACAGCTGGCTGGCGAACCGGAAGCTCTTGGAGCCAACGGAGATGCTGGCCAGGGCGGCTTCCACCAGCCGTGCGCGATCATCCGCGGCGCTCATGCGGCGAGCATCAGTCCCGCAGTGGCCTCCGCACTGCCAACCACTCCCGGGATGCCCGCGCCCGGATGGGTACCTGCACCAACGAAGTAAAGGTTCCGGAGCTTGTCATCGCGATTGTGGGTGCGGAACCAGGCCGATTGCCACAGAACGGGCTCCAGGCTGAAGGCCGAGCCCAGGTGCGCCGACAGGTCGCGGCCGAAGTCGTCCGGTGTATAGTGAAAAATGGTCCGAATGCGCTCACGGATATCCGGGATCAGCCGGTCGGCAAGGATGTCGAGGACGACGTTCTGATACTTCTCACCCTCGCTGCTCCAGTCCACCGGCGCCTTGCCCAGGTTCGGTACGGGAGCAAGGGCGTAGAAGGTAGAGCAGCCGGGCGGCGCCATGCTCGGGTCGGTGACTGTCGGGTGGTGAAGGTAGAGTGACGGGTCCGTCGCAAGCGTCCCGCGATTGTAGATGTCGCCGAGCAGGCCCTGGTAGCGGGGCCCGAACATGATCGTGTGGTGGGCGATATCGGGGAAAGTGCCCTCAAGCCCAAAGTGGAGCACGAACAGGCCGGGCGAGAAACGCTTGCGTTTCAGGCTGCGGACCTGAGCCGCTCCGCGCGATGAGCCTTCGATCAGACCGTAGCTATGGACCACGTCACCATTGCTAGCGACAGCGTCAGCCTCGCCGGTCCAGCCCGAGCGGGTGCGAACGCCGGTGACAGAGTCGCCGCGGGTCGTGATTGCAGTCACCGGATCACCGAGGCGAACCTTTCCGCCGATCCGCTCGAAATGACGGACCATTCCCGCGATCAGCCGGTTGGTGCCGCCTTTGGCGAACCAGACCCCGCCATCGCGCTCCAGCTTGTGGATCAGAGCGTAGATGGATGAGCAGGTCATCGGATTGCCGCCGACCAGCAGAGTATGAAAGCTGAGCGCCTGGCGGAGGTGCTCTTCCTTAACGAAACTCGACACCGTCGAGTAAACCGAACGCCAAGCCTGGTACTTCGCCAGCGCCGGCGCGGCCTTGAGCATGTCGCCGACGCTTTCGAACGCTTTGGTGCCAAGTTTGAGATAGCCTTCGCGGAATACCCCGGCCGAGTAGGCGAGGAAGCGCTGGTAGCCGGCCCAATCGTCCGGGTTTAGCGCATCCATGGCCTGCTTCAGCTCGGCATCGTCGTTGGTGTAGTCGAACACCACACCGTCCGGCCAGGCAAGCCGATAGAAGGGCTTCACTGGAACAAGCTCAACGTCATCTTCAAGTCGGTGGCCAGTCAGTTGCCACAGACGCTGCAGGCAGTCGGGATCGGTAATGACGGTCGGGCCAGCGTCGAACACATGACCGTCGCGCTCCCACACGTATGCGCGGCCGCCGGGCTTGTCCCGCGCCTCGACGACCGTCGTCTGGATGCCGGCCGACTGCAGGCGAATGGCCAGTGCCAGTCCGCCGAAACCCGCGCCAATAACGATCGCACTCTTCACTTGGGTTCCTTCAGCGCCCGGAGAGCGCGCGAGATAGGGACGGGCGGGCGCCCAGTCAGGATGCGTGCCCGATCGAACGCCGTGCTCTTCCCCGCGTAGAAGCGAGCGATCAAGGGGGACGGAAGCCGGTAGAAGCGCTCCAGCACGCGATAGCGCTGCGCAGGATCGGCGGCGTCGAACAGCATTCGGGAGAGCAGGCGGTCGAACTGGCCGCGGCGCCAGTGCGCTTTCGCCCGGGACCGGGTCGCGGGGCCGAGATCGTCGAAGCTGGGCAGCGTTGCGATCCACGTGGCGAAGCGAACGGCGTCGGGGAGCGAATAGCTCGTCAAAGGGTGGAAGAAGGCACCCTTCGCGCCAGCACGCGCGACCAGGTCGGTGGCCGGCCACAAGGCATCGAAGTCACCTCCCTTCAAGACAGGCAGCTGACCGCATTCCTCGCGGGTTCGTTCGGCAATCTGCCAGCCCTGTGCTGCGGCATAGTCACCGATCCGATCGCGCAAAGTCCCAACATCAAGGTCCTGCTCGTCGGCGTAGTAGGTGTCCTCGACGAACAGCTCTGTTCGGCTGAAGGGGAGGCAATAGACAAAGCGGTAGCCGTTGGCCTGATCGACGTCTGCGTCCATCACGATGGGGTGGCCGAGACCATGGCCCTGCGGGACGTGGAGGAGCTGGCCGACGAACTTCTGCCAACCGAGTTGAAGCCCTTCCGCCTTGCCGCCGCGGGCGTCGAGGATGGCTGCGGCCGCAACGGTACGACCGTCGTCGAGCGTGGCCGCCGTGGAACTGACGGTGAGGCTGGCGGCGCGCAGGATGCGCTCGCCAGGCAGGGCGGCCCTGACGGCTGCATCGAGCGCTTCGCTCTCGATGGTGCGGTATGCCTGATCGAGAATGCGGGAGTGCGCCGGGAAGCGCACTTCGTATGCATTCCAGCGATGGCCGATCAGTGGCTCGACAAGCCAGCGATCAGCCGGTGCAACGTCGCTCTCGAAGAAGGACCAAAGGTGATTGCCGCCGATACGGGCACCTGGTTCGACAATTCCGACACGCAGGTCCGGACGCCGCCGCGCGAGCGCGAGTGCAGTCAAACCTCCTGCCAGGCCGCCGCCCAAGATCAAGAGGTCGAAGTCGGGGGCCGCCATTACCTGCCCCTGTCGCATGGCAACCGCTAAGGGAAAAGCCGTAAATGGACCCGCCAGCTTTGCCCGGCTAGCATGGCTTCATGGACCGCACTCTTTCCTTGCCGCTGCTGATCACCGCCCTCGTTCCGCTGACGGGTGCGGCTCCTGCGACGAGCGATCTTACCCTCAAGCTCGACGGCCTACGCAACACCAAGGGAACCGTCCGCGTCTGCCTGACCAGCGACTCTATGCGATTTCTGGAATGCCAGAAAGTGCCGGGTGCCGTCGGGCGGTCGGTAGCGGCGGTGCAGGCGAGGGAGATCTCGCTCGGCCGGGTGCCGGCGGGGACTTATGCCTTGCTGGTGATCCACGACGAGAACAACAACGGCAAATTCGACATGACCCTCGGCATTCCACGCGAGGGCTTCGGCTTCTCCAACAATCCGGCGATGCGACCGCGGCCGCCACGTTGGGACGAGATTCGGTTCGCATTGCCTGGAGGCCCGGCGACCGAGACCGTCCGGGTCCGATACGTTCTCTAATCGATGAGCGGCGTCGGCCTTGCTCATGCAATGCCGCTGCTGGCGGCGCTCGCGGCAGGGCTGATGATCGGCGTGGAGCGCGGCTGGCAACAGCGAGGCCAGCCGGCGGGAAGCCGCGTGGCGGGGGTGCGGACCTTTGCCCTGCTGGGGCTGACCGGCGGGCTGTCGGCTGTTCTGGGCATCATCGTCCACCCGCTGCTGACGGTTGTTCTGGCCGGCGCCGCATGCACGCTGCTGCTGCTGGGTTATCGGCGCGAGGGTGAGCGGAGCATCACCAACCTGCTCGCAGCGACGATCGCGCTCGGGCTCGGCCTGCTGGCCGGTGCGGGCCAGCCGGCGCTTGCCGTTGGCGCTGCGGCAGTCGTGACCCTGTTGCTCGCCGCTCGAAGCAAGCTGCATGGACTGCTTGACCGGCTCGACCCGACCGATGTTCAGGCCTTTGCCCGCTATGCCGTGATCGTGGCGGCCGTGCTGCCGTTCCTGCCGAACCGGCAGTTCGGCCCCTACGGTGCGTGGAATCCGTTCCAGTTGTGGCTGGTGGCAGTGCTGGTGACCGGTTTTTCTTTCGCCGGCTATATCGCGGACCGCTGGGTTGGGGCGAGCAAGGGCGTGCTCGCGACTGCGCTGATCGGCGGAGCCTACAGCTCGACGGCGGTAACCGCATCCATGGCGCGGCAGCTCGGCACGGGTTCTGCGGGACCGTTTGCCGCCGGAATAGCGCTTGCCACCTCGGTGATGTTCGTCCGGGTGCTGCTGCTGGTGGGACTGCTGACCCCCTCGACCTTCGTGCCCTTCGTCCTCTTGGTGGGGCCAGCAGCGCTGACGGCGTGGGGAGCGGCCATTTGGCTGTGGCGGCGGAGCGGCACAGCGGTCGGAGGCAGCGGCGATGAAGCAAGTCCCGGTAATCCCATCGAACTGGTGCCTGCGCTGACCTTTGTCGGCGTGGTTGCCGCGGGCGCGCTGCTGACGCGCTGGGCGCAGGCGCGTTTCGGAGCGGGCGGTACAGCGCTTTCCCTGTTCATCACCGGCAGCTTCGACGTCGACGCGGCCATTGTCACCCTGAGCCAGCTGCCCCGGACCGCCGTTGCGCGCGAAGTTGCGGCACTGGCACTGGCCGGCACGATCTTTGCGAACATGGTACTCAAGATCGGGATCGCCGCCGCTTACGGCCGGGCAAAGGCGAAGACGGCGGTGCTTGCACTTCTGGCAAGCACCGCCGTCCTGGTGACCGGTGGCGGCGTGGCCGCCGCGCGGCTGTTCTAGAACTTCGCGCCGATCGCCATGCCAAAGCGGCGCGGCTCAAGGGTGAAGACGTTGGTAAACAGGCCGGATGAAGCGTCGGCCACGAACTGACCGGTGATCGCCTCATTGTTGGTCAGGTTCTGGACGAAAGCGCGGACGAACCAGCGGTCTTCTACGCCGTTCAACTGAAGCTGGGCATTGATCACGGTGAAGCCCTTCACCTTGTCGATCGGCCGGTTGAAGCTGCGGGCGTAGAAGCTGCCGGTGTAGTTGACATCCGCCCGGGGAACGAGCGTCATGCCGTTGCCGAAGCGCAAGGTGTATTGTGCTCCGCCGCCGACCTTCCACTTGGGCGATTGCGGCAGCTCGTTGCCCGTAAGGTCTTGGGCAACACCCTCATTGATGATGAACGGCAGCGGCCCGGTTGGGACGCCGAACGCCGCCCGCAGCAGTGCGTTCGGATTGGCCGCCGCACCCTGCAGCGCCGAGCAGAGCGAGAAAGCGCCCGTCGTGTTGGTGCTGGGGATGGGCACCGGGGCGTTCAGTCCAAGCGCGCCGTTGACCGCGCCGACGAAGCCATTGACGGCCGCCGCCGGTACGCCGGCGACCGCGGGGGTGACCACGCAGTTGGCGCCGCCCTGCAGGTCCTTGATGATCACCGCGTCGCTCCGACCGCCGGACGGATCGCGCGGATCGACCAGGCTCAATCCCTTGATCTTTGTATGGAGGTAGGAGCCTGTGAGATTGAGGAGGAAGTCAGGCGCGGGCTTGAACACCGCTTCGGCCTCGGCCCCGTAGATGCCCGCGTCAGTATTATCGTTGACGGAGGTGCGGGCAACGATGCGGCTGAGCTGCAAACCCTTGTAGTTGTAGTAGAAGGCCGAGAGATTCAGCCGAACGGCGCCGCCCGCGAAGGTGTTCTTGCTGCCGATCTCGAACGAATCGATCGATTCCGGCCTGAAGGTGGGCGAGACGTTGAAGGATGGATCGATCGGCGGATTGATGCCACCCGACTTGTAGCCGCGCGAGTAGGACGCATAGAGCAGGTTGTTCGGCGTCATCTGATAGTCGGCGACCAGGCGACCGGTGACCCTTCCGAACCGTACCTTGGCAATGGCATTCGCCTGGTTGCCTGGAGTGGAGGCATCGGCGTCATAGAGGCCGATGAATGGCGACTGGTTCGCGTCGGTCACGCCGAACGGGGTCAGCCAGCTGAGGATCGGCGCTCGGGCAACCTGGCGCTTGCGGTCATTCGAATAACGCGCGCCAAGGGTGAACTTGAGCTTGTCGCTCGCCTGGAAATAGGCCTCGCCGAAGACGCCGTAGCTCTTCAGGCGGAAATCGCTGACCTCCGAATTGAAGAACGGGGGCGCCAGGAAGGTGTTGGGGAAGGTGGCCCCCGCAGCGCGCTGACCAAGTGACTGGATGGCGCCCAGCACGCCCGAGGCATAATCGAGGCCGGCGCTCGCGACGTAATAGTTGGAGTTGGTGAAGCGGCCGTCGAGGTAGATGCCGCCAAGCAGGAAATTGAACGGCCCGTTGAAATTGGAATCGACGTGCGCCTCGACCGAATATTGCCGATAGTTGGACTGCGATCGGTCATAGTCGGTGCTGCCGGGCGTGCAGCGGTTGGTGAAGCCGCCGTAGATGCCGGTGTAGTTGAGGTTGGTCTCCGAGGTGCAGACGCTGCCAAGCGGACCATTCGGGATAAGTGCCCGAGCCGCATTGGTGAACGGATTAACACCCCCCGGGAAGATCGCGCCAGGCGCAAGGCTGAGTTGATAAAGGCTGACCAGGCCAGGATTGCCAGCCAGGCTATTGCCGGCAAGCAGGTTGTAGTCGGTCCTGCTGTCGACGCTGTTCTTGGCCCATCCGCCGGTCACCGTCGCACTGAACGTTTCGCCCAGGTCCTGCTCCAGCCGGCCCATGACGAAATATTCCTTTGCCTTGTAGGTCGGATTGAAGTCGGCACTGATCGTGCGGAGGTCCTGCGGGTTGGTGATTCCGCCGAAGAAGGGATCGGCGGCGTTGTTGAGGTCAACGAGTCCCAGCCCAAAGCCGGCGACGAGCGGATTGAACCCCGCGGCCGCATTGATGAATTGGCGTGATGAGAGAGTGGCCGACAGCGTCGACTTGCCGTTCACGATCTCGAATGGAAGGGTATCGGGCAAGCAGCCGAGCACGCCAGTCGGATCGCGATGACAGAGCTGCTTCTGAATGCGCGAGCGGTCGTCATTCTCGTTGAAGGCGTAGCCGATCACGTCAAGCGTGGTGCCGGCCGACGGCTTCCACCGCAGCGAGCCGCGCACCGCCCAAAGGTCGCGACCATCCACCCGCGAATTGTTGAAGATGTTCTTGGTGTAGCCGTCGCGAGTGAGGAAGTAGCCGGCGGCGCGAATGCCCAGCGTGTCAGTCAGCGGCACGTTGATCATGCCGGTCGCCTTGAGTGACTGGTAATTGCCATACTCGAGGCTTGCAGCAGTGGCGACCTTGGTAAGGTTGGGCCGCGCCGTAATGAAATTGACCACGCCCGAGGTCGCATTGCGGCCGAACAGTGTGCCCTGTGGTCCTCGCAACACCTCCACGCGCTCAAGGTCGAAATATTCCGTCTCGAACAAGCGGGTGGAGACCAGCGGCATGTCGTTGACATGGATGCCGGTCGCCTGGTCGCAGCTGAAGCCGGTGCAAAGATCGCCGATCCCGCGGATGGTGAAGCTCGACGAGGTGAAATTGGTCTTGGTGAAGGTGACGTTGGGAAGGCTAAGCTGAAGATCGCTGGCGTTGCTGATCTGCTGCCGCTCGAGCGCCTGGCCAGTGAAGGCCGAGACGGCGATCGGCACTTGCTGCAATGCTTCGGAACGGCGCTGGGCGGTAACGATGATGTCGCCGTTGCTTGTCTCGGTGGCGGTTGATTGCGGTACCGAGGATGGCTGGGCGCTTTGGGTAGTCCCACTCTGAGCGTCTCCGCTCTTGCCCTGCGGAGCGCTGTCGCCGGCACCGGTTGTGACGGTGCCTTGGGGCGGGCCGGACTGCGGTTCAGGGACGGTCTGAGCTGCTGCTGGGACGGCTAATCCGAGCGCCGCGAGCGAGGCTCCGGCAAGGTATAGTTGCACGCGCATAATGACCAGCTCCCCTTTTGCCCCATTGGGACGTCACCAACGGCCGGCAACGTTGCCGGTCGACAACGAACTTCTTCGGGTGCCCTCCTCCAAGGGACGCCCTCCGCCCATAGGCAGGCTCTTGCGGAGCGTGACCGTTGGACGCACACAATGACGCACGGGCTTCGGCCCACTGTCAAGCACGGGGTGAAGGCAGGCCATGAGCGAGCGGGAAGTGACCAACGTCGACGTGCTGGTGGTCGGAGCCGGAATCTCCGGTATCGGCACCGCTTGGCACCTGCAAACCTATTGTCCCGACCGCAGTTTTGCCATCCTCGAGGGAAGGCCAGCGATCGGCGGAACTTGGGACCTGTTCCGTTATCCCGGCATCCGCTCTGACAGCGACATGTATACGCTCGGCTACAGCTTTGAGCCGTGGACCGAGTGCAAGGCGATCGCCGATGGACCGTCAATCCTCAAGTATGTGAACATGGTCGCGGATAAATATGATATTCGCCGTCACATCCGCTTCAACCACCATGTGGTGAGTGCCGACTTTGACAGCGAGACGGCCCGCTGGACGGTTGAGGCGCGGCTTGGTGATGGCGCAACCGCGACCTTCCGATGTCAGTGGCTGCACATGTGCAGCGGCTACTATGATTACAACGAGGCTTACTTACCCGAATTCGAGGGGGCGAAAAGCTTCCCCGGCCCTTACTTCCACGCGCAATTCTGGCCTGAGGACCTCGATCTGCACGGCAAGCGCGTAGTGGTCATCGGCAGTGGCGCAACCGCGGTGACCATCGTGCCTGAGATGGCCAAAGCTGGTGCGGGCCATGTCACCATGCTCCAGCGCTCGCCGACCTACATGGCAAGCCGTCCGTCCGTCGACAAAGCCGCTAACCGACTGCGCTGCCTGCTCGGGCCCAAGGCCAGTTACGGCGTCATCCGCTGGCGAAACGTGCTGATGCAGCAGGCCTTCTTTCAATTATCCAGGCGTCGGCCGGAATTCATGAAGAAGCTGATGAAGAAGGGTGTCCAGCGCGAGCTTCCACCCGACTACGAGATCGAAACCCACTTCAACCCTGCCTACAATCCGTGGGACCAGCGGGTATGCCTGGTGCCCGATGCTGACCTGTTCGCCGAAATCCGCAAAGGCCGGGTGGAGGTCGTAACAGACCACATCGACCGGTTCACCGCGAAGGGGATCAGGTTGAAGTCAGGACGCGAGCTTGAGGCCGACATCATCGTGGCCGCCACGGGGCTGAAGCTGCAACTCCTGAGCGACGTCGCCTTTTCAATCGACGGCGTACGCCAAAGGCTGAACGAGCACATGACGTACAAGGGCATGATGTTCAGCAACGTGCCCAACCTCAGCTACAGCTTCGGCTACACCAATGCATCCTGGACGCTGAAGGCGGACCTCACGTCCGTCTATGTCACACGGCTGCTCAACCATCTCGCCCGGACCGGTCGGCAGATCGCCACTCCCCGGCAGGAGCCGGACGTGCACGAGGTGCCGTTTCTCGATTTCAGCAGCGGCTATGTGCAGCGCGCGCTGGCCATCCTGCCAAAGCAGGGCGATCGCGCGCCTTGGAAGCTCTACCAGAACTACATCCTGGACCGGCGAGCGCTTCGGCGTGGCAAGCTTGAGGATGGCGTGATGCAGTTCAGCCAGGCGCGCGGTGTGGCTGTTCCACCACGAACACTGACAAAGGAAGCCGCATGAAGCTCGAGGGACGGGTGGCTGTCATCACGGGCGCTGGCAGCGGCATCGGTCGCGGTATCGCGCTTGCCTGTACCCGCCGTGGCTGTGCGGTCGCCCTCGCTGACCTCAACGAGGACGGGCTGCGCGAGACGGCCGGGATGATCCGGGACGTCAAGGTCACCATGCACAAGCTGGACGTGACTGACCGTGCCGCCTGTCTGGCTTTGCCAGGCAAGGTGGCGGGGGAGCATGGTCGTGTCGACATGCTGTTCAACAATGCGGGCGTGGCCATCGGCGGAACCTTCGAGCAGGTCGACGAGGCGGATTTCGACTGGTTGATGGAGGTCAACTTTTACGCGGTGGTGCGGCTGACCCGGGCCTTCCTACCGGTTCTGAAACAGCGGGATTGGGCGCGGATCGTCAATGTCTCAAGCCTCTTCGGACTGATCGCGCCGCCCGGAAACACAGCTTACTGCGCGGCCAAGTTTGCGGTCAGGGGCTTCTCGGAATCCCTTCGCAGGGAGCTGGAGGAAGCCGGCTCGCCCGTTGGGGTGACGGTCGTCCACCCCGGCGGGATCAACACCAACATCGCCCGCAACGCCCGACCGCCGCGGTACGTCACCAACGAGGAAGCCGCCGCGATGGACGCTCGCAGGGACGAGTTCCAGAAGTTCCTGAAGATGTCGCCGGTCAAGGCAGGCGAAATCATCGTGAGCGCGGTTGAGAACGAAAAGCCGCGCGTCCTGGTCGGCAATGATGCGAAGTTCGGCGCCCTCATCGAGCGGCTTGCACCGGTCGGCTACTGGAAATTCCTGCAGCGGAGCATGTCATGAGAAATTGGGTCATTGGGGGCACGGCTGCAATCGCCGGACTGCTCGGCGCGGGTTTCTACAGCGCTCGGGCGGCACGCCGCGCTGAGGACATGGTGCCGATGGACGGGCACATCGTCACGGCAGGGCCATACAAGCTGCACGTCACGGAACAGGGGCACGGCAGGCCGCTGCTCCTCATCCACGGCCTTGGCGCACAGCTGCGCAGCTTCGGGCAGCCGATGGTGGACGAACTGGCCAAGGACCACCGGGTCATCCGTGTTGACCGGCCGGGCTCGGGCTATTCGCCACCGCTTCCGAGTGGTTCGCAAAGGCTGTCGGACCAGGCGGACGCCATTGCCGCGCTGATCGACGAGCTCGGGCTGGAGAAGCCGATCCTCGTTGGTCACTCGCTCGGTGGCGCACTGAGCCTTACGATCGCGCACCGCCATCCGGAAAAGATCGGAGGCCTCGCACTCATCGCGCCGGCCACCCAGCCGGTGCGCGACGTGCCGGACGTGTTCAAGGGGCTGATGGTGCCGCTGAGCCTGGTCCCACTGGTTGCGCGCACCGTGGCGGTTCCGCTGGCGCTTGCTACCCGTGACAAGGTGCTACGCGAGGTTTTTCGGCCCGAGGCGGTGCCCGACGATTATCTGACGGCCGGCGGGGGTCTGCTGGCCATGCGGCCGGGCAACGTCGAGGCGGCCTGCGGCGACCTCCAGCTGGCTCGCGCGGACGGCGAGGAGATGGTGGCGCACTATGCATCGCTGAATTTGCCGGTGGCGATCCTGTTCGGGCGCGAGGACAATCTGCTCGACTATCGCGAGCATGGCGAGACCACGGCGACCGAGATTTCCGGCGCTCGGCTCACCCTCGTCGAGGGCGGGCACATGCTGCCTTATACTCAGCCGGTCGAGACGGCGAAATGGGTGCGCAGTGCCATCGCGTAAGGGAGAGTAGGCTATGGCCGAGGCGGCGATCGAAGCAGATTATGTGATCGTCGGCGCGGGCTCGGCCGGCTGCGTTCTCGCGGCTCGGCTCAGCGAGGACCCGCAGGTGCGGGTCATCCTGCTGGAGGCGGGCGGGGATGACCGTCCGCTGAAGGAGCCCTCTCAGTTGATCAGCAACATGTGGATCCACGTTCCGCTCGGCTATTCGCAGACACTGAAAGATCCCAAGGTCAACTGGCTCTACATGACAGAGCCTGATCCGGGTACGCATGGTCGGCAGCACGTCTGGCCGCGCGGCAAGGTGCTCGGCGGATCCTCCTCAATCAACGCGATGCTCTACGTGCGCGGGCAAAGGTCCGACTACGACCATTGGCGCCAGCTTGGCTGCGAGAACTGGGGTTGGGAGGACGTCTTCCCTTACTTCCGCAAGGCGCAGCACCAAGAGCGTGGGGCAAGCGAAGATCATGCGGTTGGCGGGCCCTTGAACGTCTCCGACCCATGCGACAGCCATGAGGTCAGTGAGGCGGCCATCAAGGCGTGCGAGGCGCTCGGCTTGCCCGAGCGGGACATCAACGGTCCCGAGCAGGAAGGTGTCGGCTGGTTCCAGCTCAACATCAAGAATGGCAAGCGCTGCTCGGCAGCGGTCGCCTACCTGCATCCCGCGATGAGCCGGCCGAACTTGCGGGTGGAGACGCGGGCGCTGGCTTCCGGGGTATTGTTCGAAGGCAAGCGCGCCGTGGGGGTCGAGTTCGCCCAGCGCGGCGCCACTCGCGTGGTGCGCGCAAGGCGGGAGGTGATACTCGCGGGCGGGGCGATCAACTCGCCACAGCTCCTCGAGCTTTCCGGCATCGGACAGGGCGATCGGTTGAGAGCACTCGGGGTCGAGGTCGTGCATGAGCTGCCTGGCGTGGGCGAGAATCTCCAGGACCATTATGTGGTGGGCGAGACCTTCCGGCTGAAGAAGGGCATCATCTCCGTCAACGAGTTGGCGCGCGGGCCGCGTTTGCTCAAGGAGGTCTTGCGCTACTTCCGCGAGAAGCGCGGCCTGCTGACCCTGTCAGCCGCCCACGTCGCGGTGTTCTGCAAATCCCGCCCGGATCTTGCCGGTCCCGACATCCAGTTTCACATTCTTCCCGCAACAATGGACGCCGATAAGCTCGCCAACGAGCAGAAGATGGAATTGGAGAGTGAACCGGGACTCACCATCGCGCCCTGCCAACTGCGGCCTGAGTCGCGCGGTTCGGTGCACCTTAAGACGCGCAACCCCGCCGACCATCCGGCGATCGCACCGAATTATCTTTCCGACCCGCTAGATGAAGAAGTTGTGCTGGCCGCGATGAAGTGGGGTCGTCGCATCGCTGCGACCGATCCGCTGGCCGGATATATAGATCATGAGACAAACCCGGGCGCTGCGGCACAAACTGACGAGGCGCTGCTCGATTATGCGCGGGAGAAGGGCACGACCATCTATCACCCGGTGGGTACGTGCGCGATGGGCCGCAACGATCGCGCGGTAGTTGACCCGGAACTGCGCGTGCACGGCGTTGCCGGCCTGCGCGTGGTGGACGCCTCCATCATGCCGCGCCTGATTAGCGGTAATACCAATGCACCCACTATCATGATCGCCGAGAAGGCGGCGGACATGATCAAGGCGGCGGCGAGGGAGCGAGTGGCAGCCTAGTCCGTGCTGAGGTGGCGATGGGCGTCAACTCGCGTCGGCACCGGCGATATGGATGCTACGACCACCACGAAGCGCAGGTCGAAAGCGACGTTTGGCAGCTCGGCGCTGGTCAGAGGCGCGCGGCAGTTTCAGGAGCTCAGCCGCGCTTAAGCATGGCTTTCGCGACCTTGCGTGCAAGGTTGCCCCACGGCGGCCCAAGCTTCTCGAACGCGTTCCAGGCGCCGACCTTGTGCACTCCGCGCGCGTGGCTGAAGCGCTTGAAACCTTCCTGGCCGTGATAGGCGCCGATGCCACTGGCGCCGACGCCCCCGAACGGCAGACTTTCCTGCGCAATGTGGAGGAGGGTGCCGTTGAGGGTAACCCCCCCCGATAGTGTACGGTTCAGAACCGCCTGCTCCCTCGCCTCGTCCTTGGTGAAGCAATAGAGCGCCAATGGCCGGTCGCGCCCGTTGACGAAGGCAATGGCCTCGTCGAGTGACTTGTATGCAACGATCGGCAGGACTGGTCCGAAGATCTCCTCGGAAGCGAGGATCGTTTCTTCCGGCGCGTTCAGAACCACGGTCGGGGGAACCTTGCCCGCGGCGACCGCCTTGGCTTCGCCATGCTGAAGCACGGTGCTGCCAACCTTCCGGGCGACTTCGATCGCCTCAAGTAGCCTTTGACGATGGCGTTCGCTGATCACGCCGGAATAATCGGCATTTCCTGCAATGGTGGGATAGCTGTTCTTCACTTCGGCCAGCAGTGCTTCGGCCATTGCCTGCACCTTGCCTTCAGGCACCAGCACATAGTCCGGTGCGATACAGGTTTGTCCGGCGTTAAGGAATTTGCCGAAAGCGATCGAGCGGGCGGCCTTGGGCAGGGGATAGTCGTCGCAGACGATCGCGGGTGACTTGCCGCCAAGCTCCAGCGTGACCGGAACGAGGTTTTCGGCAGCGGCCTTGTAGACCAGCCGCCCGACGGCAGTGGAGCCGGTGAACAGCAGATGGTCGAAGGGCAAGGAAGAGAATGCGCGGCCTACCTCAACACCGCCCGTGACTACCGCCAGCTCACTTTCGTCAAATGAGTCCGCGACCAGCTCCTTGAGCAATTCGGCGAAAGCGGGCGTCAGTTCGGACGGCTTGAGCAGCACCCGGTTGCCAGCGGCGATAGCGTCGATTGCCGGTGAAAAGGCGAGCTGTAGCGGGTAGTTCCAAGGGCTGATGATGCCGACCACGCCAAGGGGTTCATGCCGGACCCATGCTTTGCCCGGCTGGAAATTGATCCCGACGTGGCGCCGCTCCGGCTTCATCCACTTCGCCAGATTCTTCTTCGCATGGCGAACAGCGCCGAGCGTCGGCACCAGCTCCATCAACTCGGTTTCAATCCGAGCGCGAGTGCCAAAATCGCTGGAGATTGCGTCGGCAAAACGATCGCCATTCGCCTTCACCAGTGCGCCAAGGCGGCTCAGCCGATCCAGCCGGAGCTTGAAGTCGGCCGGCGGGTAGCGCCGCGAGGCATCATGCTGAAGGTCGAAGACCCGCCGCATCTCGGCTGTGTCGGTGGTCGCGAGGCGAGGGTCTGCGTCGGCCATGGGAATGCGCTCCGCTTCGGGTCAGGGGTACAGGTCTATTCCTCGCGGGCGCTGCTGCAAAGAGCGGCTATGCGTCGTATTTGTCGGCGCGACGGCGGCCGAGCAGCATGTTCTGTTCCAACCTGGCGCACAGCTCGGCGTAGAAGTCTGAGAGGAAACCGTAGTCGTCGCCGTCGTTCGGAATGCCGAACTTCTCACGGATTGTGTCGGCGACGGTCTGGATCGGCAGAGCCTGCTCCGCCCGTAGCACCTGCTCCAGCCGCTGAAGTTCAAAGATGCCATAAGCCGCCAGTGCTTCTTCCGGAAAGCGCCGGCGCTGGCGCTGCACGGCGCCGACCAAGTCATCGGACAGCGCGGCCTTGCGCACCTCGACGACCCAGGTACCGGCGACGAGATCCCCGACCCGAAGCCGGTCACGGTTGAACAGTGGGAAGAACAGGAAAAGGCTACTCCACGCCAGCGCGAAAATGGTCAGGAATGTGTCCGCCGTTCCCTCCGCCGCCTGCGCACCAAGGAAGGACAAGGGCAGGAAGACCTCGATCTCGCGCATGGCATTGCGGGCGACAACGGCCGCACCGGTCAGTCGGCTGCCGTCCCGGGCAACGACCCGCAGGCCTGCCACCCGCTTGCCCGGCGTCGCTCCGCGTCGGCCCACCTCGAACAGGCTGAACCAGAAGTTGCGGAGCAGGAAGAAGCCGAGCAGCCAGACGATCATCAGCACCTGATCCAGGCCCGGCACTGCGATGTAGATGAAGAAGAACGTCACGGCGATCAGGATGCCGAGCATCATCAGCCCGTCGAGCAGGAATGCGCCAGCGCGGGCACCCGCCGTACCAAGCTCCAGCTGGAGATCCACGCCTTCCGGTGTGACGAAGCGCCGGCGCATGCTGCCCTTGGGGATGGATAGGGCGTCGTTCACGATGCGCGCTCGGTCCCGCCGAAGGGCCAGAAGAAGTAGAGCAGCCACCCGGCCAGAGCGAACAGGCCAATACCCAGCCGAGCACCGTCGTCCGTGATCGTCTGGCGCCCGATACCTTCGAGCAAGCCAGCAACCGCAAGCATGATGACGGTGCCGAGCATCGCGGTTGCTGCGGTTCGGCCTGCCGCGACCATCGCATCCATACGGGTCGCCTGACCGGGGAAGGCGAGTGCCGTGCCGAGCCGGATGCCCGCGCCGCCGGAGACGCAGATGGCGAGGATCTCGGTGGTGCCGTGGATCGCCAGCCAGCCAGCGAGATTGGCTCCGAGCCCATGGGAAGCGAACACCGCGAAGATCGCTCCCAACATCAGGCCGTTGTAGATGACGAGGAGTACCGTCGGCACGGCGAAGGCAAAGCCAAGCGCAAAGGCGAAGATCGCGATCTGCGAATTGTGGGTGAACAGGAAGGTCGCGAACACGGTGAGCCCGTCCTCCTTTCCGCTACCATAAAGGGTAGAGCGGAGAAATTCGGTCGACGCTGAAGGGTCGCGCCCTCCCGCCAGACCCTCGGGGATGATGGCGTAGTACCAGTCAGGGTCCGAGCGGACGAGCAGATAGGCGGCGACGGCCGCGAAGGCGGTGAGGGCGACGCAGAAAGCAATCCCGCGCCACAGCGTCCGCACGGCATCGGGCCAGCCGCTGGTGAAGAAGCGTGCAACTTGCCGGCCTGGCGAGGTCTGGACGCCGTAGAGCTGAAAGTAGGCGCGGGTGTTGAGCTGCTCCAGATAGGCTAGGAGGCTCGCGTCAAGTGACGTGTCGCGCGCAACCGACAGCGACGACAATGTCGTGCGATAAAGCCGGGGCAGGTCGAGCAGGTCGTCGTCCGTCAGGCTCCTCAGTGACTTTTTCTCGAGGCGGGTGACCAGCTGCTCCAGCCGTTGCCACTCGTCGGCATGTTCCAGCCGAAAGCGGGTGGCATTGACGAGCGGGCCGTTCAAAGCCGGTCCCTCCGCTTGATCCGCAGATATGCCTCGGCAATCTGCGGCGCGACATCCCCGAAAGGCGTTTCGAGCACATCGATGCCCAACTGGCGCAGTTTGGCGACGACCTCCTGCCGCTCCTTGAGCAGACTGGCGGCTGTGATCGCGCGGGTGACGTCGTCAGCATCCACTGGGTCAGCCTCGGCGAACCCTGCCAGCTCATCATCGCGAAGCATCACCACCAGCACCAAATGTTTGCGGATCAGCAAACGGATCGAGGTCAGCAGGAAACGCGCGGAAATGCGGTCCGTGACTTCGGTGAACAGGATGACAAGCGAACGCCGTGAGAGGCGCGCGTTCAACTCGGTCAGGGCGTAGGTGTAGTTGGTCTCGTCATCACCATAGTCGATGGAAGCGGCGAGGCGCTGCAGTTCGGCAAATGCACCCGCTCCCGACACCAGCCCGCTTGTCAGCCGGGGCTTGCTGTCGAAGGCATGCAGCGCCACTCGATCGCCGAACCGAAGCGCCAGCCAACCGGTCAGCAGCGCCGCCGAAATCACGCGGTCGAGCCGAGCGATGCCGCCGACGGGCTCAGCCATCTGCCGTCCGCAATCCAGCGCGAAGACGATCTGGTTGTTCTTCTCACCGTGGTATTGACGGGCGAGCAGCTTTGTCGCCCGAGCACTGCTTTTCCAGTCAATCGAACGGCGATCCATGCCGGCACGAAATTCGACCAGTGCGTCGAAGTCGCTGCCTTCGCCCCGCAGTAATTGCTTGAGGGCGCCCTCGGCGGCGTAGCGTTCGAACAGGCGAATACCGTGGCGGTGCGTGGGTCGAAGGTCGGGCAGGATGTGCAGGCTGTCACCACGCGGCAACTCGCGTTGGCGCCAGACCAGGCCGAGCGGACCGCTCCACCGCAACCATAGCCGGTCGAACAGGGCACGACCCCGGCGAAGCATCGTCAAGGCGTGTTTCGCGGTACCAGTGCCGCCTGCAAGCGGAATGGTCATTCGCCCGTCGTCCGCCTGTGTGATCAGCAGCGATCTCGCCAACGCGACCTCCGCCCTGGCCGGCCCGGACCCAATCCGCAGTGCAAGCTCCGCCTCCCGCACTTCGCCGACATAGGCACTCGCCGGCAATGCCACCTCGATAGCCAACGGTCCACGCGTCCGCCACGCATCCAGCGCGATCAGCATCGCAAGCCCGATCGGCCAGGCCAGTGCGAGATACCAGCGCGCCGCGAACAGGGCCGCGACGGCTAGCGCGACTACCGCGCCCAAGACCATCAGCAGGACTGCCCGGCGCGTCGGATAGATCAACGCGGGGCCTCGATCTCGTCGATGATGGCCAGCACAACATCCTCGACCCTGCGGCCGTTGATCTCGGCTGTGGGTGAAAGCAACACGCGATGGCGGAGAACCGCGGGGGCGAGTGCCTTGACGTCGTCCGGAATGACGAAGTCCCGCCCCTCAAGCGCGGCCCGGGCGCGAGCGGCGCCGGCCAGCATGGCGCCGGCCCGCGGGCTGGCGCCGGACTGGAGGTCGGGAACCTGCCGGGTGCCACGGATCAGCGCGGTGATGTAGTCGACCACTTCGTCGACCAGAGCGATGGCGCCGACCGACTGAATGGCCTGGGTCAACTGGGCCGGGCTGGCGACCGCACGCACGCCCCAGCTTTGCGGTTCCATGGCCTGGGGCCTAGCACCGTGACTGGCGACGATCCGCCGCTCCTCCTCCGCAATGGGATAGTCCACCAGATGCTTGAACAGGAAGCGGTCGAGCTGAGCTTCCGGCAACGGGTATACGCCCTGCTGCTCGATCGGGTTCTGGGTCGCAACTACCAGGAAATGGTCGCCGAGGCTGTGCGTCTCCCCGTCAATGGTGACCTGCCGTTCCTGCATCGCCTCGAGTAGGGCTGCCTGCGTCTTCGGCGGGGTGCGATTGATCTCATCAGCCAGCAGCAGGTCGGTGAAGATCGCGCCGCGCGTCAGTGAGAAGCTACTCGTCTGGAAGTTGAACAGGTTGGCGCCAATGATATCGCTGGGCATCAGGTCGGGGGTGAACTGGATGCGGCCGTAATCCAGCCCAACGGCCTGCGCGAAGCATTGCGCGAGCAGGGTCTTGGCGGTCCCCGGCGGGCCCTCGAGCAGGATATGCCCGCGGGCCAGCAGGGCCGTCAGCAGCAGATCGACGGTGGCTTCCTGACCGACGACGGCCTTGCCGATTTCGTGGCGGATTGCTTCGCCCAGTCCGCGTACCTCGTCGATCGTCACTTGCCTGTCTCCTGGATCCATTGGTTCATGGCCCGCGCAGCCGCGGCCAGGTCGGCGCGGCTGCGCGCCTCGCCAACCGCTCGGGCGAGCGCGGAAAAGGGTTGTTCGGGCCGTAGCTGATCAAGAGCAGCGTCGCTCTCGTCGGCATCGAGCGCCGGTGACAAATGAAAGCGTGCTGCTGCTCGCTCTCGCGCCAGTGATGCGTAGCGGCCGCCGAGCCGCACCTCGCGCCCGGCCTTGCGGACAATAGCCGCGGCATTTTCCACCAGAGCCGCCTTGCCAAGTGCGATCGCCCGGGTGGAGAGGGCGGGCGCACCAAAGCGAACCAGCGCCTGCCAGCCGGCGAGCAGCAGTGCAGCGCCCAGGACCAGAGTGACGGCCAGGAATGGCGGGTCAAAGGCGAGGCGAAGCGGGCTGCGCGACTGGCCGAAGCCATTGCTGGTCACATCGAACAGGATCCCGTCCGCGTCGGTGCTGTTGAGCTCGTCCAACATCGCTAGCGCAGAGGCCGCTTGTTCCCGGTCCGCCATCCCTGCATTATTCAGAAGGTCCGGGTCGGCGAGCAGGTAGAGATTTCGGTCGCCCATCTTGCCAAGCACGATGGCGCCTTGGCTGTCGACAATTACCGGTGTGACCTTCGCACCCGAGATCGTCTGTATAATCGGCGGTTCGCGGAAGCGGCTGGCGGACGGAGTCAGCACCGAGCGGCTCTGGAGCGGTGCGCGGGCGGTCTTGCGGCGCGCAAGGCCAATCTTGAAGCCGGGTTCCAACACATTGGTCAGCAGATAGGGCTCGATCATGTTGTCCACCGTGACCCAGCCCGGCCGGCTTTCGCTAGGCCGCGCGTCCCACTTCGGCAGGATAATCAGCGTGGAGCGCGGCCCGCGTGCCGCAAGGATCTTGCTGAGGTCAGTCGAACCACTCGGGGGAGTGACGACCGCGAGGTCCTCGCTCTCACCAAGCTGTTGTTCGCGGCGGAAGATCTTCGGGTTGCGGCCGGTCGCCTCGGCCAGTCGGACAAGGCCGCTGAACCCGATCGCAGCGTTTGACAGGGCATGACCGCCACCATTCCTGCCCGAGCGCAGGTCCGGCGCATAAGCGCCAAGCACCAGCGTTGCCACGAAGGCGAGCACACCAATCGTCGTGATCAGCAACATCAGCGAGCGGCGGAACGGCCCCTGGTCGGTGCGTGCCGCGTCGCTCACGTCTTCCACGTCCCCGCAAGCGCATACTCGGCATAAGCCGCACGAGCTTCGGCCCAGTCCGTCTGCTCCACCGGCCGCCGGCCAAACAAGCTGCGCTCCACCCCCGAGGCCAGACGGCCGAACAACCCGCGCGCACGCTCAGGCAGTAGCGGTGAACTCGCCAGCTCTCGGGCAGTCAGCGCAGGTCGGACCGCGCGCGGCCGGCGCCTCGCCATGTCTTCCACGGAGCGCAACAACAGGCAGTGCAAAGCCTCGGCGAAGCGGCCTTGCGCCGCCAGTGCATCGGCTTCGTCGAGCCAGGCGCGGGCTGGGGCTGCATCCGGCTGCCAATCGAGTTTCGCCGCTTCGGCAACGCCAACGGCTTCCGCCGCCTTGCGCCACGGCCAGCGCCATTCGCCATGGCGCAAGCCGTTGATCACCAGCCACGCAATCAGCGCTGCGCCAAGGGCAAGCAGGATGTAGAGGAGACCGCGCGCCCAATCAGCGTCGGGCAGCCAGCTGACCAGCCAGGCAATGAAGCGGCCGATCGGCTTCAGCAGCCACTCGATCCACTTGCCCAGTTCCTCGATCCACGCTGGCGGCGGTGGCTTTCGCGGTGCAGGGGTCAGCGCGAACTGCACCGATGGGTCATCGTGCAGCGACCGCCAGGCCTGCTCAAACGGCTGCGCTCTTGCTGCCGCTGCTCCTCCCGAAACGCTGATGACTTGCGACCCCCAGTGCCGGTGCGAAGCATGAAGCGCGACCGCGACATTCGCAAGACGTTATCACTGGACAGGTAAAGATGTTCGTCGCAGCTTGTGGATCTTGTCTTTGGGGGAGTGGCGAAGGTGGCAACGGTGACTTATCAGGGAAGTGGGGACGGCCAGGTCTCGGTGGGCCGAGTCATCTCCCGAGCGTTCGGCTTTATTGCGAGCAGCCCGGCGATCGCTTTGGGCTCGGCCCTGCTGTTCGGGGCCCTGCCGAGCATTCTATCGCAGGTTCTGATGACCACCTCCTTCCGCGGGGTGGCGGCGTCAAACGCGAGCAGCCCCCTATTCAGCGGACTCATGTTCCTCGGCTTTCTGTCCTTCGTCGTCGCCATGGTATTCAGCGGGTTGATGCAAGCCACGATCACGCGCGGGCTGGTCATCGAGCATGAAGGAGGGCGTCCAAGCTTCGGCCAGTGCCTCGCCGGCGGAATGCGTTACGCCCTGCCCATTGTCGGACTGATCATCCTCTGGTCGATCGCGGTCGGCTTCGGGTTCATGCTGCTGATGATCCCGGGCCTCATCCTGATCACCATGTGGTCGGTCGCCGTCCCCGCGCTGGTGGAGGAAAACACGGGAGTGTTCGGCGCCTTCAGCCGCAGCCGGGAACTCACCCGCGGGGCGCGGTGGAAGATTTTTGGCCTGCTGATCATGTTACTGATCATCTATTATCTGATCTCCATGGTGCTGGGGCTGGTGGGTCTTGCCTCGGTTTCCAGAACCAGCCTGATGCTTGACCCCGCAGCGGGCCTGCCGATCGGGCTGCTGGTCGGCTCCGCGATCTCGGGCGCGATCTTCACGCTGCTGTGGGCGACCATCCAGCCATCGCTGTTCGTCGAACTGCGCGACGCCCGGGAAGGCGGCGGCGCGGGCGACCTCCAGCAGGTCTTCGCCTGAACTGTCACCGCGCGGGAACCCAAGGGCGCTGAAAGGTTTACGGTTCCGTAAGCAAGTTTCGAGCAAGGAGGGGTGACGGCAAGGAAGGCGACGAACCGCGCATGATCTGGTCAAGGCTAACCCGGCGCTTTGAAGTCCGTTCGGCCGCCCTGCTGGTCACACTCGAGACCCGCCTCGACAGCATCCTGATGGTCTGGCTGCTCCTGAGTGGCCTGGGCGTCATGGCCCGGCTGCTGACCAGCCCGCCGGTCATGGGTGTCGCCCTTCCCAACCTCCTCCTGCCCTATGGCCTGCTGGTGCTGGCACCGGCCGCGTCCATGCTGCTCGCCCGCCGCTGGTTCACCGAGACAGATCGCCAGCCCCGGCCCGAACTGCCCCTGTTCTCCGTCGGCAACTGGCGCAGTGTCTCCCTGGAGCGCGCGCGCCGAGAGCCGCTCTACGGCACCGGCGGGATCATGGTGTCGCTGCTGATAGGCATCCTGCTCAACATCCCGGTGCGGGCGGCCGAGTATCTGGCGGCGGTGCCGGCGCTTGGCGGACCGGTTCCTGACTGGCTGTTCGTGCTGAGGAGCCTGCTCAGCCTCGACGTGGTGCTGCTGCCGAGCCTCTACGCCATCGTGTTCGTCGCCGCGCTCCGCCGCTCGCCGCTGTTCCCGCGCCTTCTGGCCGGGGTGTGGGTTGCCGATATCGGGATGCAGGTGCTGACCGCCCAGCTGGTTGGCCGAACCAACGACCTGCCGGCGGCGGTCGCGCAAAGCCTGTACGGACTGCTGGACGGCAATGTGACCAAGGTGCTGATCAGCGTGGCCGTATGGACTCCTTACCTGCTGCTTTCGCGGCGGGTAAACATTACTTTCCGACACCGCCTGCCAGCCTGAAACGACTCGGGCGGCAGTTAACCGCCCCACTCGTTCCGCTAACGCACTGAATTTCGCCATTTCGGGCGTTGCCGGCGGGGCACAATAGCGTCAAAGCGGGACTCGACCGCCCGGACCGTGCTTTTCAGCGATAAAAAATTCCCCAAATATTACAGCTACTTAGACGTGTTGTGCGTCCTAGGTTGAGTAACTAACCGCGGTTAATCGATATAGTTGACTTAAAGTTAACAATAAGTCAGCTTCCGAAATAGCTGAGCAGTAGGAAGTGCGTCGTCACCGTCCTGCGTTGTTTCCAGCGGTGACAACAAGGTTCCTCCAAGCTGCGCGGCAGCTTTCGGTCGAGCGTCCGGGCCGGACGTTCAGGCTGACAAACTGGGGAATGTCACCATGAACATGTTTCTGAAGATGATGAAGGACGAGGCGGGTGCCTCGGCCGCCGAATATGCGCTGATCCTGGCGATCGTCGGCACGGGCATCGCGGTGGCGGCGCTTGGCCTCGGCAACTCGATCAGCGGCGCCATGACCAAGGCGACCAACTGCATCAACGGGCCGAGCTCCTCCACCTGCTGATGACTCAACGCTCGCGGACGTCCGACGTGGCGTTCGGGCTCAACATATGGGGAACACGACAATGAACAGCTTTCTGAAGATGATGAAGGACGAGGCTGGCGCCTCGGCCGCCGAATATGCGCTGATCCTGGCGATCGTCGGCACCGGCATCGCGGTTGCGGCGCTTGGCCTCGGCAACTCGATCAGCGGCGCCATGACCAAGGCGTCGAACTGCATCACGACGCCGAGCAGCGGCAACTGCGGTACCCCGGCCGCCTGAGCCGGACCCACTGACGCGGGTCGTTCAGCCGAGTGGCTGAACGGCCCGCGCCTGGTTGACGTCATTCTGGGGGACACGGCATGCGGCAGCAAACAATGATCGCGCTTGGGGCGGCGATCTTCATCGGGTTGATCGCGGTCTACCTCGCGAACACCTTCCTGACCGCGACCGAGCGCCGCAACGACATGGCAATGACGCGGGTCGCGGTGGCGGCCGTGCCGTTGAACTATGGCAGCGAGCTTACCCCCGACAAGGTCAAGTTCGTCGATTTTCCCGCCGCTTCGGTGCCCGCCGGCAGCTTCAGCCAGCGCGCCGACCTGCTGACGCCGGGCGTCAAGCGCGTGGCGCTTCGGGCCATGGCGATCAACGAACCCATTCTCGCGGACAAGATCACCGGCAAGGGCCAGGGCGCATCGATCGCCGCCCTGCTGACCGACGGAAAGCGGGCCGTATCGGTGCGGATCAATGATGTGTCGGGAGTGGCTGGCTTCGTCCAGCCCAATGACACGGTTGACGTGCTGATCACCCGCAGCCTGGCGAACACTTCCTCGCAAGCGACCGACGTCCTGCTGCAGAACGTCCGCGTGCTGGCGACCGACCAGCAGGCCAACAATCCCGACGGCAAGCCCAATGTGGCGCGCACGGCGACCCTGGAGGTCGATCCGCTCGAGGCGCAGAAACTGGCGCTGGCACAGGAGGCGGGAACGCTCAGCCTCGTGCTTCGCAAGCCGGGCGTCGATCAGAACCTGTCCGCCATCCAGACCGTCAGCCTGGCCGACCTGCGCTATGGCATCACCCGGGCGCCGGGCTGGACTCCAGTCGCGGCCGCCGGGTCGCCGCGGGCGGCCGTGCCGGCCCGCCGGGCGGCGGCGCCGATCCGCCGGCACTCCAATCCGCCCGCGCCCAAGGCGCCGAGCGGCACCAACGTGGAGGTCGTCAGGGGGACGACCGGCAACACTTATCAGGTGGGGACTTATGGGGATTAAGTTCATGGGCGCGTCAGGCGCGCTGACGGCCGCGTTCGCCGTCCTTGCCATGCCGCAGGCCGCACTGGCCCAGCGCGCGGGGATCAGCCTGTCCGAAGGCGTTCGCGCCGGCGAGCTGGCGGTGCCGGTCAACAAGAGCCAGGTGATCCGGTCGGACCGGCCCTACGCCCGGGCGCTGATCGGCAATCCCGAAATCGCGGACGTGCTGCCGCTGACCAGCCAGTCGCTTTACGTGCTGGGCAAGAAGGCGGGCACCACCAGCCTGACGCTCTATGACCGCAGCAATTCGCTGATCGCGGTGATCGACGTCGCGGTCGGACCTGACGTGATCGGACTGCGCCGGCAGTTGTCCGAACTGATGCCGGCCGACCGGGTCGGCGCGCGCCTCAGCAACGATGCCATCGTCCTCGACGGCACGGTGTCCAGCGCCGACGCGGCCGACCGGGCAGTGCAGCTGGCCGAGACCTATGCCCCGGGCAAGGTCGTCAACATGCTGTCGCTCGGCTCCGCCCAGCAGGTGATGCTGGAAGTGCGCTTTTCCGAAGTGAAGCGCTCGGCACTGAAGCAGATCGGGGTCGGAATCGGGGTGCAGGGAGGCGGTAGCCACGGCTTCCAGGGCGTCCTCGGCTCGGGCGCGAGCCTGACCCCGGGGGCCCCGGTCAGCATTTCGACGGGCGGGGTCACCACTACCGTGCCCGGCGCTCCCGTATTTGCCGTCGGATCCATCCTCGACAGCTTCGGAATCCTCTCGCGGACCTTCAAGATCCTGGGCGGGACGTTCGATGCGACGCTGGATGCGCTGGAGCGCAACGGGTCGCTGACCACGCTGGCGGAGCCGAACCTGGTAGCGCTGTCGGGTCAGACCGCGAGTTTCCTGGCCGGTGGCGAGTTCCCGATCCCCGTCGCCCAGACCAGCGGATCGAGCGGCGGCGGCAGCGGCAATACGGCAGCGATCACGGTCGAGTACAAGCAGTTCGGCGTCAGCCTCGCGTTCACTCCGACGGTGCTGGCCGACGGGGTGATCAACCTGGTGGTGGCGCCCGAAGTCAGCTCGATCGATCCGACCGCCTCGGTGGTCATCAACAACCTGCGCATCCCCGGGCTTCAGACCCGGCGGGCGAAGACCACGGTGGAACTGCGCGATGGCGAGAGCTTCGCCATGGCCGGTCTGCTCCGCCAGGACTTCCAGAGCACCATCCGGCAGGTCCCGCTGCTCGGCTCGCTGCCGATCATCGGTGCGCTGTTCCGCTCCAATGGTTTCCAGCGCGAGGAGACGGAGCTGGTGATCATCGTCACTCCGCGGCTGGTGCGGCCGGTCCGGGCGGCGGCGCTGAAGGTCCCGACCGACACGGCGCGTCCGCCGAACGAGGCGGACCAGTTCCTGCTGGGACAGACCGATACGGGCTCCAACACCGGCCCGAACCTGTTCCGCGGACCCTATGTGGGCCACCAGCCCGCGCCGCTTCCACCACCACCACCGCCGCCCACTGCGCCGGCCGCAAGTGCGCCGGCGGCAGGCGCCAGCGGTGACTCGGCGGCCACCGGGCTGGTCGGTTTCGAGAAGGAGTATGGGCATGAGCTGTAAGGTGCGCCTCGCGCTTCTGCTCGTTCCGCTGACGCTGGCGGCGTGCAGCACCTCGACCGACGGAGCACCGGCCCTCGGCCGCGACTTCGGCGAGGCGGTGAAGTATGACACCGCGCTTCAGACCATCAACCCGGACCCGGTCTATCCCGACAGCGCGGTCCAGCCGGGCACGCGCGGCGACCTTGGCGCGGCGGCGGTCAAGCGGGTGCGGACCGACACGGTGAAGCAGCCGCAGGTCGAGGCGACTGGCTCCGGATCCAGCGGCTCTGGTCCGAGGTGAGGATGCGCGATGGCTCTCAGGCATCCTTTCGCCAGAGCTGAAGAGGCCAGTGTCGCCCCGCTGGTCGCGCTCAGCCTGTTCGCGCTGATCGGGGCCGGGGGACTCGCGTTCGATTATGCGCGGCTGGCCGCGGTCGATACCGAATTGCAGCAGGCGGCGGACCAGGCGGCACTGGCCGCCGCGACGCAACTTGATCAGAAGGCGGGCTCGACCACCAGGGCGGTGGCCGCCGCACAATTCATGCTGACGAACGAGACCCGCTTCGCATCCCGCTCCAGCGCGGCCGAAGTGCGGGTCGCCACCGGCGAGGACGACACCGCCGATCCTGCAAATCCGGTGGCGCGCGTCATCTTCTATACGACCAAGGCCGACGCCGAAGCGAACACCAACGGCTACCCGGCGTCCGCAGCGGCCGACCTCACGGCGCGCTTCGTCAAGGTCGCGGTGACTGGGCGGAAGGCGGTCTACGCGCTCACTCCGCTGGTAGGGGCGTTCGAATCCGGCACCATCAATGCCAAGGCTGTGGCGGGGCTCGGTTCCGCCATCTGCAAGGTTCCGCCGGTGATGATGTGCAACCCGACCGAGCCGGCCTCCAACGCCAACCCCGACTACCCCTTCGATGCCGACTCGCTGAAGGGCTATGGATTGCGCCTGGTCAGTGTCGGCAACGGCCCAAGCGCGTGGGCTCCGGGCGATTTCGGCTACCTCGACGTCGGCTCGTCGACCTCAAATCCGAACGTCGAACTGCGCCAGGCGCTGGGCTGGCTCACTGCGCCGGGCGAGTGTTCGCAACTCGAGGGCGTGCAGACCCGAACCGGTGCCGGCACCACGGTGACGCAGGCGCTTAACACCAGGTTCGATATCTATGAGCGCGCGAACACCGGCAACGGCAACAATGCCTCATGCCCGAGCGGAAGCTATTGTCCGCCGTCGATCAACGTTGTGAAGGACCTCTACCAGAAAGGAACGCCGAACAACGCCGGCAAGTGTGGAGTGGCAAACAACGAGTGGGAAGTGCCGGCCGACGCCGACGCATACCGACCGACCTCCGCTACGAGCGACCTCACCGCGGCACAGCGTGATGCCGTCAAGCTGATGGGCCATCCGCGCGACCGCTGTCACGCCGTGTCCATCAACGGCAGCTGCACCTATGGCGGCGGCACGGCCACGAAGATCGGGGACGGCATCTGGGACCGGGACGCCTACTTCTGGGCCAATTACCGGTGGGATCATGCGACGTGGCAGAACGCGCTGAACTCGGGCGTCGTGTCCGCCCGAATCCCGACCACCCGCCTCCCGACCCGTTACGAAGTGTACAGTTGGGAGATTGCGAACCGCGGTACGGTGATCGGCGGCAAGACGATCCTCGCACCGAGGCAGCTCGATCCGGCGGGAACCGGATCCAATCAGCCGACGGACTTTGACGGACCGGTCTGCTCACCGCTGCAGACGCCGTCGTCCACCGGCGTGGTGCCGGGCGGGTCGCAGGTTGACCGGCGGCGGATCTCGGCGGCGGTGCTGAACTGCAAAGCGGAGAATGTGCATGGCGGCGGAGGAACGGTCTATCCGGTGCTGAAGTGGGTGGAGATGTTCCTGGTGGAACCGTCCATCGACCGCGGCAGCGGCGGCAGCCAGCGGACGGATCCCAACGACATCTATGTCGAGATCATTGGTGAGACGAGGCTCGGCGCCGGTAGCTCGGCGGGCCAGGTCGTCCGCCGCGACAAGCCGTATCTGGTGCGATGACCAGCGCGCTGCGCCAGCTATTGCGCGAGGAGCGCGGGGCGGCCGCCGCCGAGATGGCGCTGGTTACGCCCTTGCTGCTGATCATCATGTTCGGCTCGGTGGAGCTCGGCAATTTCTTCATGAGCGAGCACGCGCTGGTGAAGTCGGTTCGCGACGGAGCCCGCTACGCCGCCCGGCAGTCCTTCACCAACTTTTCGGGTTGCAGCACCACGGCGGCGAGCGTTCCGGCCGGGCTTGCGAATGACGTCAAGACACTGGTGCGCAAGGGCTCCCTGGACAGCTCGGCCGCCGATCGCCTGCCGAACTGGAGCAGCGCCGATGCGACGTTCTCCGTCACGGTGAGTTGCGATACCGCAACCGGCGGGCAGACGTTTGGAGGCATCTACCAGGGCAACAACGTCGGAACGGCCAACGCCGGCCCGGTGGTGATCGTCAGCGCCAGCGTCCCCTACCGGCCCGTGCTCGCCTCGTACGGCTTCACGGGCGTCGGCCTGTCACTGTCGGCCAATCAGCAAGCAGCGGTCACCGGCATATGAGCGATCGCTCGCTTCTCTCCGATGAACGAGCTTCGGGAGCGGCTGAGTTCGCGCTTGTGCTGATCCCGCTGCTCATGATGCTGTTCGGCATCATCGACGGCGGCCGCTGGCTGTGGGAATGCAACCAGGCCGAGAAAGCAACGCAATTCGGCGCGCGAGTGGCCGTGGTCACCGACGTCATTCCAAGTGGCCTCAAAGCAACCTTCGTCGGCAAGACCGTCGGGAGCGTCACGCTGACGCAAGGCGACGTCATTCCGGCCGCGGCGCTGGGGACCGTGACCTGCTCGAAGCCCAGCGGGACGCTGAGTTGCTCTTGCGCAGCCTGCAGTGGGCTGACCCTGACGCCTCTCGTCACCACCGGGTGGGACAAGATCGTGGCGCGAATGCAGCTGATCGACCCGCGCATCAGCGAGAGCAATGTGGTGGTCGAGTATCGGGGTTCAGGATTGGGTTATGCCGGCGATCCGTCCGGCATGGACATCTCACCGCTCGTCACCGTCCGCGTGAGCCAGCTCACCTTCCAGCCAATCACGACCTTCGTCTTTCCGTCCCTCAGCCTCTCGCTACCAGATTTTGCCACCACGCTCACGGCTGAGGACCTGAGCGGAACGGCGGATCAAAAAGACTGAACATGACCGCAATGGACCCTGATCACAGCCCGACCAGCTTCCGCCCGCAAGGCCCGGAAGCGTCGCTTCACCTGTATCTCAGCGGCGTCGAGGGTGAGGCCGGCGAACTGCTGGGGAAGAAGGTCTGCGGGCTTCCGCTCAGCCTGTCGATCTGCCCGGTAAGCGAGTGGATCGACGTGGCCGACCTGAGCCATTCCGCAGTGGCGGTGATCCAGGTCAATGGCGACAATCCGGCGTCCATCAAGCGGTTCACCAAGCTGGCGGAGATGACGGACACCCCGCTGATCGTGGCCGCCTACGAGCCGCCGCTGGCGCTGTTCCGCTTCCTGCTCAAAAATGGCGCGCGCGACGTCCTGCCGCTGCCGCTCAACTTCGAGGACCTCGAAAGCGCGGTCGCCCAGATCATCGCCGAGCCGGCGGTCCAGACCAAGGTGGCGAACCCTGTTCCTACCAGGAACGGGCGGCTGGTCGTCTTCGTGAAGAGCCATGGCGGCGCCGGAGCGACGGCCATCGCCTCGCAGCTTGCCTGCCGCTACGCTGCCGCCGACGGCGCGAGCGGACGCGAAACGGCGCTGATCGACTTTGACGTGCAGTATGGCGACGCCGCCTTCCAGCTTGGGCTGAAGCCGACCCTGTCGGTGCTCGACCTGGTCGAGGCCGGACCGCGCCTTGACGGCCAGCTTCTGCGATCCGTTTCGGTGGAGCATTCAAGCGGCCTCAAGATCATCGCCGCGCCCCCGCAGCTCACCCCGCTGGACGCACTCAGCAGCGACCAGGTGCTTGCGATCGTCGACCGGGCGGCGCGAGAGTTCGGAACCGTGTTCGTCGACCTTCCGGCCAACTGGACCAACTGGTCGTTGTCGCTGATCGCGCGGGCCGACAAGGTGCTTCTGGTCACGGAACTCAGCCTCACCGCGCTCAACCGGGCGCGCCGCCAGCTCGACCTGCTGGCCGAGCAGGACCTCGGCCGGATTCCGCTCCAGCTGATTCTCAACCGGACCGTCCGCAAGCGCTTTGGCGGTGGCCAGCCGCTGAACATCGGTCATGTGGAAAGCGTGCTGGGCCGCGCCGTTGATTTCACCGTCAGCGACGATCCCGACGTTCTTTCGGCCGCGCTCCAGCAGGGTGTTCCAATCGACGAGGTCCGCCGGAAGAGTGCGATCGGCAAGGACCTCGAAACCATTCGCGCTGCGCTTGCCGCAGCCTTCGCCGGGGAGCGCTGAGCCATGTGGCAATTCCGCAAAAATGACGTCGCCGCGGCGCCCGAGCCGCGGCAGGAAGCGAGCCTGGAAGAACGCCGCCTGATGACGGTCGGCGACGCGGGCGCCTTTGCCCAGCGCGACATCAATACCGACCTCAAGGTCGAACTTCACCAGCGGCTGATCAGCCTGATCAACCTGTCGCTGCTCGACAGCCTCAGCCGTGAGCAGATCGAGGCCGAGGTCGGAGACATCATCCGCGAGGAGCTCGACAAGCAGGACAAGGCGCTCAACCAGTCCGAGCGCAAGCAGCTGGTCGCCGATGTGCTTGACGAATTGCTTGGCCTTGGCCCGCTGGAACCGCTGCTCAAGGACAGCACCATTACCGACATCCTCGTGAATGGCGCGTCACGCGTGTTCGTGGAGCGTTTCGGCATCCTCGAGTTGACCCCGGTCCGCTTCAAGGATGACCGGCACCTGCTGCGGATCATCCAGAAGATCGTGTCCAGCGTCGGCCGCCGGGTGGACGAGTCCGCGCCGCTGGTCGACGCGCGCCTGGCCGATGGAAGCCGCGTCAACGCGGTGATTGCGCCGCTGGCGCTCGACGGGCCTTTGCTGTCGATCCGCAAGTTCGCCAAGGTGCCGATCAGCATGGACCGGCTGGTCGCCATCGGCTCGGTTCCAGCGCCGATTGCCGAGGTGCTGAAAGCGATCGTCGGGGCGCGCCGCAACGTGCTCATTTCCGGCGGCACCGGTTCCGGCAAGACGACCATGCTCAACGCCATGTCGGCGTTCATCGACCCGCGCGAGCGGATCGTCACCATCGAGGACTCGGCCGAACTGCAGTTGCAGCAAGCCCATGTCGCGCGGTTGGAGACACGGCCGTCCAACATCGAGGGCAAGGGTGAGATCACCCAGCGCGACCTCTTGAAGAATGCGCTTCGGATGCGGCCGGACCGGATCATCATCGGCGAAGTCCGGGCCGGGGAGGCATTTGACATGCTGCAGGCGATGAACACCGGTCACGACGGCTCCATGACCACCGTCCACGCCAATTCCCCGCGCGACGCACTGTCCCGCGTGGAGCAGATGATCGGAATGAGCGGCATCGACATTCCGCCCCGCTCGGCCCGGGCGCAGGTCGCCTCCGCGATCAACGTCGTCATCCAGGTGGCACGGCTGTCCGACGGCCGCCGCCGGCTGGTCAGTGTCGCGGAACTGACCGGAATCGAGGGCGAGATCATCACCATGCAGGAGATCTTCCGCTTCCGGCAATCGGGCATCGGCAGTGACGGGCAGGTGCTCGGCCGGTTCGAGGCGACCGGGGTTCGTCCGCGCTTCCTCGATCAACTGGTGAGCCACGGTGTCGCTGTTTCCAGCGACCTGTTCCGCCCTGACGTGAAGTTCGACGCATGAACCCGGTCTGGCTGAAAGCGCTGCTGCTGGTCTGCGTCTTCGCGGTCGTGCTGTTGCTGGTCGAGGTGGTGATAGGTGCCATCGTTCGCGCCCGCGGCGAGGGTCACGCGATCAACCAGCGCCTGCGCCTGATCGGGCGTGGACAGGCCGGGGTGGAACGGCTCAACCTCCTCCGGCGCGGGCGGAGTGTCGTTCCCGAAGGACTGCCGCCGCTGGTCCAGGGTGTTGCGTTGAAGCTGGAGCGGACGCTGGTCGCCGCCCAGCTGGCGGTCCCGACCGAGCGGCTGATGATGGCCGTGCTGATCGCCCCGGTGGCCCTGTTCCTGCTCTTTCTGCTGATCGCCAGCGGGACCGGCTTCTCACTGAACCTTGGCCGGCTGCTGCTGATTGCGGCGATGGCGCTGATGATCGGTGCGATGCTGCCGCTGATGTTGCTCAGGATACGGGCTGAGCGAGCCCGCAAGAAGATGGAGGACCAGTTCCCGGTCGCGCTGGACGTGTTCGTGCGCGGCCTTCGCGCCGGTTATCCGGTGGCGGCCGCGCTGGACCTGCTGACGGTTGAGCTGCCCGATCCGATCGGCAGCGAGTTCGGTCTGGTGGTGGACGAGGTCAGCTATGGCGCCGACCTGCGCGACGCGCTCGGCGCCATGGCCGAGCGGTGGGACTCCGAGGACATGCGGATGTTCGTCACCTGCCTGTCGGTGCAGAGCGAGACGGGCGGCAACCTCGCCGAAGTGCTCGAGAACCTGTCCACGGTGGTGCGCGAGCGTCATTCGATGCTGCTCAAGGTGCGTGCGCTTTCCAGCGAGGGACGGATGACCGCGGCCATGCTGACGGTGCTTCCGCTGCTGTCCTTCACGGCATTGTTCCTGATCAATCCGCGCTTCTACCTGGACGTGGCCGGCGATCCCGCCTTCGTGCCCGGTTTCGCGGCATTGATGCTGCTGTACATCGTCGGTTTCGTCTGGATCCGGCGCCTCGTGAACCTGAAGGTCTGAGCTGATGATCGACCTCCTTACCCGTTATCCGATGATCCGCTTCCTCAGCATGGGGCTGTTGTTCGTCGCGGTTGCCCTGTTCAGCTACGGCGTGGTGCAGACGGTCGTGACCCGCCAGCGCGCCCGGCAGCGGGTCGGCGACATCGCCGAGACGCCCAGCCGGTTCAGCGGAGAGCAGGGCTCGCTGCGCGCGAATCAGGGCGAAAGCGCCTGGGCCCGGCTGGTCGATTCGATCGAGCAGCGCGGCCTGTCGCTGGTCGACACCAAGGACCAGACGCTGCGCAACCGGCTGATCGCGGCCGGCTACACGGCGCCTTACGGGCCGCGCCTGTACACGCTGATCCGGCTGGCGCTGGTGATCGGCCTGCCGCTGATGGCCTTTGCGCTGCTTCTTCTGACGGGGTCCGCGCCAGGGTTGTTCAAGCTTTATCTGGTGCTCGTCGCCTCAGCGGCGCTGGGCCTTTATGCGCCGGCGCTGTTCCTTCGGGCGCGGGCCGACCGCCGGCGCGAGGCGATCGTCCGCGCCTTCCCGGATTCGCTCGATCTGTTGCTGGTGTGCGTCGAGGGCGGACTTGGGCTGGACGCGGCGTTCGGCCGGGTCGGCATGGAGCTGACCCACGCCCATCCGCTGCTTGCCGAGCAGTTCGGTGAAGTCGTGCTGGAGCTTCGCGCCGGGCGCAGCCGTGAGGACGCGCTTCGCCGGCTCGGCGACCGGTCGGGAGTGGACGAGGTCCGCGCCCTGTCGACGCTGCTGATCCAGTCGACCAAGCTGGGCACGTCGATCGGCCAGACGCTGCGCACCTACGCGTCCGAGATGCGGGAGAAGCGGCGGATGCGCGCGGAGGAGAAGGCGCACCGCCTGCCGGTGCTGCTGTCGGTGCCGCTGGTCGCCTGCATGTTGCCGGTGATGATCGGCGTGCTGATGCTGCCGGCTGCCATTCGCGTGGTTCGCGCGGTGCTACCGGCCTTGGGAGGGCATTGATATGCGTTCGGGGGGGCTCACACTCATTCCGCTGGTGCTGCTTGCGGCCGGTTGCGCGGCGCAGCGGCCGATCGCGGTTCGTCCGGCGGGCAGCGCGCCGCTGGCGCTGACCGGCCCGGTCAGCCAGCGCGTCGCTTATGCCGATGCGCAGCTGCAGCTTGGCAACGTGGCGCTGGCGCTCGAAGCCTATCGCCGCGCGAGCCGGGAGGAGCCGGGCAGTGTCGGCGCGTGGCTGGGCATGGCCGAATGCTATGACCGGATGGAACGGTTCGACCTGTCCCGCCGCTATTTCGAAAGCGCGCTGGCGGTGCGGCCGGCCGACCCGATCCTGCTGAAGCGGTTCGCGGCATCGCGTGAGCGGGCCGGCGATCCGGTAGCGGCGAGCGCGCTTCGGCGCGAGGCGCTGCTGCGGGAAACCGCGCCGGCAAGTGCGGCGCTGGCGGTGGCGAGCGCGGAGCCTCCGCAGCCGGCGAATGAGCCCGTTCAAGTGGAAGCGGCAACGAGCGTGACGGTCCCGCTGCCGGTGGCGGAACCCCCGCAGGTGGCGGAACCGCCCCAGGCGGCCGAGCGCAGCGCGGGTCCGCGGCTGGAGCGGCTGTCGCTGGAGGAAGTGGCGCTGGTCACCGGGCCTCCCGTGCGGTGGCGCGACATGGCCGACAGGGCAGGCGACCGCGAGGACGCGCCAATCCGCATCCTCAACGCCGCGCGGGTGCAGGGCCTGGCGGCGCGGACCCGGATGCAACTGCGCCAACTGGGCTGGCGTGGGCTCAGCATCGGCAATGCGCCGGTGGCGCAGGCTAATACGCTCATCCTCTATCCTGCCACTCGGCGCGGCACCGCCGAGCGGCTCCGCCGGCAGTTCGGGGCGGCCACGCTACGCCAGGCCAAGGGTGGGGAGCTGGTGATGCTGCTTGGCCGCGACCTGCTGCGGTCCCGGGTCACCGCCGCTCGATGATCTGGCTGATCGCGCTGGGCGCGGCGGTCAGTGCGCCCTCGGCTCCGGCGACCATGATCCCGGCGGCCACTACCGTGCTGTCCATCGCCGAAGCCGCGCACGCGCTGGACGCCGGCCGGCCCGAGCAGGCCCGCCTGCTCATCGCCGATGCGATCGGAAAGGGTGCTTCGGGCCAAGCGACCGACCGCTTGCTTGCGCGCCTGGCGCTCGCCGAAGGTCACAATGAGGTGGCGCTGGCGGCATTTCAGCAGCTGCTGAAGCAGCAGCCCGACGATGCTCAGTTGCTGACCGGGGCGGGGATCGCCGCCGCCCGTTTGCACGACGACGGAGCCGCGACGGCGATGGCGACCGCCGCGGCCAAGCTTCCCGGCGCGGATTGGCGCACGTTCGATCTGCTCGGCGTACTGGCTGACCGGCGAAGTGACTGGGCGGCCGCGGACGCCGCCTACAAACAGGCGCTTCGCCGCTCTCCGGCCGAGCCTGCAACCCTCAACAACGCGGGGTGGTCGCAGCTTGCGCGCGGTCGGTGGGCGGCGGCGGAGGCGCTGTTCCGGCAGGCCGTGGCCGCACAGCCCGCAAGCCACCTGTTCGCCAACAACCTCGAGCTGGCGCGGGCGGCCCTGGCGGCCGAGCTGCCGCAGCGCAAGGCCCGGGAAAGCGATGCGGACTATGCCGCCCGTCTGAACGACGCGGGCGTGGCGGCGGGCCTGGCGGGCGACAAGGCGCGGGCCATATCCGCCTTTGCCCGCGCGGTCGAAGTCAACCGCCGGTGGGACCAGCGGGCCTACAATAATCTGCAGGCAGCACAGGCGGCCAAGTGAACCTTCTGCATATTGCCCCGTGGTGGCTGGCCGCGTTGCTGACGCTGGTGCTGGTGGCCGCGGCGATCCAAGACATCGTGGCTCGGAAGATTTCGAACCTGCTGGTGCTGGCGGTCCTCTTGCTTGGGCTGGTGGCCATGGTCATCGCCGGAATCCGGCCGTTATTGTGGCAGAACTGGGTGATCTTCGCCGGACTGCTGGTGGTCGGCACCGTCGCTTACTCCCGGCAGATCTTTGGCGGCGGTGACATCAAGCTGTTCGCTGCCGTGGGCCTGTGGAGCAACCTTTCGGCCGCCCCCCGGCTGCTGGTGGCGATCCTGATCAGCGGCGGCGTGCTGGCGCTGATCATGCTGGCGAAGCTGCTGGTTCGGCGGGAGCCCGGCGCCGGACCGCTGAGTAGCCGGCGCAGTGTGCCCTATGGAGTGGCGATCGCGGCCGGGGCGCTGATCGTCACCTGGTATGGCCGGCGTTTCTAGAGCCCTGCGCACCGGGTGCGCTGATCCACTTCCAGTGCACGGCGGCGACGATTGGGGCACTGGTCGCGACGACGTTGATCAGGGACGGTCGGTGCGCCTGTCCCCAAGCGAAGGCGACGTGGCTGTGATCACCCTCGTCGAGCGACTCGACCAGTTGGAAGCCGGCGTTGCGGAAGGTGGCGGTGAGCGCCTGGTGCGACACGCCAGGCGCGCGGACGATGTCGATCGCCCGGCCGCGGAGGTGATAGCTGTTGGGAACGCCGCCGACCGCGCGATTATGTTCGGGTGAGCGCAGCGTCGACGTTACCCGTCCAAGCCCGCGCGCGACCTGCACCGCTTCGGTGAGGTTGGTGCCGGCTGCCAGAGGCCCGCCGGAGCGAAGCGGTGTTCGCGCCGGAGCAGTGGCCATGCGTGGCGGCGGCGCGATCCGCCCCACGCCGCTGCCGGGCACGATCCGCTCTCCGAAATCGGTGGTGCCCGAGCCGCTGACGGCCTGGGCAAGCATCACGAGCTGGATCAAGAACAACGGCCCCTCCCTCGCTCTGTTGCAAGGTCACCGGGAACGCCAACCAGATCGCTCCCCCGGCCCGCTTTTATACCAGTCATTGCCAGGCTTGTTAAGAACCAGCTTACCGATGTCGAGAGAACGCAAGTTCAGCCGCGTGCCCGACGATGGGGCTGGCGGATGACGCAAGCGGTTGAGCCGGGAGCACGGCTCTGCTCAAAGGCCCGTGTGAACCGCTCCTGGGCCTTCGCCATCGACCGCGGTGGCACCTTTACCGATGTGATCGCCACCAGTTCGGACGGGCGGCAGCGCGTGCTAAAGCTGCTGTCGGAGAACCCGCGCCATTATCCCGACGCGGCGCTGGAGGCGATTGCGCAGGTTCTGCGCGAGGAGGGTGGCACCGTGGCCTCCGTGCGAATGGGCACCACCGTTGCCACCAACGCGCTGCTGGAACGCAAGGGCGAGCGGACGGCGCTGGTCACCACGCGGGGGTTCGCCGATGCGCTGCGGATCGGCACGCAGGCGAGGCCGGAGATCTTCGCCAAGGTGATCATCCTGCCCGAGATGCTGCATCGCGAGGTGGCGGAAGTGGCGGAGCGGGTCAGCGCCGCGGGCGAGGTGCTGCTGCCGCTGGACGAAGCCGGTGCCAAGGCGTCGCTGGCGCGATTGCGCGAAGCCGGGTTCGACAGCGTCGCCATCCTGCTGATGCATGGCTGGGCCTATCCGGCGCACGAGGCGCGGCTGGCGGCGATCGCCCGCGAACTGGGCTTCGCGCAAGTGTCGGCCAGCCACGAGGTGGCGCCGTTGATCAAGCTGGTCAGCCGGGGCGATACCACGGTCGCGGACGCCTATCTGTCGCCGGTCCTGCGCCGCTATGTCGACCGGGTGGCTGCCGGATTGCCCGACGAGACCGAGCTCAGCTTCATGCAGTCGAATGGCGGCCTGACCGCCGCGAGCGCCTTTCGTGGCAAGGATGCGATCCTGTCGGGGCCAGCTGGCGGAGTGGTCGGAATGGTCGCGGCCAGTGCGATGCACGGGGCCGAGCGCCTGATCGGCTTCGACATGGGCGGGACGTCGACCGATGTGTCGCACTATGGCGGGCAGTTCGAACTGGCCGAGGAAAGCCTGGTCGCCGGCGTTCGGGTGCGGGCGCCGATGATGCAGATCCATACGGTCGCGGCCGGCGGCGGCTCCATCTGCCGCTTCGACGGGCTCCGCTTTCGGGTGGGTCCGGAGTCCGCCGGTGCCGATCCGGGCCCCGCCTGTTATCGCAACGGTGGCCCGCTGACGGTGACGGACTGCAACCTGATCTTGGGACGGATCAGGCCGGACCAGTTTCCGGCGGTGTTCGGCCCCGGTGGCGACCAGCCGCTCGACCTCATGGCGGCGGAGGCGCGTGCGGCGGAAGTGGCCACGGCGGTGGCGCGAAGCGGCGCGACCGAGCCGACACTGGCCGAGGTCGCCGAAGGGTTCATCGCCATTGCGGTGGAGAACATGGCCGCCGCAATCCGCAAGATCTCCACCGCGCGTGGGCATGACGTGTCGCGCTACACGCTTGCCTGCTTCGGCGGGGCGGGCGGGCAGCATGCCTGCGGGGTGGCGGACCGCTTGGGCATGGAGCGGATCCTGATCCATCCGCTGGCGGGGGTCCTGTCGGCGTTCGGCATCGGGTTGGCCGGGCGCAAGGTCATTCGCGAACGGAGTTGGCGAAAGCCGCTCGGCGAGAATGCGGGTGGCGCGCTCGACGTGCTCGAGCAGGAAGCGCGCGAGCATCTGCTGATCCAGGGAGTGGCGGCTGGCGATTTGGTGATCGAGCGCCGCGGCCGGCTGCGGCTGGAGGGCAGCGACACGTCGCTCGAGTTGGTCATGCGCGGTTCCGGCGAGCTTCGGAGCGCGTTCCACCAGCTTCATCGGCAGCGCTTCGGCTACAGCGACGAGGGCGGCCCGGTGATCGTCGAGACGCTGATCGTCGAGGCGCGCGAACAGACAGCGGGTATGGGGGAAACGGCTGAGCAAGCGGGCGCGGGGGCCGAGCCGATCGGGGGCGGGCGCTGGCCCTGTCACCACCGCAACGAACTCGGGGCCGGGCAGCGGGTCGACGGCCCGGCGCTGATCATCGATGCGGCGTCGACGACGGTGGTGGATGCGGGCTGGCGGGCTGACCGGGCCGACGATGGCACGCTGGTCCTCGAGCGGGCGGTTCCACTGCAACGCGCGCGCGCCGGCGGGACTGAGGTCGACCCGATCCGGTTGGAGATCTTCAACAACCTGTTCATGGCCATTGCGGAGGAGATGGGGGTGGCGCTGCAGTCGACCGCCACCTCGATCAACATCAAGGAACGGCTCGACTTCAGCTGCGCCATTTTCGATGCGGACGGAGCGCTGATCGCCAACGCGCCGCACATCCCGGTGCACCTCGGCAGCATGGGGGACAGCATCAAGGCGGTGATCGAACGCCGGGGCGGCGCGCGGGATGGACGCGGGATCCGGCGCGGCGACGCCTACATGCTCAACGATCCGTACCGCGGGGGCACGCACCTGCCCGACATCACGGTGATCGTGCCGGTATTCCTGACCGAGCAGGACGTGCCCTCCGCCTTCGTCGCCGCGCGCGGCCACCATGCCGACGTGGGCGGCATCGCGCCCGGGTCGATGCCGCCTGAAAGTCGCTCCATCGCCGATGAAGGGGTGCTGATCGACAATGCGCTGCTGGTCGACGAAGGCCGGCTGCTGGAGAGCGAAACGGTGGCGCTGCTGACCGGCGGCGAGTGGCCCGCCCGGCGGCCCGACCGCAACCTCGCCGACCTCAAGGCGCAGCTGGCGGCGTGCAGCCGGGGCGAGGCGCTGCTTCGGGCGGCGGCTGACGAGCATGGTGCGGAGGTGGTGGCGGCGTTCATGGGCCACGTCCTCGCCAATGCGGAGGAGTCGGTGCGGCAGCTGCTCGGCCGGCTCGACGACGGGGCGTTCGCTTATGAGATGGACAATGGCGCGGTGGTGAAGGTCGCGATCCGGGTCGACCGGGCGGCGCGCTCGGCGGTGTTCGACTTCAGCGGCACCAGCCCGCAGCGGCCCGACAATTTCAACGCTCCGCGCGCCATTACCCGCGCCGCAGCTTTGTATGTGGTGCGGACGCTGATCGACGACGACATTCCGTTGAACGACGGCTGCCTGCGTCCGGTGACGCTGGTGGTGCCGGAGGGGTCGATGCTGGCGCCCCATTATCCGGCGGCGGTGGTCGCGGGCAATGTCGAGACCAGCCAGGTAGTGACCGACGCGCTGTTCGCCGCGACGGGCCGGCTCGCCCCAAGCCAAGGGACCATGAACAACTTCACGTTCGGCAACGCGCACCACCAATATTATGAGACGATCGCCGGCGGTTCGGGCGCGGGTCCCGACCATGACGGCACTTCGGCGGTGCAGACGCACATGACCAACAGCCGGCTGACCGATCCGGAGATATTGGAAAGCCGGTTGCCGGTGCGGCTCGACCGCTTCGCCATTCGCCGGGGCTCGGGCGGCAAGGGCCGGCATCGCGGCGGCGACGGGGTCGTGCGCGAACTGACGTTCCTTGAGCCCATGCGAGCCAACATCCTCGCCAATCGACGCCGGGTGGCGCCCAAGGGATTGGCCGGCGGCGGCGATGCGGCGCCTGGTCGCAATTGGGTCGAGCGGGCGGACGGGAGCATCGAACCTCTGGGCGCCACCGGCCATGCGGAGATGGGCCCAGGCGACCGGTTCATCATCGACACGCCCGGCGGCGCCGGATTCGGGAGCGTGGAATGAGCTACTGGCCGCTGCTTGGAATCCTGCTGGTCGTCGCCGGCTTTGCCCTGCGCATGAACCCCATGCTGGTGGTGACCGCCGCGGCACTGGTGACCGGCCTGCTCGGCGGGCTGGACCCGGTGGCGGTGGTGTCGACTTTCGGCAAGGCGTTCAACGACAACCGCATCATCGCCGTCGTCTGGCTGGTGCTGCCGGTCATCGGCCTGCTCGAACGCTACGGCCTGCAACAGCGCGCGGCGGCACTGATCCGCACCATGCAGGGCGCGACCACCGGGCGGCTGCTCGCTTTCTACCTGGTCTATCGCCAGGCGACGGCTGCCGTGGGCCTGATGTCCACGGCGGGTCAGGCCCAGACGGTTCGGCCGCTGGTCGCACCGATGGCGGTCGCGGCCGCGGAGCAGCAGTGGGGACCGCTCGATCCCAAGGTCGCCGACCGGGTGAAGAGCATGGCGGCAGCGACCGACAATGTCGGGCTGTTCTTCGGCGAGGACATCTTCATCGCCATCGGCTCGATCGTGCTGATCCAGCAGACACTTGCCGCCGACGGCTACACCCTTGCCCCATTCGAGTTGGCGGTCTGGGCCATTCCCAGCGCCGTCGCAGCACTGCTCATCCACGGCAGTCGGTTGCTCTGGTTCGACCGCCAGCTGGGGAGGGCTCGGCGATGATCAGCATGACCATGCTCTATGCGCTGGCCGGACTGATGTTCGGAGGCTTCGCACTGCTGAGTGCGCTTGATCGCAGCAATCGCCGGCGGCTTGCCAATGCGGCCTTCTGGGGACTGATGGCCCTGAGCCTTCTGGCCGGCGACCGGATCGGCGATTTCGGCAACGGGCTGCTGGTGCTCGGGCTGGCCTGGATCGGCGGGTTCAACCTGCTGGGCAAGGGGTCGTCCCCGACCACCAGCGAGGAACAGCGGGAGGGCTGGTCGATCAGGCTGGGCAACAGGCTGTTCGGCCCGGCGCTGATCATCCCGGTCGTGGCGCTCGTCGGCACCCTGCTGACGACCTACACGCCGGTAGGCCAGATCGGCCTGTTCGAACCCAAGCGCGAGACCTACGCTTTCCTGGTGCTCGGTGTGCTGGTCGCCCTTGCCGTCATCTTCGCCTGGCTTCGGCCGCCGGCGCTCGCCCCGCTGCAGGAAGGACGCCGACTGGTCGACTCCATCGGCTGGGCGCTAGTGCTGCCGCAGATGCTGGCCGCGCTGGGCGCGGTGTTCGCGGCGGCGGGTGTGGGCTCCATCGTTGGTCATGCGGCGCAGTCCGTGATCCCGCAAGGAAGCGTGTTCGTCGCCTGCGCCATCTACGCGCTGGGGATGGCGCTGTTCACCATGATCATGGGCAATGCCTTCGCGGCATTCCCGGTGCTTGCGGCGGGCATTGGTGTGCCGCTGCTGATTCAGCAGTATCACGGCTCGCCGGCGGTGATCGGCGCGGTGGGCATGCTGGCCGGATTCTGCGGGACGCTGATGACCCCGATGGCCGCCAACTTCAACCTGGTGCCGGCAGCGCTGCTCGACCTCAAGGACCAGTATGGAGTGGTCAAGGCACAGGTCGCGACCGCCCTGCCATTGCTGCTGGTCAATCTGCTCATCATCTACTGGCTGGCATTCCGATGATCGCACTCGGCACCGACACCGCCGCACGAATGGCGCGGATCGCGCTTGGCCACGTCACCCGGGAGTATCCGCACAAACTCGATCATGTGCTGCTCGGCGACGAGGACGCGCAACCGCCGCGGGTGCTTCATCCGGTCTTCTACGGCAGCTTTGACTGGCACAGCTGCGTGCACGGCTGGTGGACGCTGCTGACCTTGCGGCGGCTGCACCCGGCCATGGCCGAGGCGTGCGCCATCGCCGAATTGGCGGACGCGAGCTTCACCGCCGACAAGCTTGCGGTCGAGCGCGCCTACCTCGATCGACCGCAATCCGGAGGGTTCGAGCGGCCTTATGGCTGGGCCTGGCTGCTCACCTTGCATCTGGAAGCAACGCGCCATGCCGACCAGAGGTGGGGCGGCGAGCTTGAGCCGCTCGCCCGCGCGTTCGCGGAGCGGCTGCGTGCCTATCTGAAGGTGCTGACCTACCCGATCCGGGCCGGCACCCACTTCAACACCGCCTTCGCGCTGGTGCTGGCCCGGGACTGGGCCGAGCAATTCGACCAGCCGCTCGCCGCCGACCTCGCCGATCGGACCTGGCATTGGTTCGGCAAGGATCGCGACTGCCAGGCGTGGGAGCCGAGCGGCGACGATTTCCTTTCGCCGGCCTGGGTCGAAGCGCTGGCGGTTGCCCGCTGCTGCCCCGCACAATTTGGTGACTGGTTCAGCGCATTCCTGCCGCGCGTGGCGCAGCGGGAGCCCGCCACCCTGTTCACGCCGGCCACGGTCAGCGATCGGACGGACGGCAAGATCGCGCACCTGGATGGATTGAACCTCAGCCGTGCGTGGTGCCAGCGAAGCCTCGCCCGTGGGGTCGGACCTGCGCTGGCCGACCTCTTCCGCGAAACGGCGGATGCCCATCTGGCCGCCGCCTGGCCGCACCTGGCAGGCGACTATGCCGGTGAGCATTGGCTCGCCAGCTTCGCCTTGCTCGCGCTCCTTGCTGAGGCGGTCTAGTCGGTCCCGGTCTCGATCACGGCGACCTGCGCCCGGTCACAGGCGGCGCGAAGAGCTAGGTCGGAGAGCTGGTCGGTGACCAAATGGTCGATCGCATCCAGCCCGGCGATGCGGATGGGGGCAGGCCGGCCAACCTTGGTCTGGTCGATGCCGAGAATGACACTGCGGGCCTGCGCGATGATCGTCTGGGACACGCGGACCTCGTCGAGGTCGAAGTCCAGCAGCGTGCCGTCGCGATCGATGGCCGACGCGCCAATCAGCGCGAAATCGACCTTGAAGCCGCGGATGAAGTCGGTCGCCATCCCGCCGACCACCGCGCGGTCACTGGACCGGACGCGGCCGCCCGCGACCACCACCTGCACGCTGGGCTGATCCGCGAAGATGTCGACCACGTTGAGGTTGTTCGTCACCACCAAGAGGTTGCGGCGGCCAGTGAGGGCGCGCGCCATCGCCTCCGTGGTCGTGCCGATGTTGATGAACAGGCTGGCGCCGTCGGGCACGAGTTCGGCCGCGGCCGCCCCGATGGCGGCCTTGGCTTCGGCGGCAACGTGACGGCGGGACGCGAGGTCGAGATTGTCGACCCCGGAGGTGACCACCGCGCCGCCGTGCACCCGAGACAGCATCGACCGCTCCGCCAACTGCGTCAGGTCACGGCGAATGGTCTGCGGCGTGACGCCCAGCTCGGCCGCCAGTTCCTCGACCGCGACGCTGCCGGTTCGGCGCGCCAGCTCCAGAATCTGACGGTGGCGCTGCTCGACCAGAGGCGGAAGGGCGGGCATCAGGCGACCAGCTGGTCGCTCGGGCGTGCCTGCCCAGCGAGATACTCCGCCACCGCGTCCGCCTGCTGCGGCGTCAGGTGAAGGCCCAGCTTGCTGCGCCGGAATAGCACATCCTCCGCCGTCCGCGCCCACTCCTCGCTGACGAGATAATCCAGTTCGCGCGCGGTCAGCCCGCCGCCGAAGTCGGGGCCGAGCTGCGCCATGTCCGTCGCGTCGCCGAGAAGGGCGTCGGTCCTGGTCCCGTAGGCGCGCGCCAGCCGGCGCAGGAGGGCAGGCGGGAAGGTCGGCCGCTCCCTCGCCAGGCGCTCGACGAAGCGGTCGAAGTCGCCGTCTTCCATGTCTCCGCCCGGAAGCGGCGCCCCGGCCGTCCAGGCTGGCCCCGCGTTCGGCAGGAACAGCGACAAGGCCTTGAGGGCATCCTCCGCCAGCTTGCGATAGGTGGTGATCTTCCCGCCAAAGACGCTCAGCAGGGGCGGGACACCCGCCGCTCCGTCGAGGTCGAGCACATAGTCGCGGGTCACCGCCGAGGCGTTGCCGGCATGGTCGTCATAGAGCGGGCGGATGCCGGCGTAGCTCCAGGCGATGTCGTCCCGCGTCAGCTTGCGCGAGAAATAGCGATTGGCGGTTTCGAGGAGATAGTCAGTCTCGCCATCGCTGATCCGCGCCCGCGACGGAGGCTCGGTCCACGGCTCGTCGGTGGTTCCGATCAGCGTGAAGCGGCCCTCATAGGGGATGGCGAAGACGATCCGCCGATCCGGGTTCTGAAGCATCAGGGCGTGTTCGCCCGAATGCAGCCGGGGAACGACGATGTGGCTGCCCTTGATCAGCCGGACCTGCCGTTCGGACCGGGCGCCCGGCACCCGCGACAGCACGTCGGCGACCCACGGACCGGCCGCGTTGACCAGCGCGCGGGCGTGAATGGTCGACGGGCCGGTCTTATCCTCGACGATGGCGACCCAATGATCGCCTTCGCGCCGTGCGGAAACGAGGCGCGTGCCCGTGCGGATGGAGGCGCCGCGGTTCGCCGCATCGCGGGCGTTCAGCACCACCAGTCGGCTGTCCTCGACCCAGCAGTCCGAGTAGACGAACGCCGTCCCGTGCCGATCGCGAAGCCCCTCGCCGAAGGAAGTTCGGTCCAGCCTGACGGTCTGGGTGCCGGGCAGCTTCTTCCGGCCGCCCAGATGATCGTAGATGAACAGGCCCAGCCGGACCATCCAAGCCGGCCGGGGCGATTGCGTCTGCGGCAGGACGAAGCGCAATGGCCAGATGATGTGCGGCGCCATGCCCCACAGCCGCTCGCGTTCGATCAGCGACTCGCGGACCAGCCGGAATTCGCCATATTCGAGGTAGCGGAGCCCGCCATGGATCAGCTTGGTGGAGGCGGAGGAGGTGTGGCCCGCAAGGTCGTCCTGTTCGACCAGCGTCACCGACAAGCCACGGCCGGCCGCGTCCCGGGCAATGCCCGTTCCGTTGATCCCGCCGCCCACCACCAGAAGATCGATCATGCCGTTGTTGCTGTCCTTGCGTGGTGCTGTCCTTAGCGGCTCTGACGCAAAAACGAAAGCGTTGACCCGCGAATGAAAACGTTCAACGATGCAAAACGAACATGACGAAAGATGCCGTGTGAGCGCACCGACCATTCTCGCCATCGACCAGGGCACCACTTCGACCCGCGCGATCCTGTTCGACCGGACCGCGCGCCGGCTTGGCGATGCGCAGCGCGAGTTTCCCCAGCATTATCCGGCCTCCGGCTGGGTCGAGCATGACGCCGAAGACATCTGGCGCGACGTGGTGACCACCGCCCGGGATGCGATCGCGGGCAGTGGGGAAGGGGTGGAGAGCGTCGCCGCCATCGGCATCACCAACCAGCGCGAGACCACCATCATCTGGGATCGTGCGACGGGCGCGCCCATTCATCGCGCGATTGTGTGGCAGGACCGGCGCACCGCGGATCTCTGCCAGCAGCTGAAGGCGGACGGGTTCGAGGAGGAGGTCCGGGAGCGCGCGGGGCTGCTGATCGACCCCTATTTCTCCGCGACCAAGATCGCCTGGATCCTCGATCATGTCGGCGGCGCGCGGGCGCGGGCGGAGCGCGGGGAGTTGGCGTTCGGCACGGTGGACAGCTTCCTGTTGTGGCGGCTGACCGGTGGACGGGTCCATGCGACCGACGTCACCAATGCTTCGCGCACGTCCCTGTGGAACATCCGCGAGGGCCGCTGGGACGAGGAGCTGTGCCGCGCGTTCTCGGTCCCGATGGCGCTGCTGCCCGAGGTTCACGACAACGCGCATCATTACGGCACCACCGATCCCGCCCTGTTCGGCAAGGCCATCCCGATCTCCGGCATTGCCGGGGACCAGCAGGCGGCGCTGTTCGGACAGGCCTGCTTCGCGAGCGGAATGGCCAAGGCGACCTATGGCACCGGCTGCTTCATGCTCCTCAATACGGGAGAGGCGGCGTTGCGTTCGCAGCATCGTCTGCTCACCACGCCAGCCTACCGGCTGGGTGGCCGGACGACGTTCGCGCTGGAAGGGTCGATCTTCGTCGCGGGCGCGGCGATCAAGTGGCTGCGCGACGGCATCGGAGTCATCACGCACGCCAGCCAGACCAACGACATGGCGACGCGGGTCGCCGACAATCACGGCGTCTACATGGTGCCGGCCTTTGTCGGCCTGGGCGCTCCGCATTGGGACCCGGAAGCGCGCGGCGCGATCTTCGGGCTGACGCTAGGCGCGACCCAGGCGCACCTGGCCAGGGCGGCGCTGGAAGCGGTCGGCTTCCAGACGCTGGACCTGCTGACCGCCATGATGAAGGACGGGGCGGCGGCACCGGCCAAGCTTCGCGTTGACGGGGGAATGGCGGCGAACGACTGGCTGTGCCAGTTCATCGCAGACCTCATCGACGCTCCGGTCGAGCGGCCCGACGACCTCGAAACCACGGCACGCGGGGCGGCCTTTCACGCCGGGCTTGGCATCGGCCTGTGGACCGACCTCGACGAGCTTTCGGCCCTGTGGAAGCGGCAGGCATGCTTCGAGCCGGCGATGCCCGTTCAGCGGCGCGAGAGCCTGGTTGCGGGCTGGGCCGACGCGCTTCGGCGAACGATCAGCGCGAGCGCTCAGCCGGCGTAGGGCTTTCCTTCTTGCGCGCTGAGGCCGTCAGCGAGCGGGTTGCGGCGATGGGGTGAGCGGGCAGGTCTGGTCCGCGACCGCCGCCAGACCGATCCGCTTGATGGTCGCCGTTAGTGGAGCGGCGGCCTTGATCCGCACCGGACTGTCGACGGCCATCAGCCGGGCCTGGTCGGAAGTGAAGCAGTGGAGCGGAATGGCGAGCCGCAGCGCGCCGGCCCGGGCGAATGCGGGGGCGACATCCTTGGCCACGCCGGCGAACGACAGGGTGACCGGGCCGGTCGCGGGCTGGTCGACGCGCCCTTCGATGATCACCGCGAACCCTTCGCCAAGCTCGCGGGAGAGGTCGGCCTTAGGTCCGTCGATCGACAGGCTGCCGCTGTTGACCCAGCGCACCTGCCGGCTGTCTTCCTGGGCGGCGAGGTCGACCGGACGCGCGCTCACTGCGCCCGTCGGGCTGCTCACCGGGCCAGCGCCAACCGGCCGGGCACCGCCATCATCGACAAGCGTCATGGTCCAGGGCGCGAGCGCCCGGCCGTTCTCGAAATAGCGATCGAGATTGAGCGCGGCCTTGATGTCGACGCCGGGCGCTTCGCTCAGCGTCGGGATGTGCACGGGGTGGGCATAGCTCTGGCCATAGCCGAGCGGGAACAGCGGCCGCACCACCGGCGAGCGGGCGTCGCGCGGCCAGGCGAAGGCGAGCTTGCCGGTGAAGTCGCGGCGCGGGCGGCCGTCGCGACCGGCGATCAGCACGTCGGCCACGCCGCCGCCCTCGGTTCCGGGCAGCCAGGCCGCCACGAATGCGTCCGAAGCATTGATTTCCGGCGAGACGAACATCGGCCGGCCGGACAGGAACACCGAGACCACCTTGACCCCGGCGCTCTTGAGCTTGCGGAGCAGTGCAAGGTCGGTCTGCGCCTGGGGTTGATAGGCGAGCGTCGGAACATCGCCCTGGAATTCGGCGTAGGGCTCCTCGCCGAACACGACGATCGCGACGTCCGGACGCTCGCTGAAGCTGCCATCGACCGACAGCGTGGCGCTGCTGCCGCTGGCGCGTGCAGCCTCCGCGATGCCGTCGTAGATCGTCTGGGCCTTGGGAAAGTCGCGCTTGCTGGTGTCCGTGCCCTGCCAGGTGATGGTCCAGCCGCCGGCCTGCCTGGCCATGTTGTCGGCGCCTGCCCCGGCGACGAGGATCCGCGCGCCTGGCCGGATCGGCAGCACCGAGCCTTCGTTCTTGAGTAGCACCAAGCTCTCGGCGACCGCACGGCGAGCGAGGGCGCGATGCGCGTCGGTACCGATCCGCGATGGGTCGTCACGTACCGACCGGCCGTCGAGCAGCCCGAGCTTGGCCTTCACCCGCAGCACCCGTCGCACGGCATCGTCGATCCGCGCCATGGGGATTCGGCCCTCGCGCACGTCAGCCAGCGTGTTCTGGTAAAGCCCCTTCCAGCTGTCGGGCGCCATGAACAGGTCGAGCCCGGCATTGTAGGTCGCGGGGCAGTGGGTTGTAGTGCAGCCATCGACCTGGCCGTGCGCGTTCCAGTCGCCGACGGTCAGCCCTTGGAAGCCCATCCGGCCCTTGAGCACGTCCGTGATGAGGGAGCGGTTGCCGTGGTGCTTGGCGCCGTTCCAGCTCGAGAAGGACACCATCACCGTCAGCGCCCCGGCGTCGATGGCGGGCGGATAGCCTTGGGCGTGCCTGGCGATCAGCTCGCGTTCGCTGATGCGGGCATCGCCCTGATCCTTGCCGTTGAATGTCCCGCCGTCCGCCAGGAAATGCTTGGGCGTCGCGGCGACCTTGTCCGCGGCGACGGGCCGACCGGCGACCAACGCTCCCTGCAGGCCAAGGACCATTGCCCGGCCGAGCGTCGCGACCAGCTGGTCGTCGGACGAATATCCCTCATAGCTGCGGCCCCAGCGCACGTCCTGCGGCGCGGCGATGGTGGGCGCGAAAGTCCATTCGATGCCGCTGGCCGTGACTTCGTCGGCAGTGGCCGCGCCAATCGCGCGGATTAGCGCGGGATCACGGGTCGCGCCGAGCCCCACGTTATGCGGAAAGATGGTCGCGCCGGGCAGGTTCGAATGGCCGTGCACCGCGTCCACCCCGAATAGGACCGCAATGCCGCCCGATGCCTTGGAGTGCGCGCGATATTGGCGCACCAGTTCGGCCCAGCGGCTGCTGCTGGAGCGCTCGTCACCGAACGGGCCGCTATTGCCGCCGGCGAGGATCGAGCCGAGCGGATAGACGTCGAGGTCCTCCGGCTTGATCGAGCTGATGTCGGCCTGGATGGTCTGGCCGACCTTCTGCTCGAGCGTCATCCCCGCGATCATGCGGGTGATACGGCGCTCGGTCGCGGCGTCGGTGATCGCCGCCGGACTGTGCGCGCGGGGCCACAGATTGGGGTGAGCGACCGGCGACCGCGCGACCGGCGGCGCGGTGGCGATGGCGGCGGTTCCGGCCAGCAGGAGCGCCGCGCTCGAGGTCGCCAGCAAGCGCCCATTCCCGATCGAAACGCCCATCACCTGCTCCCCCAACTACTTTTGTGAACGTTATCAAATACGCTTGCCGCTTCTTCGTTGGCAAGCGGGTTTGAGGCTCAGCGGATCGCCAGCCGGCTGAGCAGCAGGGCCGGAACGAGCATGAGCGCGGCAAGGATCATCAGCAGGCTCTGGTAACCGAGCTGCCCGATCACCACCGCTGCAAGCAGGGGCGAGATGAGCGAGGGAAGGGTGTTGGTGAGGTTGAACAGGCCAAGGTCGCGGCCGAAATGCCGGCGGTCGGGAAGCTGCTGCATGGCGAATGCCGAATGCAGCGCAAGGAAGCTGTTCGACCCGCTCAGGAAGATGCCGTAGCAGCACACGACCAGCAGCCAGGAGTGCGCTAGCGCCATTCCGGCGAGACCGATCATGATCAACCCGATCATCGCCAGCAACGGTGCCTTGCGGCGCTGATAACGGTCGGACAATCGGCCCATCGCCAGCGCCACCGGGATCGCGAGGATCTGCACGATGGCGTTGGTCCACGCATATTCCCCAAGCGACAGCGCGCCTCCCGAGACGCTCCGCAGGAAGTAATAGATGAACAGGAACAGCAGGCCTTCGGCGACCTGGACGAACAGCCGCGACAGCCACAGCCGCCACAAGATGCGGCGGTCGAGCGCACGATCATGGCGATCGGGAGTTGCCTCGGCCTGGCCGAAGGCTCGTGCGTGGCCGCGGAGTAGCAGCGGCAGCATCATCCCCGCTACGATCAGGAAGATCAGCCCCATCTGCCGCTCGAAGCCACCGCCGACCGCTGCCACTCCGATCACCGACACGGCCGAGAGCGCCGGGGCGAAGGAAAGGAAGCCGCCGAGGACGCCCTTCTGCTCGTCACCGACACTGTCGGCCGCATAGGCCGACAGGGGGGCGAGCAGGAGGTTGAGCCCGACCTGCCAGCAGGCCACCGCCATCAGCAGGGTGGCCGGATGCCGCGCCGCGACGATCGCCGCCATGCCGCCCGCCGTCGCCGCCAGTCCCGCCATCGTCCAGCGCAGGCGCGCCCTGTTCGGCCCGGCCGGCCAGCGGTCGCTCGCCCAACCCCAGACGATGTTGGAGAGACCCGCGGCAATCGCACCGATGGTGGCGCATAAGGCGAGCCACGCCACGTCGCCACCGCCCGCCAGCACGCTGAAGCGGATCGGCAGGAGCACGGTCAGGAACGGTGTGTAGGCGATCAAGCCGCCGGCCCAGGCGAGGGCGTAAGCGGCCAGAAAGCTGCGCGGCTGGCGGCGCTGTTGGCTGGAGAATGGCTCGATCACGCTTCCTCTTAAGTGCGGCCTAGCAGCTTGCGGCCAAATGACGAGCGGCGCCGTGGCGCCCGGGACACAGGGCCCCGACGTAATGCCCTGCCTGTTTCAGTAACTTGACAAAGTGAACGTTCACATTCAATTTTTGCGAAAGAGTGGGAGGAAGCTGCGTCGTCGCGGCTCGCTCATTGAAGGGGGATTCATGACGAACCGTCGCGAGCATTTTGTGGCAATCCTGTTGACCGGCGGCTCGTTCGCCGCGCTTGCCGCGCCTCAGCAGGCGCAGGCCCAGGTCCAGGCCAGTCCGCAGGTTGGCTCGGTTGCTCCGGGCGCGGCGCTGCCCGACACCACCGGGCAGGACATCACGGTGACCGGCATCCGCGCCAGCCTTCGCTCCTCGCGCAACATCAAGCGCGACTCGCAAGGCGTGGTCGACGCCATCTCGGCCGAGGACATCGGCAAGTTCCCCGACACCAACCTTGCCGAGTCGCTGCAGCGCATCACCGGCGTGTCCATCGACCGTACCAACGGGGAAGGTTCCAAGGTCACCGTTCGCGGCTTCGGTCCCGACTTCAACCTCGTCCTGCTCAATGGCCGCCAGATGCCCGCCTCGGGGCTCGGTGACTGCTGCAGTGCGCCCGCCTCGCGCAGCTTCGATTTCGCCAATCTCGCGTCCGAAGGCATTGCCGCGGTCGAGGTCTACAAGTCGGGCCGGGCGACGCTCCCCACGGGCGGCATCGGCTCGACCATCAACATCCGCACGCCGCGACCGCTCGACCGGCCGGGCCTGCGCGGCAGCTTCGGCTTCAAGGCCGTCTATGACACGTCGCGGTTCAGCGGCAGCAAGCTGTCACCCGAACTGTCGGGCATCGTCAGCGATACCTTCGCCGACAACCGCATCGGCATCCTGCTCACCGGCTCGTACCAGCGCCGCAAGTCGAGCCAGGCGCAGTTCAATGCCGGCTGGCGCGAAGGTTATCTCGGATCGGAAAACAACTGGGGCTCGCTCGCCTTCCCGGGCGACCCGCGTTACGCCAACATCCAGAACCGGCCCGGGCCGACCGACATCTACCAGGTCACGCAGAACGCCGGCTATGATTTCACGGACGTCGATCGCAAGCGCATCAACGGCCAGTTGGTCTTGCAGGCGCGTCCGGTCGACAATCTGACGGCGACGGTCGACTACACCTTCTCGCAGAACACGATCGACGCGCGCACCAGCAGCATCGGTGTCTGGTTCAACCACAACAACACGAGCAGCAGCTGGACCAACGGTCCGGCGGCCGGGCCGAACTTCTACGCCGAAGCCTTTACGCAGGGCGAGGGTAAGGATCTGGCGATCACCGGCGCGGTCGCGGCCAATCGCTCGATCAATCGCTCAATCGGCGGCAATCTCGCCTGGAAGGGCCTCGGCGGCGCTCGGATCGAGCTCGACGCGCATCATTCAACGGCGACCAGCAAGCCGACCTCGCCTTATGGCAGCAACATCGCGGTCGGCAGCGCCATCTTCGGAGTGCAGTCGCAGCGGGTCGACTACACCCACGACATGCCCGTGATCTCGGTCTCGATGTATCCGGGTTCCGAAATCCAAGCGTCGAACATCCGTCCGGCCGGCAACGCCTTCCGTAACGCCTTCATGAAGGACCGGATCAACGAGGCGACGCTCCGCGCGGGCTATGACTTCGACACGGATCTGATCAAGAGCATCGACTTCGGCGCGACCTATACCGACAACAAGGTCCGCTCGGCCTATGGCTTCATCCAGAACGACACCTGGGGCGGCACGCTCAGCGCGGCGCAGACCCCCGATGACCTGTTCACGCTGACCAACCTGCCCGACCGCCTGTCGGGAATGGAAGGTTCGAACAACAGCGCGATCATTCCCAACTACTTCCAGGTGAATACGCCGGGCCTGATCAACCTGCTGCAGACCAGCCTCAACGTCTGCGCGGCGTCGGTTGTCCCTGGCTCCTGCCTGGCGCAGTACCAGGTCGATCGCCGGATCAACGAGAAGTCGATCGCGCCGTACATCCAGTCAACGCATGCCTTCAATCTGTTCGACTATGAAGCGCATCTGCGGCTCGGCCTGCGATACGAGCGGACCAAGATCACCAGCTCCGCGCTGGTGCCGGTGCCGACCGGAACGACGCTGGTATCGTTCAACGAGATCTCGATCGTGCAGCCGGTCGGCGCGAGCGACTTCACGACGCTCAAGGGCGAGTACCATAACTGGTTGCCCGCCATCGACTTCGACATGTCGCCCATTCGCGACGTCAAGCTGCGCGCCGCCTACAGCCACACCATCACCCGCCCCGATTACGCCAGCCTGCAAGGCGGCCTGACCGTCAACTCGCCGGCGCGTCCGGGTGGCGGAAGCACGGGCTCGAGCGGCAATCCGGGCCTGCTGCCGTACAAGTCGAAGAACATCGATCTGTCGGCCGAGTGGTATTACAATCCTGTGAGCTATGCGTCGGTCGGCTTCTTCCACAAGACCGTCAGCAACTTCATCGGGACCACTACCACCCAGGGTCCGCAGTTCGGGCTGGTCAATCCTGGCCAGGGCGCAGCCTTCCTTGCCGCGCAGTCCGCGCTCGGGCCGAGCGCGTCCTTCGCCTACGTGCCGGGAGGCGCAGCGAACGCCAGCATCCTGAACTACGTGCTGGCCAACAATCCGACGGCGATCGTTCGTGACGCCAATGGTGTTCCGGTGGGTATCGCTGGGCGTCCTGGGGATCCGGCGCTGATCTTCACCGTCGGCCAGCCGGGCAACAGTGACCAGGTCGGCCACATCCATGGCTTCGAATTCGCGCTCCAGCACAGCTTCTGGAACACCGGCTTCGGCGCCATCCTCAACTACACGATCGTGAAGAGCGACACGAAGTACAACAACACGCTCCGCTACACCGCGACGCAGTTCGCGATTACCGGCGTCAGCAACAGCGCCAATGCGGTGCTGTTCTACGACAAGGGCGGGTTGCAGGCGCGTGTCGCCTACAACTGGCGCGACGGCTTCCTGTCCGGCTACGGGCTCGATCCGTTCTACGTGGAACCCTATGGCCAGTTCGACGCCAGCGCGAGCTATGAGTTCCGCAAGGGCCTGACCGCCTTTGTCGAAGGCATCAACATCACCAATGCCGATCGCCGCGGACACATGCGCAACAACCAGACCGTCTACTTTGCGGCGCCGGGCTATGCCCGCTACGCCGCCGGAATCCGGTTCAGCTTCTAGCTGGGGCTTGCTTCCCCAGTGTGCGTAACCGAGAGTCGTCCCGTCAGCGCGGGGCGGCTCTCGCCGCGTCTACCAGGCGGGTGTGGACGACACGGATGAACAGGCAGGACCAGTCCTCGACCACGGCCCCGCTCGATCGGATCACGATCGTCGGCGGCGGTACGGCTGGCTGGCTGGCGGCTGCCGTCCTTGCGGCGCGCTTTCCCGCCGGAAGCGCGCGCGCCAAAACTATCACCCTGATCGAATCCCCGGACATCGCGACCATCGGCGTCGGCGAAGGCACCTGGCCGACCATGCGCGCGACACTCGCCAGCATCGGCATCGGTGAGGTCGAGTTCCTCACCGCGTGCGATGCGTCGTTCAAGCAGGGCTCCCGCTTCGATGGCTGGCGGACCGGGCAGGCAGATGACACTTACCTCCATCCCTTCACGCCGCCGGCCAGAGATGCCGGCCCGCTGATCGCCGCCCTCAACGGCGAGGAGGCATCGCTGGCCTTTGCCGATGCGGCGACGCCCCAGGCGGAGCTGTGCGCGCAGGACCTCGCCCCGCGCCAGCGCTCCATGCCCGACTATGCGGGAGCCGCGAACTACGGCTATCACCTCGATGCGGCGAGGCTCGCCGCGCTGCTTGCCCGCCATGCGGTGGAGCGGCTCGGCCTTATTCACATTCGGGACCATGTCGACGCGGTCGAAGCCGGTGACGGCGACCTGATTGCCGCTGTTTCGACCCGTCAGCACGGCCGCATCGAGGGCGACCTGTTCCTCGATTGCACCGGTCACGCGGCCTTGCTGGTCGGCGGTCATCACGGCGTCGGCTGGGAAGACCGGAGTGGCAGCCTGTTCAACGATCGGGCGCTGGCAGTGCAGGTGCCGGTTCCCGAAGGCTCGCCGATCGCTTCGCAGACCATCGGCACGGCGCATGAAGCCGGCTGGTTGTGGGACATCGGCCTGCCGACGCGCCGAGGTATAGGCTGCGTCTATTCGTCCCGCTTCCTCGACGATGAAAGGGCGGAGGCGATCCTGCGCGACTATATCGCGCAAGCCGCGCCATTCGCCGATGTCGCCGCGCTGACGCCGCGAAAGCTTGCTTTCCCGACCGGCCACCGTTCCCGCTTCTGGGTGGGTAATACGGTTGCGATCGGCTTGTCGGCGGGCTTCATCGAGCCGCTGGAAGCGACTGCGATCGTCCTCATCGAATTGTCGCTGCGTTACCTGTGCGATAATTTCCCGGCGAACCGGGACGCGCTGCCCGTCCACGGCCGCCGCTTCGACAGCCTGTTCCGCGAACGGTGGGAGCGGATTATCGATTTTCTCAAGCTCCACTACCTGCTCAGCGAGCGTGACCAGCCCTATTGGCGCGCGCATCGCGACCCGGCATCGGTGAGCCCGCGACTGGCTGACCTCCGCCAGCTTTGGCGTGACCAGCCACCGTCGGCCTACGACTTCCCGCTCGCCGACGAGCTCTTTCCGGCCGCCAGCTATCAGTACGTTTATTACGGACTCGGCGGCCTTACGGCGTCCGCCGGCGAACCCGTCGGGGCGGTCGACCCGGCGGTTCGCCAGCGTGCCCGGGCGCTTGCCGCCGCGCTGCCCACCAACCGCACCTATCTCGATGCGCTGCGCACAGCCGCCGCGCCTGCCCAGGACATTCGCCTCGCATGACCACTCACCAGCTTCTCGACAGCACCACCCACCGCGACCTGCGCGTCCATGCCGACGCGGATCCGGCGCTCGGTGACGGCGTCATGAGCTGCCTCGCGGTGCCAAGCGAGTTCCGCCGACTGCAGAATGTGTTCCCGATTCTGTTCCGCCGGGACCTGGAGCATGGCACGCTCTCCGCGCTCGCGCTGCTGGGTTTCGAGCAGGGCGAGAACCTGTTCGTCGAGGATGGCCGCTGGGATGCGCCCTATCGCCCGCTCGCGCTATCGATCCAGCCGTTCCTGATCGGCCGTTCGGCGGATGGGGAGGGGCCTGGGCAGGTCCACATCGACATGGGTCACCCGCGGATTGCGACGGGCGGCGAAGGCATGCGGCTGTTCGACGAGGCGGGCGTGCCAACCCCGTACCTCGAGACCATCGCCGACCAGCTCGGCGAACTGGACGAGGGCTATCGCGCCTCGGCCGACTTCTTCGCCGCGCTGGAGCGCTATGAGCTGCTCGAGCCCTTCTCGCTCGATGTCGAATTGGCGGACGGGGCAAGCCACCGGATGGTCGGCTATCAATTGATCGACGAGGACAAGTTGCGTGCGCTCGACGCCGCGGCGCTCGGCGACCTTCACTCGGCTGGACACCTGATGCCGATCTTCATGGCGCTTGCCTCCCTTTCCAATTTTCCGGCGCTGATCAGCCGCAAGAACCGCCGGATGGGGCATGGCTGAGGCCGCCGCCTTCGATCTTTCCACCCTCCCGCACATCGCCGAGGAAGAGGTTGGCTCGGCGGCCGACCTCGATGCGCGTCTGGCGGGCGCCGACCGGCCCTTTGTGATCCGCGCGCTTGCCGCCGACTGGCCCCTGGTGAAAGCCGGGCTACAGTCTGGCGGAGAGGCGCGCGCCTATCTCCTCCGCCACCGCCGCGAACGGGCGTTCACCTTCTCGCTGGGGCAGCCGGGGGCGGGTGAGCGGCTGTTCTACGACGACCGGATGGAGATGAACTTCCGGACGCTGAAGGGCAGCCTGCCCGAAGTGTTCGGCGCCATCGACGCCACCGAGGGGCAGCCCGGCGGGCCGGCGATCTATCTCGCCTCGATCGACATGCAGCATTATTTCGACGGGCTGCACGAGGCCAATCACGTCCCGCTGGGTGAGCGCAAGCCGCTTGCCAGCATCTGGATCGGTACGCCCACGCGGATCGCCGCCCACAATGACGTGCCCGACAACCTCGCGGTTTGCGCGGCGGGCAGGCGCCGCTTCACCCTTTTCCCGCCCGACCAGTTCGCCAACCTCTACCTGGGGCCGATCGACCACACGCCCGCTGGCCGGACGGTCAGCATGGTCGACCTCACCCGCCCCGACTTCGAAGCTTTTCCCCGGTTCCGGGAAGCGCTTGCCACCGCGCAGATTGCCGAGCTCGAGCCCGGGGACGCGCTGTTCGTTCCGTCCTTGTGGTGGCACCATGTCGAGGCGCTCAGCCCCTTCAACATCCTGGTGAACTATTGGTGGCGCGAGGTGCGTCCGTTCCTCGGCATGCCGCAGGACGCGCTACATCACGCGATGCTTGCGATCCGCGACCTCAAGCCCGAGGCGAAGGCGCACTGGCGCGCGCTGTTCGACCATTATGTGTTCGAGAATGGAGACGAAGTGACCGCTCACATCCCCGAGAATGCGCGCGGCGTGCTCGCCCCGCTCACCGCGGAGACCGCCGGAAGTCTCCGCGCCAACATCCTGCGGAGTCTGTCGCGATGAGTGCCTCGGCCTGGCCACTGAAGCGGGTTGTGATCGCGGGCGGCGGGACCGCCGGCTGGATGGCCGCGGCTGCGATCGCGCGCACGCTCGGCCATGCGGTCGAGCTGACCCTGGTCGAGTCCGAGGAGATCGGCACCATCGGGGTGGGTGAGAGCACGATCCCTCCGCTTGCTACCTTCAATCGCCTGCTCGGCATCGACGAGGCCGAGTTCATGCGGGCCACGCAGGCGACCTTCAAGCTGGGCATCCAGTTCGAAAATTGGCGGGTACCCGGCGAGGGCTATTTCCATTCCTTCGGCGCGACCGGGACCGACCACTGGTCCGCGGGTTTCCAGCACTTCTGGCTGGAAGGACGCGCACGCGGGCTGAATCGCTCCTACGACGATTTCTGCCTGGAGCTGAAGGCGGCGGAGGCAGGCCGGTTCGCTCATCTCCCGGGCGACAAGATGAACTACGCCTACCAACTCGACAGCGGGCTCTACGCGCGCTTCCTGCGCAAGATGGCCGAGGCCGAGGGCTGCCGCCGGGTCGAGGGCAAGATCGCCACGGTCGAGCTTAATAGTGAGAGCGGCGACATCGCATCGCTGGTCCTGGCCGACGGTCAGCGGATCGCCGGCGACCTGTTCCTCGATTGCACGGGCTTTCGCGCATTGCTGATGGAGGGCGCGCTTGGCGTCGGGTTCGAGGACTGGACACACTGGCTGCCCTGCGATCGCGCCATCGCCGCGCAGACGCGCTCGGTCGAGCCGGCGGTTCCGTTCACCCGCGCCATGGCCCACGACGCCGGGTGGCAGTGGCGCATCCCGCTGCAGCACCGGACGGGCAACGGAATCGTCTATTGCAGCGCCTTCCTCAACGACGATGCGGCGTTCGAGCGGTTCGAAGGCGTGCTTACCGGTCCGCGGTTGACGGAGCCCAACCGGCTTCGCTTCAAGGCCGGCGCCCGCCGTGCACAATGGCACCGCAACTGCATCGCCGTGGGGCTGTCCGGCGGGTTCATGGAGCCGCTGGAATCGACCAGCATTCACCTTATTCAGCGCGCGGTTCTGCGTTTCCTGCGGATGCTTCCGATGGGTGAGGTCAGCCCGCGCGACGTCGCGGAGTTCAATGAGCAGCAGATGACCGACATGCTGCAGATTCGCGACTTCCTGATCCTCCATTACAAGGCCACCGATCGGCGCGACAGCGCCTTCTGGCGCCAGTGTGCGGAGATGCCGATCCCCGACAGCCTCGAGCAGAAGATGGAGCTGTTCCGCGAGACCGGGCGCGTCTTCCGCAAGAATGAGGAATTGTTCGCCGAGAACAGCTGGGTGCAGGTGATGCTCGGCCAGGGCATCGTGCCGAGGAGCTGGCATCCGATCGCAACCAAGCTCGAGGACCGCGAGATGCAGGGTTTGTTCGACAACATCGGCGGCACCGTCGCCCGCACGGTGGCGGGGCTCCCGCCCCACGCCGACTATGTCGCGCATTATTGTGGCGCGGCGCAGGCGAACGCCGCGTGATCACCGCGCTGCTGCTTGCCGCTGCGGCACCCGTGGCCGCTCCCGCCGACGACGGCTACCGGCTGGTCTGGTTCGATGAATTCGCCGGGTCGACGGTGGATCGCAGCAAGTGGGACTTTGATGTCGACTGCGCCGGCGGCGGCAATGAGGAGCGGCAGTGCTACACCGCTCGCCCCGTCAATGCGTCGGTCCGCAACGGGCTGCTGACCATAACCGCCCGGCGCGAGCGCTCGACCGGCCGGGCGAGCATGGCTGGCCAGTCGGATGGCTCGCCGCCGCGCCTGGCCACCAAGGAGTATACCTCGGCGCGCCTGGTCACTCGCGGGAAGGCGGCATGGCGCTACGGCCGGGTCGAGGTCCGCGCCCGGCTGCCGCTGGGGCAGGGCAGCTGGCCCGCAATCTGGATGCTGCCGGAGGAATGGCATTACGGTCCCTGGCCGCTGTCGGGCGAGATCGACATCATGGAAGCGGTCAACCTCGGCACCCCATGCGCCGAATGCCGCGGAGGTCGCGAGAACCATGTGCTGGGCACCATCCACTTCGGCGCCCGTCCACCGGGCAACAAGTATCTCTCGACCAACACCGAGCTCGACGGCGCGGTCGACGGGTTCCACACCTACCGTGTCGACTGGACGCCCCAGACGATCGACTGGTTCGTCGACGGCCGCCACTATGCGCACAGGGCGCTCGGCGAATGGTCGACTCCCGCGTCCAGTGAGCCCCACGCGCCGTTCGACCGGCCCTTTCACCTCATCCTCAACCTGGCGATCGGCGGACATCTGCCCGAGGGCCGCAACCTCAAGGGCGTATCCGGCGGTTTCCCGAGGACCATGCAGGTCGACTGGGTCCGCGTCTGGCAACGTCCGGCGAGCTGAGGCGGGTAACGCGCGATGGGGAGGCGGCGCCAGGCAGTAACGATCAAGCATGTGGCGGCCGACGCGGGGGTGTCGCTGCAGACAGTCAGCCGAGTCATCAATAACGAGCCCGGGGTTCGCCCCGAGATGAAGCAACGGGTGCAGGAGGCGATCGATCGCCTCCATTACGTGCCCTCGATTGCCGCACAACGGATGAGCGGATCGCGCTCCTACCTCATCCTGGCACTGAACGACCGCGACCGCACCATCGCCGACTGGCGCAGCCGCGAGGGCGTCGACTGGGTCGACCAGATGCTGCTGGGCGGCATGACGACGGCCGCCGCTGCTGGCTACCGCCTGATGCTGGAACTGGTCGACACCCATAGCGATCATGTGGAACGTGAGCTGCGCTCGACCATCGCGGCGCTTCAGCCAGACGGGGTGATCCTCACCCCGCCGCACAGCGACAACCCGCTGATCACCAGCCTGCTGGCCGAGCAGAAGATCAGCTTCGCGAGGATCGGTTCGCGGGAGACCGACGTCGGCCTATCGCTGCTGATGGACGAGGAAGGCGCGGCCGCCATGGCCACGCGCCACCTGCTCGGCCTCGGCCACCGCCGCATCGCCTTTATCGCCGGCTCGCCGGAGTATTCGCTCAGCGGCTGGCGGGTCGAGGGGTGGCGCAAGGCCATGGCAGAAGCCGGGGTTGGCGACGGTGAGCTGCTTGCCGAAGGTGACTTCAGCTACGCTTCCGGCGAGCGGGCAGCGGAAGCCCTGCTTGCGCTTGCCAACCAGCCGACGGCCATCATCGCGAGCAGCGACCAGATGACACTGGCGACGATGGCCGTCGCCAAGCGGCGGGGAATAACGGTTCCCGACCAGCTCTCGCTGATCAGTTTCGACAACACTCCCCTGGTGCGCTTCGTCCAGCCGCCGCTGACCGCCATCGACCAGCCTATCGCCGAACTCGCGGCCAAGGCCGTTGAGCTGATTGTCATCGATCAGCGAAACGCGCTGCACCCGGAAGCACCCTATGTGCTGGAGGCAGGCCTCGTCGTCCGCGGCTCCACGCAGCCGCCTGCAGGAGCCTGATCAGCCAGCACGCCATAGCGCTTCTGGGTGACGAACGCTGATCTGAGAAGGTGGTGACCCCTACGGGACTCGAACCCGTGTTTTCGCCGTGAGAGGGCGACGTCCTAGACCGCTAGACGAAGGGGCCACATGCCGTGGCGAGGCGCGCATATGGCGGCGTGGGCGCGCTTCGTCAATCGGCTGTGCGGCCGCTCGCCAGGCGCATCCGTGTCACGCGATCAGCCTTGGCCGCTCCACACGTTTCCGGCGGTCGAGCCAGGCCAGGCTCGCATCGGCGATCCGTTCGGCGGCATGGCCATCGCCATAGGGCAAGGCCGGCAAGGCCATCGCCGCATGCGCGTCGCTGTCCTCCAGTAACCGCTCGACCTCCTCGATGATCAGCCTGGTGTCGGTCCCGACCAGCTTGCTGTTGCCGCTTCGGATGCCTTCGGGCCGTTCGGTCTTGCTACGCAGGATCAACAGAGGCACGCCCAGTGCCGGCGCTTCTTCCTGGACGCCACCGCTGTCGCTCAGGATGATGGAGGAGCGGCGCATGGCCATCACCATCGCGCGATAGTCGAGCGGTGGCAGCAGGTTGATCCGCGGTCGTCCGGCCAGCAGCTCACGCACGGTGTCGGCCATCGCCTTGTTGGGGTGAAGTACCACGTCGATCGCAATCCACGGCGACCGGGCGAGCGCGAGCAGCGCAAGCGCGACGGGCACGAAGGACAGTCCCCAATTCTCGCGCCGATGGCAGGTCACCAGCAGCCGCGGCAGACCGCCGACCGGTGGTCCGGTTCGCTTGGGCAGCGATCCAACGAGCCGCCGCAATGCGTCGATCCCCGTGTTGCCTGTGATGTGCACTTCGCCCGCCAACTGTTCGCGCGCGAGATTTTCGGCATTGTCCTTTGTCGGAGCAAACAGCAGGCTCGACAGCCGGTCGATGGTGACCCGGTTCTCTTCCTCTGGCCAGGGCAGCGCCGGATCAAAGCTGCGCAGGCCCGCCTCGACATGGGCGAGCGGAACGTCGGCGTCGTGCGCGGCAAGCGCGCCGCCGAGTGCCGACGAAGTATCGCCCTGAACCATGACCAGGTCGCTCCGGCCGATCCGCGGGGCAAGCGCGACCGCGACGGTTCGCGCGAACGCGAACGGATCCGGGTCGGGGACACAGCGCAATTGGTCGGCCGGCAGATGCCCGACGCCGAGTCCGGCCAGGTCGAGCCTTGGATGCTGGCCCGACAGGAACAGGTGCGGACGACAGCCGCGCGCTTCGAGTGCGAGCGCAAGCGGCGCGACCTTGATCGCCTCGGGACGAGTCCCGAGCACAAGCGCAATATGGTGAATCGACACGGAAGAATGTCTCCACGAGACTATTCGATCCGGCAGTCGGGTGTGTGGCGTGATTTGGCGGGCGAGGCAAGCTGGCATCCGCCCCGAGACGCATTATAGATCGTTGCGAGGGGCGAAGAGGGGGAGCCAATGAGGGTTGCGACGAGGGTCGGGCGATGCTGATCGCCCAGGTCACCGACATCCACCTCGGTTTCGACCGTGGCAACGTGTACGAGCTCAACGTCCGCCGCCTCAACCTGGTCATCGATCAGTTGAACGCGCTTCAGCCAAGGCCCGACCTGCTGATTGTCAGCGGCGACCTGGTCGAGCATGGCGATGACACCCACGCCTATGACCATGTGCATGCGCTGCTTGGCCGCTGGGAAGGGCCGATGCTGCTGGGGGTTGGCAATCACGACGGCCGCGCCGCCTTTGCCGCCGAATTCCCCATGGTCGAGCGGATGGGCGATGGGTTCGTCCAATATGTGTCAGAGCAGAATGGTCTGCGGATCATCATGCTCGATACGCTGGACGAGGGGCGGCACGGCGGCACCTTCTGCGAGGCGCGCGCCGAGTGGCTGGCCGAGCGGCTGGCCGAGGCGCCAGACATGCCCACGCTGCTGGTGCTTCATCATCCGCCGCTCGACACCGGCATTCCGTGGATGAGCGCACTGCCTCACGAAGGTTGGGTCGAGCGGCTGCGCGCCGTGGTGGAGCCGGCTAACCAGATCGTCGGCATGATCTGCGGCCACGTCCATCGGCCGATTGCCGCCACCTTCGCGGGCAAGCATCTGGTGGTCGCGCCCTCCACCGCACCGCAGGTGGCGCTGGACATGGACGACGTCGATCCGAAGCACCCTGACGGCCGGGCGCTGATCATCGCCGACCCGCCCGCCTTTGCGCTCCACGACTGGGATGGCGAGCGCTTGCTCACGCACTTCGAGATTGCCGGCCCGCGCAATGTGCTGGCGAGCTACAACTCCAACCTGCAGCCGATGATGCGTGAGTTCCTCAAGGAGCGAGGAACGGGGTGAGCCCTAGCGAAAGTTGTCCGCGTATGCCTGAAGCTTGAGCTTTACCGGCGGCGCGGGCACCACATGATAGTTCAGGCCATGCTTGTCGCAGTAGGCGATCGCCGCTTCCTTGCTGTCGAAGGCCAGCCGGACCTGAGTCCGCGTGTCGGCCGCGCCGACCCAGCCGGTCAGCGGGTCATGCGCCTGCGCCCGCCCGCTTTCGAATTCCAGGCTCCACTTGCCGCTCTTGGCCCGGCCCGACTGGGTCGTCTTGCGATCCTGCTCAATGATGCGTGCGGTGGTCATGCGCGGGGAGGTGGCCGAAAGAGGCAGTGAAATCAAGAACGCGGCTTGGCCCGGAGCGTCGGCGCGGCGCTGGCCGGATCGTCGGGCCAGGGATGGCGGGGATAGCGCCCGCGCATCTCCTTCGCGACCTCGCGCCAGCTTCCCACCCAGAAGCTCGGCAGGTCGCGGCTGGTCTGGATCGGACGACCCGCGGGTGAGGTGATCGCCAGTGTCAGCGGCACTCGTCCACCAGCCACCGTCGGGTGATTTCTGAGGCCGTACAGCGCCTGCGCCCGAACCTCGACGGCGGGCCCGCCCGCGGCGCCATAATCGATGGCGTGGTGGCTCCCGGCTGGCGACACGAAATCCACCGGTGCAAGCCGGTCGACGTGGCGCTTGCCCTCGTAACCGAGCAGCCCCTCGAACGCCTGGCGCAGGGTGGCATCTCCGATATCGGACAGCCGCCGCTTGCCCGCGACGAGCGGCGGCAGCCACTCATCGAGCCGCTGCAGCAAGGTGCTGTCGTCGAGCGCCGGGACGGTGGGGTCGTGCGCCGCGGCGAAGGCGGCGCGGTGTCGCAGCGCGGTCGCGGTCTCTCCCCATGACAGGAGGTGGAGGCCGTACGTCCTGACGCCCTCGACCAGAGCGGCGGCGATGGCTTCGGGGTCTGGTCTGGGGTCGGGCCCGCTCGACAGGCGGATGCTTCCCAGCCGACGTGACCGGGTCGGGGTGACCGCCCCCGTGGCCGGATCGAAGACGCCATCGTGGCCCGTCACGACGCGGTCGCCGAACAGCGCCAAGACCGCCTCCTCGTCCAGTGCAGCGGCCGACAGGATGCGCGCGCCCGCCGCGCTTCCCGCCACTTCGGCGACGGCAAGCCAGCTGGCGGATGACAGGGACGAAGAAGGGTCGAGCCGGAACCCGCGTCCCCCGACGGACTGCCAGCGCTCGCCCGACCCGTCGCGGCGGCGAGAAAGACGGTCGGGGAAGGCGAGGGCGATGGACATGGCGAGTGCTTCGCCGCGGCTCACGTCCGGGGCCGGCCGATCGCCGCCATCAGCTCGGGAAGGAGGAAGCTGTCGTTCCCACCGCCGTGCCAAGCCACGCGCCGCATCCGCGCGCTTGCCGCGATCACCACGCCAGCGTTGCGAGCGCCGCTCCAGGTCCGGCTCATTCCCGCCCAACCCGCGCTCGGTCAGCAGTAACGCAGCCTCGGCTGCGACGCTGCCGAACCCTCGCGCGGCGCCCTCGATCAGCATGTGCGCCAGGCGGGGCTCCAGCGGCAGACGGGCAATCTGCCGGCCATGTTCGGTCACCCGCCCGTCCGCGTCGATGGCATCAAGGCTCATCAGCCGCCGGCGTGCCTCCGCCAGTGCGGCCGCCGGCGGCGGGTCCAGGAAGGGCAGGCGCTGCGGATCCGGCTCGCCCCACAGCAAAGTGGTCAGCAGCAGGCTGGTCAGGTCCGCCTCGAGGATTTCGGGCGGGTCATGCGCGGGCAGGGCGTTGGTCGCCGCTTCCTCCCACAAGCGGATCGCCACGCCCGGCGCCTGTCGCGCGGCGCGGCCGGCGCGCTGCGTCACCGCCGCCCTGCTCGCCCGCTCGGTCACCAGCCGCGTCAGCCCGGCCTCGCGGTCATAGCGCGGTCGCCGGGCAAGCCCGCTGTCCACCACGATCCGCACGTCCTCGATCGTCACGCTGGTTTCGGCGATGCTGGTCGCCAGCACCAGCTTGCGGGTGCCTGGCTCGGGCCTGGCCAGTGCGGCGCGCTGGTCCCGTGGGTCGACCTGGCCGTGCAGGCGATGGAGTACGACGTTCGGCGGCAGGACGCCTAGCGCCTCCGCGGTCCGCTCGATCTCGGCGACGCCGGGCAGGAAGGCGAGCAGCGAACCGTCGATCTCGGCCAAGGCGCGGCGGCAGGCGGCGGCGACCTGCGGCTCGATCCGCAAGGCCGAATCGCGGCCAATGTGCTGCAGGGTGAGGGGATGGCTTCGGCCCTCGCTCTCGATGCGGGGTGGATCGCTTAGCAGCGCCCCGAAGCGCTCGCCGTCGAGCGTCGCGGACATCGCCAGGATCCTGAGGTCCTCCCGCAGCGCGCCCGCCGCGTCGAGCGTCAGGGCGAGCGCGAGATCGCTGTCGAGGCTGCGCTCGTGCACCTCGTCGAATAGCACCGCCGACACGCCAGATAGCTCGGGATCGGCCTGGATCCGCGACAGATAGACGCCGTGCGTCATCGCGATCACGCGGGTGGCCTTGCCGACCCGGCTGTCGAGCCGCGTCTGGTAGCCGATGGTGCCGCCGGGTTCCTCGCCCAGTTGCCGCGCCACGAACTCCGCCGCCGCCCGTGCCGCCAGCCGCCGGGGCACGAGCAGCAGTATCTGCCCGCCGCACCACGGTTCAGTCAGCAGTGTTGGCGCCACTTGGGTGGTCTTGCCCGCACCCGGCGGCGCGATCAGCAGCGCGCGCGGACGGCTCCGGAGCGCAGCGAGCAGGTCGGGCAGGACAGCATGGATCGGCAGGGTCACAGGCGCGCCTTAGGGCAAGCGGGCTCCAAGTTCATTAGGTGGATCGTTGCGGTTGCGGTATGGGAAGGGCATCCACCTGAAGGAGGATGTCATGACCCCGAAGATGCTCTTGCGTTGGGGCGGCTGTATCGCCCTCATGACCTTGCCGGCGGCCTCGCCCGGTGCTGCAGCTCCGCCGCCCGCATCCGACGCCAGCCTCATCCAGAACGCGCTCAGCGCCGGGCCGAAGGCGATCGCGGAGGGCGCCAAGGTGGTGACGATGGGTGCCACCGGAATGCGCGAGCTGCGCCCCGGGACTAACGGCTTCACCTGCATGCCCGACGACCCAAGCACACCGGGCGTCGACCCGATGTGTCTGGACCGGAACGCGATGCGCTGGGCGGGTGCCTGGATGAGCAAGCAGACTCCTCCAGCCGATGCGGTCGGGGTCATCTACATGCTGGCCGGCGGCACCGACGCCAGCAACACGGATCCCTATGCCAAGCCGCCCGCCGACGGAAAATGGGTGGTTACCGGTCCGCACCTGATGCTGGTCGGTTCGCCCGCGCTCAACGCGCAATATCCCAGCGGGGCCAATCCGGACACGACCAAGCCCTACGTCATGTGGGGCGGCACGCCCTATGCGCACGTCATGATCCCGGTCCGCTAGCAACCGGCAAGCAGGCGCTCTGCCTAGTAGGCGCGCGCCACCGCGAACTCGACGGCTTCGGTCAGCGCGGCGCGGGCCTTGCCGTTGGAGAAGCCCGCAATCGCGTCCAGCGCGCGGCGGGCGTAGAGTCGCGCGCGCTCCAGCGTGTCGCTGATCGCCTGCGTGTCGCGCAGCAGGCGGATCGCATGCGCCAGGTCGTCGTCGCTGACCCGGTCGCCGCTCACGGCCTCGCGCCAGAAGGCCCGGTCGGCTTCCTGTCCGCGGGCGTAGGCGAGGATGATCGGCAAGGTCATTTTGCCCTCGCGGAAGTCGTCGCCCAGGCTCTTGCCGCTGGTCGCTTCTTCGCTGGTGTAGTCGATGGCGTCGTCGACCAGCTGGAAGGCGATGCCAAGGTTCCGGCCGAATGCTTCCAGCGCCTGTTCGGCGTCGTCGCCGGCTTCGGCAACCACTGGGGCAATCTTGCAAGCGGCGGAAAAGAGCGCGGCTGTCTTGGCCTCGATGATGTGGAGGTAGGTGTCCTCGTTGGTCGCGATCTGGCGTTGCGCCGTCAGCTGCGCCACTTCGCCTTCCGCGATGACGGCGCTGGCGTGGCTGAGGATCTTGAGGACCTTGAGCGACCCGTCCTCGACCATCAGCTCAAAGGCGCGGCTGAACAGGAAATCGCCGACCAGAACGCTCGACGGATTGCCCCAGATGAGGTTGGCGGTGCGCTTGCCGCGCCGCATGCCCGAACCGTCGACCACATCGTCGTGCAGCAGGGTGGCGGTGTGGATGAACTCCACCGCCGCCGCCAGCTTGTGGTGCCGGCTACCCGTATAGTCGCACAGCGCCGCCGACGCGCAGGTCAGCATCGGCCGCATCCGCTTGCCGCCGCCGGCGATCAGATGACCGGCCAGCTCCGGGATGAGCGGAACCTGCGACTGCATCCGCGACAGGATCACCTGATTGACCGCATTCATGTCGGCGGCGGTCAGCTGGACCAGCGGCTCGAGGCTGGGCGAGGCGGTGGGTCGGAGGTCGTGGAGAGAGGCAGTCACGGGAGCGCGGTTAGGATGGTCGGCGGCGACGGGCAAGGCTCGTCGCCGCCGCAGGACCCTACCAGACGTGAACGCGCTCGGCGGGCGCGAGGTAGAGCTTGTCGCCCGGCTGCACGTTGAACGCCTTGTAGAAGGGGTCGAAGTTCCGGACGATGCCGTCGACGCGATACTTCTCCGGGCTGTGCGGATCGCTCAACAGCTGCTGCCGCTCGGCGCCTTCGCGGCGCTTGCCCTGCCAGGCCTGCGCGTAGGCAATGAAGAAGCGCTGATCGCCGGTGTAGCCGTTGATCACCGGCGGCTCGCCGTGCCGTGCGACATATCGGCGGTAGGCGGCGTAGGCCGTCTCGAGGCCGCCCAGGTCGGCCAAGTTCTCGCCAAGCGTCAGATGGCCCTTGATGTGAACGCCCGGGATCGGTTCGTATTGGTCAAACTGGGCGGCCAAGCGCTCGGCCTTGACCTTGTACTTGGCGGCGGTTGCAGGCGTCCACCAGTCACGCAGGCGCCCCTTGGCGTCATACTGACGGCCCTGGTCGTCGAACCCGTGACCCATTTCGTGGCCAACGGTCGTGGCACCGGTTTCGGCATAGTTCACCGCCGGATCGGCGTTCGCGTCGAAGAAGGGCGGTTGCAGGATCGCTGCGGGCACCGTGATCTGGTTCATGGTCGGATCGTAATAAGCGTTCACCGTCTGCGGGGTCATTTCCCACAGCGTCCGATCGACCGGGTGCGGGAACCGCTTGAGCTGCAGCTTCCACTGGAAATCCTCGGTCGCGATCGCATTCGCGAGCGGGTCGGTGCGGCTGACCGCAAGGTCCGAATAGTCGATGAACTTGACCGGATGGCCGATCCGCGGGTCGAAGGACGCCAGCTTTTCCAGCGCCTTCTGCCGCGTCGCCGAATCCATCCAAGCCGCGTTCGTGATCTTTTCCCGGTAAGCGGCGCGTACGTCATCGACCAGTTCCTGCGCCTGCCTGGCCGTCTGGTCCGGCCAGTATTTGGCGACGTAAAGCTGGCCCACCGCCTCGCCGAGACTGTCGTCGAGCATCTGCATGCCGCGCTTCCATCGGGCGCGCTGCTCTGGAACGTCGTTCATCGTCTTGCCGTAGAAGGCGAAGCGACGGTCATCGAACGCCTTCGGCAGGTTGCTTGCGTGGTCGCTGATGAACCGGAAGGTGAGATATTCCTTCCAGGTGCTGAGCGGCACGTCGGCGATGCGCTGGCCGGCGGCGGTCACCGCGCTGGGCTCCGCCACATCGACCGTGGTCGCAGCGCCCAGACCCATGCCATGCAGGGTCTCCGTCCAGTTGAACTGCGGCGCCAGCTTCATCAGCTGGGCAGCGGTCATCGGGTTATGGGTGGCGACCGGATCACGGCGGCGTTCGGGGGTCCACTGGTCCTGCGCAATCCTGGTCTCGAGCGCCAGGATCCGATCCGCGCGTCCTTCGGGATCGGACAGTCCCGCGAGGCGGTTCAGGTCGGCGATGTAGGTGCGGTAGCTGGCCCGAATGCTGTCGTACTTCTGGCCTTTCAGCAGATAGTAGTCGCGGGTGGGAAGGCCGAGGCGGGCCTGCCCTGCCTGCGCCGCATAGCGGGTCGGATTATCCTGATCGGCACCGATGCCGATGTTGATGGGGCTTGCGAAGCCCGGCTCCATCATCAGCTGAACCAGCTGGCTGCGGCTGGAAACATTGTCGATCTTCGCCAGGTATGGCTTGAGCGGCGACAAGCCGCGCTGCTCAATGCCGGCCTCGTCCATCCACGCCGCGTAGGCATCGCCGATCTTGCGCGCGACCGGCGAGGTCGGATTGGCCGTGACGTTCTCGACCATTGCCTTGACCTGCTGCTCGATCTCGTCCGGCAGTTCAAAATTGTATCCGGCGCCCGTCTTGTCGGCCGGAATGGGATGGTTGCGCAGCCAGCTGCCCTCGGCGAATTCGAACAGGCTGTCCCCCGGCTTCACCTTGGTGTCCATGTCACCCATGTCGACGCCCCAGTTGCCGTAGCGCGGAGTGCCGGCGAGGAGTGCAGCGGGAAGGGCCGTGGCAAGCATGCCGGCCAGGGCCAGATGGCGAAAACGCATCGATTTTTCCTGATCAGTTGGGTTACCGGGAGCGTAGCCGGGCCAGTGCGGCACGCAACAAGGTTTTCGACCAACGCCGCCATGGCGGCAACTAGCCGCGCGGAAGCGTCAGCCTTACCAGCAATCCGCCCAGGTCTTCGCTCTCTTCGAGCGCGACCGATCCGCCATAGATCTCCGCCACGTCCCGAACGATCGCAAGGCCAAGCCCCGTGCCAGGCTTGCCGGTGGTGTCCAGCCGCACGCCGCGGGTGAACAGCTCGCTGCGCTGCTCTGCCGGGATGCCGGGCCCGTCGTCCTCGACCAGCACGTCCACCTTGTCAGCACCGGCCTCGACGGTGACGAACACTCGTCCGTTGCCATATTTGGCGGCATTCTCGACCAGATTCCCGAGCATCTCGTCGAGGTCCTGCCGCTCCACCCGAACCTCGGCCTCGCGGTCTCCGGCGATGTCCACGGTGACCTTCTCGTACATCCGGTCGACCGCCCGCTGCACCGCGTCCAGGCTGTCCCACACGCGGGAGCGGGCCTGGGTCGAGGCGCGGCGGCCGATCGCCCTCGCCCGGGCCAGATGGTGGTCCACCTGCCGCCGCATGGTGGTCGCCTCGCGGCAGACCAAGTCCGACAGGTCCGGATCACGGGCGGTGGCGGCATTGGTGATGACGGTCAGCGGAGTTTTCAGCGCATGGGCAAGGTTGCCGGCATGGGTGCGGGCCTCCTCGGCCTGTGCCTCGCCATGCGCCAGCAGTTGGTTGATCTCGTCGGTCAGCGGCTGAAGCTCGACCGGGAAATTGTCGGTCACCCGCGACTTGGTGCCGGAGCGGATCGCCGCCACCTCGCGCCGGACCCGCCGCAATGGCCACAGGCCATAGACGGTCTGCAAGGCGGCAAGCACCACCAGACCCAAGCCCAGGAGAACGAAGCTCCAGATCAGAGTGCGCCGCAGGTCCCTGAGTTGTAGGTCGAGGTCCTCGCGGCTCTGCGCCACCTGGAAGCGCCAGCGGACCTTGGAGCCCGGGAGAATGACGTCGCGTTCTACCACCCGCAGCGGCTCGTCCGCGAATTCGTTCGAATCGTAGAAATGCGACTGCAGGTGGAAATAGCGGTCGGTGATCCGAAGTCGCCGGTCCCACAGGGAGCGCGATGCGAAGCAGTAGGGGTTCTCGGACTTGAGACGGCAGTGGTCGAACGGCACGTCCGTGATCTGGAAGTACAGGCCCGAATAGGTCTCGATGAAGCGCTGGTCGGCGGGAAGGCGGGTGAAGCGCACTTCGCCCAGCGGACCCACCTCGGACGAGGCGATCATCCCTTTCAGCACATAGTCGAGCTGCGTGTCGAAGCTGCGGACCAGGCTGCCGGTCAGCACCCGATCTAGCGCGAACCCGCCGGCAAACAGCAGGATCGAGATCCAGATCGTCGCAATGACGATCATCCGGCGGGTCAGCGACCCGGAGTAGCGCTCCGTGCCGTTTGCGGCGGCCGGAGCCTCGACGCTCACGCCGCCGGCTCCTCCAGGCTGTAGCCGAGGCCGCGGATGGTGGTGATGACATCAGGGCCCAGCTTCTTCCGGATGCGGGTCACGAACACTTCGATGGTGTTCGAGTCGCGGTCGAAATCCTGGTCGTAGATATGCTCGATGAGCTCGGTCCGGCTGACCACCTTGCCCTTGTGATGGAGCAGGTAGGACAGGAGCTTATATTCCTGCGCCGTGAGCTTCACCGGCTCGCCGGCCTTGGTCACCTTGCCCGACCGGGTGTCGAGGCGGATGTCGCCGGCGATAAGCTCGCTCGATGCATTGCCGCTCGAGCGGCGGATGAGGGCGCGCAGACGGGCGATCAGTTCCTCGGTCTGGAACGGCTTGGCGAGATAGTCGTCGGCGCCAGCATCCAGACCCGCCACCTTGTCCGACCAGCTGTCGCGCGCGGTCAGCACCAGGACGGGCATCTTCTTGCCTTCCTTGCGCCAGCGGTCGAGCACGGTCAGCCCGTCCACCTCGGGCAAGCCGAGGTCGAGCACCACCGCGTCATAATTTTCGGTCTGGCCCAGATAATGGCCGTCCTCGCCGTCGGTGGCGAGATCAACGGCATAGCCCGCGCCCTCCAGCGTGGATCGGAGCTGCCGCCCCAGGTTCGGTTCGTCCTCGACGATCAGCACGCGCATGGTCTTCGTCCTATCAAACGTCTGCTTGACCGCGTCTAACCCGCGCCAAGCTGAACGGTTGCTTAGACGGAATGAACGGGAAGGGGGAGGGACTCACGCTTCGTCGGCACGAACAGCAGGTCCGAAGCGGGTGAAAGCCTAGCGCGACCGCCCGATGATTCGACCGCTCTGCGCGTCGACATCGACCCAGATCACCCGGCCGCCCCGCATGAATTTCAGCCGGTAGGTGTCACCGTTGAATTCAGGCCCGAGATAATCGGCGCCGCCCATGAAGGGGATCACCCGCCGCTCGATCGAGGGAAGGGGCATGGAGCGACCCTCGCGAAAGGCTTCGAATACGCGGTCCTGATCGCGGCCGCGCGGCGGGTCGGCCAGCACCGGGCTGGCGGCAAGGCTCGCGGCAAGCGCGGCAAGGATGAAACGGGTCAGGCTCATGGCGAATCTCGTGAGGCCGTTCCTACCAGAAGCCATTGAATAGGTTGTGAACAGCGCTGTCAGCAAAGTCCATGGGCATGGGTGACGCGGGCGCGCACGCTGGCTAAAGGCGCCCACATGGCCGCGCCTCCTATCCTTTCTTTTGAGAACCTCGGGCTGGTCCAGGGCGACGGCTGGCTGTTTCGCGAGCTCGACATCTATGTCGGTCCGCGCGACCGGCTGGCGCTGATCGGGCGCAACGGTGCCGGCAAGACCACGCTGCTGAAGTGCCTGGCGGGCACCATCGACACGGACGAGGGCCGCCGCACCATCGTTCCGGGCACCAGGGTCGTGCTGCTGGAGCAGGACCCGGTGATGGTCGGTCATGCAACGCTGGAAGACTGGGTGCTGGCCGGAACCGATGCCCCGCCCGCGCACGAAGCCGCCGCCATCGCCGACCAGCTCGGCATCGACCTCAGCCGCTCGACAGCGACCGCCAGCGGGGGTGAACGCCGCCGCGCCGCCATCGTGCGCGCGCTGGCGCAGGAGCCCGACGTGCTCCTGCTCGACGAGCCCACCAACCATCTCGACCTCGCGGCCATCGACTGGCTGGAGGATTGGCTGGGCCGCTTCACCGGCGCGTTCGTCGTCATCAGCCACGACCGCACCTTTCTGACGCGCCTCACCAAGAGCTGTCTGTGGCTGGATCGCGGCCAGATCCGTCGTGCGGAGATCGGGTTCGGCGGCTTCGATGCCTGGACCGAGAAGGTCTATGCCGAGGAAGAGCGCGCCGCCGAGAAGCTCGACGCCAAGCTGGCGATCGAGCTCCACTGGCTTCAGCGCGGGGTCACCGCGCGCCGCCGGCGCAACCAGGGCCGGCTGGCCAAGCTGGGCGAAATGCGGGCGCAGCGCGCGGCCATCCTGGGGCCGAGCGGCGCCGCCAAGCTGGGGCTGGCGCGGGACGATACCAAGACCAAGTCGGTGATCGAGGCCGACAAGGTGTGGAAGTCATTCGAGAATGATCAGGGCGAGCGTCGGACGATCATCCGTGATTTCTCCCTGCGCATCCAGCGCGGCGACCGGATTGGCGTGGTCGGTGCCAACGGCACGGGCAAGACGACGTTGCTGAAGCTGCTCACCGGCGAACTGGCGCCCGACGAGGGCAAGGTCACGCTGGCGAGGACCCTGTCCGGCATCGTCATCGACCAGCAGCGAAAGCTCATGTCACCCGAAAAGCGCGTCCGCGACGTGCTGGCCGAGGGCGGCGACTGGATCGACGTGCGCGGGACCAAGAAGCACATCAAGGGCTATCTCAAGGAATATCTCTTCAATCCGGAGATGATTGATGCGCCGGTCGGAAGCCTTTCGGGCGGTGAGCGGTCGCGCCTGCTGCTGGCGCGTGAATTCGCTCGCGCGTCCAACCTGCTAGTGCTCGACGAGCCGACCAACGACCTGGACCTCGAAACGCTGGATCTCCTTCAGGAAGTCATCGCCGACTATGACGGAACGGTCCTGATCGTCAGCCACGACCGCGATTTCCTCGACCGGACGGTGACCATCACGCTGGGTCTCGACGGCTCCGGCAAGGTGGACATCGTCGCCGGCGGCTATGACGATTGGGCCAAAAGGCGCGAAGAAGCGGCGCGGCCCCAGCCCAAGCCGAAATCATCCGTACCGACACCTGCGGCGGTGCCCGCCACGCCGCCTAGGAAGCTGTCCTACAAGGACCAGCGCGACTTCGACCGGCTGCCTGGAGAGATCGAGCAGATCGAGGCCAAGATCGCCACCGCCGAAGCGGTTCTTGCGGATCCCGACCTCTACACCCGCGATCCCAAGCGCTTCCAAGCACTCATGGACCAGATCGCCAGCCTGCGGGCCGACAAGGAAGCAGCCGAACTGCGCTGGCTTGAAGTGGCGGAGTTGGCCGACAGCCTGGCCTGACACCGCCCTGTCATTCGGGCGCGATCTGCGCTAAGGACCTTCGCACATGCAACATGATCATATTCATCCCGTGCTCGCCGCGGCTCTTGCCGCGCGCGGGTATGACACGCTCACCGCCGTCCAGACCGCCGTCGTCGAGCCAGAGGCCGCCGGCCGCGACCTGATCGTCTCCGCCAAGACCGGGTCGGGCAAGACCGTCGCCTTCGGCCTTGCGATCGCCGCCCAGCTGATCGAAGCCGATCGTGCGCCCTGGACGCGTGAGCCTCTTGCGCTGGTCATCGCCCCGACCCGCGAACTCGCGCTGCAGGTCAGCAAGGAGCTTGATTGGCTCTACGCCGAGACTGGCGCGCGCGTGGTCACCTGCGTCGGCGGCATGGACCCGATGCGCGAACGCCGCGCCCTTCAGGGCGGCGCTCACATCGTCGTTGGCACTCCCGGACGCCTGCGCGACCATCTTGAACGCGGCGCACTCGACCTCTCGGCCATGCGCGCGGTCGTCCTCGACGAGGCGGACGAGATGCTCGACATGGGCTTCCGCGAGGAGCTCGAAGAGATCCTCGACGCCACGCCGGCCGAGCGGCGCACTCTGCTGTTCTCCGCCACCATGCCGCGCCCGATCGTCGCGCTCGCCAAGCGCTACCAGAAGGATGCGTTGCGGATCGAGACGATGAGCGAGCGAGAGGCGCACGCCGACATCGCTTATCAGGCGGTGACCACTTCGCCGACCGACATCGAGCATGTCGTCGTCAACCTCCTCCGCCTCCACGAGGCCGAGACCGCCATCCTCTTCTGCGCCACCCGCGAGGCGGTCCGCCGCCTCCACGCCAGCCTGACGGAGCGCGGATTCCAGGCGGTGGCCCTCAGCGGTGAGCATAGCCAGAACGAGCGCAACAATGCGCTTCAGTCCCTCCGCGACCAGCGCGCCCGGGTGCTCGTCGCGACCGACGTCGCCGCGCGCGGCATCGACCTTCCCACCGTCACACTCGTCATCCATGTCGAGTTGCCGCGCGACGCCGAGGCGCTGCAGCACCGTTCCGGGCGCACCGGTCGAGCCGGGCGCAAGGGCGTGGCCGTGCTGATCGTGCCGTTCCGCCGCCGCCGCCAGGTCGAGTCCATGCTGCGCGGTGCAAGCATCCAGGCCGAGTGGATCAGCCCACCGACCGCCGAGGACATCCGGACCAAGGACCGCGAGCGGCTGCTGGAGCGCCTCCGCGCCCCGACCGAGCCGGACGAGGAAGATCAAGCGCTCGCCACGACGCTGATGGCCGAGCTATCGCCCGAGGCGATTGCGACCGCGCTGGTTCGCACCCTGCGCACGGAGATGCCGGCGCCCGAAGACATCCTTTCGGCCGATCCGGCGACCCGCGGTGAATCGCCGAACCGCGCCGGTTTCGAGGGCTCGACCTGGTTCAAGATCAACGCCGGCCGCCGCCACAATGCCGACCCGCGCTGGCTGCTGCCGCTGATCTGCCGCTACGGCCATGTCGGTCGGCAGGACATCGGCGCCATCCGGGTCGCGCAGAGCGAAAGCTTCTTCGAGATCGCCGCGCGCAGCGTTCCGAACTTCGTCAATGCGCTGAAGCGCACGCCGGTGGCGCCCGAGGACGAAGGCATGCTGATCGAGGTGGCGCCCCCGCGCGATGTCGAGGCGGCGGCGCGGCCGGTCGGGCCGCCACGCCACAAGGGACGCCCGGTGCGCACTCCGCGTCCGGTGCGGGCCGGCCGCTGAGTCTGTCCCGCAGTTCACTTCGCGAAGGTTGCGTTTCGGCATAACAGGTGCCGCATGAAGACGGCGCTGCTCATCCTCCTGCTCGCTTTCGCCACGCCTGCGTGGGCGGGGGATAACGATTTCTGTGCCGACCGGCCGGGCATCGCTACCGGCACATGCGTGGTGCCGGGCGGGCATGTGCAGGTCGAATTTTCGCTCGGCGAATATAGTCGGACGCATAACAGCGACGGGACCGAGCGCGACTGGTCGTGGTTGCCGGCGGAGCTCAGGATCGGGCTCGACCAGGCGACCGAGGTCAACTTCGCCTTTGCGCCGTTGCTGCGGTCGAAACTGACCAGCGACGGCGTCACCGAGCGCACCCACGGCGCGGGCGATCTTACCGTTGGGATCAAGCGCCGGCTGACCCCCGCCGACGCCAAGGTGGTGGTGACGGCGCTGCCGTTCCTGACCCTGCCCGTGGGGTCGCGCGACTTCACGCAGGGGCGGGTGTCCGAGGGCATGCTGGTGTCGCTGACCGGCAACGTCAGCGACAAATGGTCGTGGACGCTGACGCCCGAGGCCGAGCGCAATCCCGACAGCGACGGCCCCGGCTATCACTGGCGCGGGGCGCTGGCGGGCGAGATCGCTTATGCGGTCTCAGACAAATTGAACATCGAGCTCGACGCGCTGGTCGCACGCGAACGAGAAGGTGACGATCACAAGCGCGAGGCACAATTGGGGCTGGCCGCCGGTTATCAGGCGGGCAAGAACCTCCAGCTCGACGTCGAGGTCGATACCGGCTTCGCCCGCTCGTCGCCCGACCTTCAGCTGATCACCGGGGTCGCCGTCCGCTTCTAGCGGATCGGCTCGCCGAAGGTCAGCTGCCTGATGAACCGGACCGGCGGTGATCCGTGGCTGAGCGCGGCATCATGGAACCGCTTGAGGTTGAAGCCCGGCCGCTGCTCGGCGGCGGCGCGGAAGTCCTTCCACTCCGAATAGCCGACCCAATAGGTCGGTAGCTGGGCACTGCTCAGCTGCATTCGGACCCACTTGCCGGCGGCCTCCCGCTCCTCCTGGAAGGCGGTCCTGGTCATCAGCGTCATCGCCGCCTCACGGGTCATGTTCCCGGTGTGGAAGTCCTGGTCCAGGATGGCGTTGACCGGCGGCCGCATGGCGAATTTGTAGTGCGCCAGCAGGTAGCGCGGATCGCGGTTCAGGAAGCCCGCGTCCGCCATGACGTCCTGGCTGTAGCAGGCCCAACCCTCCACCATGGAGCCGGACTGCAGCAGCGCCCGCAGCCGCGACTTGTACTGGTTGGCGTGCGCCAGCTGCAGCAGGTGCCCCGGCACGCCCTCGTGCAGCGTCAGCTCGTGCAGCGTCCACTTGTTATATTCCCGCAGGAACGACGCGGCCTGCGCCGGAGTCCACTCGGGCGGGATCGGCGTCACCGCATAGTAGCCGCGCTGGTCCTTCTCGAACGCGCCCGGCATGTCGGCATAAGCGGCCGCCACTCCGCGCGCATATTCGGGCATTTCGATCACGTTGAAGCTCTGCGTCGGGAAGCTGATCAGGTCCTTCGCCTTGGCGAAGGCGATCGCTTCCTGCAGCGTGCCCTTGGTGAAGGGGATCACCTGGTCCTTGGCCGGCACGTCGGCAGTGACGATCGCAAGCCCTGCCTGGATCACCGCCTGCTGCTGGTCAGGGGTCGGATTGGGCGGCGCCGGCGGCGCCCCCGCATGCCCACGCAGCATTCCCGCCGCCACAGTGTACATCTCGGCCCGAAGCCGCGCGATTTCGGCCTCGGCCCGGGCGCGGATCTCTTGCCGGCTCAGCGTCGAATTGAGGGCCAGGCGGAGCTTCTCGTCGTACAGAGCCGCGCCGATCCGCTCATTGCCCTTGGCCTGCGGGATGAGTGTCTTGTCGAACCAGCCTTGCTGCGCGGCGATCGCCGCCTTTGCCGCCGCGCCTGCCCGCACCAATCGCGCCCGTTCCGGACCGGGGAGGGCAGCCTGCTGTTTGATGATGTCGTCGACGAGACTTGCCAGCCCGGCATTCTGCTTGGCCGCGGTTTCGACATGGATGCGCGGCACGCGCGCGGGCACCAGCGCCTGTCGCATTTGCGCCAGGAAGCGGGGTAGCGCCTCCAGCCGCTGCGTCGCGGACCGGAGCCGCACGGGGAGCGGCGCGAACTGGCGGGAGGACAGGCCGAACAGTGCCGTCCCTGCTGGACCGGTGTAGGTCAGGGGGTCCCACGCCCAGTCCTGCAGCCGCCCGTCGCTGAACAGCGCATAGTCGAGCTGGTCGCGCAGCAGGATGGCATCGACCTGATGCTCACGGCTGAGCTTGGCGGGATCGAACCGCGCCAGCTCGGCCTTTGCCGCTTGCGCGAATCTGCGTTGGGCCTCGCGGCCGGCCTCCGACACGTCGGTCATCTGCCCGTCGAAGCGGTGGTCCCCCAGTGTCGTCGCATAGATGGGGTTCAGACGTAGAAACTGGTCGACCACCCGGTTGCTGAACGATGTGAATCGCGCGTCTTCGCTGACCGCGACGGAGCGGGCAGGGGCGACCGCACCGGTCAGCCCGATGCTCGCGGCGCCGAGCGCCAGCGCCGCCGCGAACTTCCGCATCGCGCTCACGCCCGGGCCTGCGCCGCTGCGCGCTCACGCACCCGCCGCTCGAGAATGGTCAGCGGCATGGCGCCGTCCTTCAGCACCTCGTGGAACTGCCTGATGTCGAACTTCGCGCCGAGCTGCGCCTTGGCCGCCTCGCGCGCCCGCAGCCACGCCAGATGCCCGACCTTGTAGCTGCATGCCTGACCGATGGAGGCGCAGTAACGCTCCACCTCGCGCTGCACTCGGGGGCGGGGGAAACCGGTGGTCGCGGTCATGTAGTCGACCGCCCGCTCGCGGCTCCAGCCCAGGTGGTTGAGGCCGGTGTCCACCACCAGCCGGGCCGAGCGGAATAGGAAGCTCTGCAGGTAGCCCGCGCGCTCGATGCCCGTGTAGCCGCCGATCTCGTCCGACAGCTGCTCGGCATAGAGCGCCCAGCCTTCGACATAGCTGTTGAAGAAGCTGATCTTGCGCAGCATCGGGATGTCCTTGGACGCCTGCGCCAGGCTGATCTGCAGGTGATGGCCCGGAACGCCCTCGTGATAGGTCAGGGACGGCAGCGAATAGCGCGGCCAGTCGCCCGTGGATTTCAGGTTGATCCAGTAGATCGCCGGACGCGAACCATCCAGCGACGCGCTGTTGTAATAGCCGTTGGACGCGCCATCCTGGATGTCGATCGGCACGCGCCGGATCTCCAGCGGCTGCTTGGGCAGCGTCGCGAACGCCTGCGGCAGCCGAGCGGTCATCGCCTTCACGCCGGCATTGAGGTCGGCAATGAGCTGGGCGCGACCCGCATCCGAGTCGGGATAGAGCTGCTTCGGATCCTTGTTCAGCGCCGCCAGCCGCTCACCCACCGTGCCATGCGTGTAGCCGGCCTGCTTGAGCAGTGAGTCAAGGAGGCCGGTATATTCCGCGACCTGTGACAGGCCGAGCTTGTGGACCTCGTCGGGCGTCATGGTGGTGGTGGTGGCCTCCGCCAGCGCAGCCGCATAAATCGCATCGCCATTGGGAATCCGCACGGCCCCGTCGCCCGGCTGGGTGGTGCGCTTCAGCTGCTCCACCAGCGCCATCTGCCGATCGAGTGCGGGGTAGACGCTACTCTCGACGATCTTGGCTGCCCGCGCTGCCCAGTCGCCGGGGATGTTCTTGGCCCTTGTCCGCTCCGCGATGGAGCGAACCATCCCGCTGTCCGCCGCGCCGGGCGAGCGCAGCTTGCGCATCTGCCCCAGTGCGAGGTCGAGCGACCAGGCCGGCGCGACGCGGCCCTTCGCCGCCTGCCTCTTCTGCTCGGCGGTTTCGAAATCGAGGATCCGCCCGAATTCGCCGAGACGCGAAAGATAGGCCTCGGCGTCGGCGCGGGTCTCGATCGGGTGCTGGCTGTTGAGGAAATCGGGAATGGAAAAATACGCCCCGTCCTGCTGGGTGATGAGGTAGGGACTCTGGACGCTGTCGAGGTCGAAGCGGGTCGGAGCGGTCAGGTTCCGCTGGAAACCATAGAGCACGATCTCCCGGTTGAGCTGTCCGGCCTGGCTCAGGCTGGCGACGGGCACGGCCTGCACCTGCGCCTGCCAGCGGCGGATCCGCGCGACCTCCTTGGCCCGCGCCTGCGGCGCCGGCTCCGGATCGAAGGTGCTGCGCAGCCGGGCGTTCGGACCCTTGTCGAGCCCCAGAGACGTGGCGAGCGCGGGAGCGTTCTGGATCCGCTCGTCGAAGATCCGCTGGAAAAGGCCGTTCAACTTCGCATCGTTGCCGGCGACCGCCGCCGTTGCACGCTCGCGCGCACTGAGCGCGGCGGTGGCGGTGACCGCTCCCGCGGTGGTCAAGAAAGCGCGACGGTCCACGGCAGATACTCCCTGTCGAATTCAGTGCCGCCGACCCTAACCGTGCGCCGCGACGGGACAAGTCCCGTTCCGAAAATGGCCGAAAACCCGGAAGCGGGAAGTAGCCTTGCACCGCTTGTTAACCCTGTTGCTGCACAAACGCTGTCCAGTTCGCGTTGGCGGATCAAGGAACGGACGGACGAATGACCACGCGGCCCCTGGACAATCCCCCCGACCACCTTTGGCTTTCGGTCCTGTTCGTGATGACCGGACTGTGCACCGCCGCTGCCTTCACTCTCGGCAACCAGGCCGGGATCGACGCCGTCCAGGTCTATTTCCTGTATATCAGCCGAATCTTCCTGCTCGGGCCGGTCCTGCTTGTAGCCGGCGGGGCCATTGGCGTGATGATCATGGTGATGGGGGGCGACCAGCGCCCGCTCGAAACTCTGGCCAATTACTTCGCCGAACGCTTCCGCCGCGACGGCAGCCTGCCGGCGGTGCTCGGCCCGATCCTGCTAGCCCCACTGCTGATGGGCGCGTTCGGGACGATGAAGCAGCTCATTCCCATCTACAATCCGTTCAGCTGGGACGACACCTTCGCCGACCTGGGGACCTACCTGTTCTTCGGGACGGCGCCGTGGCGGGTCACCCATTACTTCTTCGGGTCCCCGCTCGGCACGCTGGTGCTGGACCGTCTCTACGCGGCCTGGGTCCCGATCCTGTTCCTCGTCACGCCCGTCGTCGCCATTGCCGCGCCGTCGCTGCTGCGCGCCCGCTTCTTCCTCAGCTTCGCGCTCGGCTTCATCCTGATCGGCGTGGTCGGCGCTTATTACTTCAGCTCGGCCGGCCCCTGCTTCGCAGCCATGCTGCATACCCAGTCTGCCCCTCGCTATGCCGAGCTGATGCAGCGGCTGCACGCCATCAACGATAGCGGCTACAATCTCTCGGCCGTCTATTTTCAGGACCACCTTTGGCAGGCCTACAAGAATAAGGAATTCGGGTTCGGCAACGGCATCTCGGCCATGCCGTCGATGCACAATGCGGTGGCGCTGCTTTATGCGCTTGCCGTCGGCAAGCTCGGCTGGAAGATCCGCACGCTTGCCTGGTCGTTCGCCGTGATGATCTTCATCGGCTCGGTTCACCTCGGCTGGCATTATACGGCGGACGGGATCGTCGCCTGGGCGTCCATGTACGGCATCTGGCGCCTGAGCGGCTGGTATCTGCGGGTGTCGGGCTATGAGCGGGCGGTGACGGACGTGCCCGCCCCGCAGCTCATCCTCTTGGTCGACAACGGCGAGCGCCTCGCCGCCTGATGTGAGCGGCGCGGGCCGCTCAGGCCATCAAGCGATACTGCTTCAACAGGTCATATAGCGTCGGACGGCTGATCCCCAGCAGCTTGGCGGCTCCCGAGATGTTGTTCTCGGTCCGGGTCAGCGCCTGACGGATCGCCCGGCGGTCGGCCGCCTCGCGCGCGGCGCGCAGGTTGATCGCTGCCGGCCCGTCCTCGCTCACTCTGGCGCCAAGGTCGAGGTCGGCCGCGGTGACCTGCTTGCCCTCCGCCATGATCACGGCGCGTTTCAGCCGGTTCTCCAGTTCGCGGACGTTGCCCGGCCAGCCGTGCGCATCGATCGCCGCCGCCGCATCCTCGGAAAGCGAGGTCACCGGACGGCCCAGTTCGCGGGCAAAACGCTGGACGAAGTGCCGCGCCAGCAGCACGGCATCGCCGGTCCGCTCCTTGAGGCTGGGGATGCGCACCACGATCTCGGCCAAGCGGTAGTAGAGGTCCTCGCGGAACCTTCCGTCGGCTGTCATGGCATCCAGGTCCTGATGAGTCGCACTGACGATCCGGGTGTCGACGGGGATCGGCTGGCGGCCGCCGACCCGCTCGATCACCCGCTCCTGCAGAAAGCGCAGCAGCTTGACCTGCAGGGGCAAAGGTACGTCGCCGATTTCGTCGAGGAACAGAGTGCCGCCTTGCGCCAGCTCGATCTTGCCCGGCGTGGTCTTCACCGCGCCGGTGAAGGCCCCGCGTTCATAGCCGAACAGCTCGGCCTCGAGCAGGTTTTCGGGGATGGCCGCGCAGTTGATGGCGATGAAGCCGGCCTTTGCACGGCGACTCTTCTCGTGAACCGCGCGAGCGAGCAATTCCTTGCCGGTCCCGCTCGCCCCCAGCAGCATCACCGATACGTCCGCCGTCGCGACGCGCTCGATGGTCCGCGCGAGGCTCAGCATTTCCGGCGCGCCCGAGATCATCGAGCCCAGGACCGTCGCGCCGCCGTCGAGGCTGTCGGCGAGCCGGCGGTTCTCAGTCTCGAGTTCGTGCAGCTGGAACGCCCGGCCAACGATCAGGCCGAGGTCATCGATATCGACGGGCTTGCGGTAGAAGTCATAGGCGCCAAGCGCGACCGCCTTGAGTGCACTTTCCCGCGCGCCATGTCCCGAGGCGACGATGACCTTGGCGTCGGGCTTGAGGGCTAGGATCTCGGTCAGGCAGGCGAAACCTTCGGTGGTGCCGTCCGGGTCAGGCGGCAGGCCAAGGTCCAGCGTGACGACCGCCGGCTCATGCAGCCGCAGTGCCTCAATCGCCTCCACGCGGTTGTGGGCCGCGACCACGCGATAGCCGTCATAGGCCCACTTCAATTGCCGCTGCAGGCCCTCGTCATCCTCGACGATCAACAGGACGGGAAGTTCGGCGGAGGGTTCGGTCATGCGCTGATGCTTTCGGGCTGGGCGACATAGGGAAGGACGATGGTGAAGCGAGTTCCGTGGCCGGGTCGGCTCTCGACGCTGAGGCTGCCACCCATGGCGGTGACCAGCGCGCGTGCCTCATAGGCGCCAATGCCGAAGCCGCCGGTCTTGGTCGAAGCAAAGGGCTGGAACAGGCGATGGCGGACAAACTCCGGGTCCATTCCAGCGCCCCGGTCGATGATGGCAATGGTCACCTGCACGCCTGACTCCGTGACGTGGACGGTGACAGGCTCGTGCGCCGGGCTGGCATCCAAGGCGTTCTGCAGCAGGTGACCGACCGCCTGCTCGAGGCCTGCCGGGTCACCACGGACCACCAGCCCCGTGGGCCCGAGCAGCCGCACTTCATGCGCGCCGCGCTTGCCCGCGACTGCCGCGGCAAGCACGCCGCGCAGGGCGAACGGCACCGGTTCGGGCGCGCCGCTGGCCGGCGTGGCGGGCGCCAGCTTGACCAGAAGCTCATTCATCTTGCCGACCGAGCTTTTCAGGGTCGCGATCATGTCCGCCCGGAACTCGGGGTTCTCGGCGTGGCGCTCGGCATTGCGGGTCAGCAGGCTCAACTGGCTGACCAGGTTCTTCACGTCGTGCACGATGAAGGCGAAGCGCCGGTTGAAATCCTCGAAGGCGCGGGCGGTGGTCAGCGCACGCTGTCCATGACTCTCCGCCAGCGCCGAAGCCGCCTGCCGCGCCGCGGTGCGGAGCAGGTCGAAATCCTCCCAGTCGAGCAGGCGGCGCACCGGGGCAGGCGCCAGCAGCACCAGCCCCACCACCCGTTCCTGGTGGACCAGCGGAACGCCCGCCCACAAGCGCTGCTCACCCAGCCATTCTGCGGGCAGTGGCAGCGCGCGATCCGCCGCCGAGCCGCGCGTGCCTCGGCGCCCGTCGATCTCGATTACTCGCCCATTCGCCAGCGCCTCCCACAGGGCGCGCAGATCATCCGCGCTGCCGCTGGCCGGCAATCGCCCGATCCAGTTCCAATTACCGGTCCAGCCGATCCCGCCCTCGTCGCTGGCGAGCAGCAGGCCGCCCGGCGCCTCGACGATCTCGGCGAGGGCTTGGATAACGCGCTCGGGAAGGGGCGGCGCGTCGGGGCCGCTGCGGCCCAGCGTGTCCGCCACCCGCAGCCACTCGGCGCGGTAATCGTAGCGATGTTCGAACAGATGCTTGGCGGCGGTGATCTTGATCCAGCCCCGCAACCGGGCAGAGGGCAGGATGGCCACCGCGGCCACCGTCATGCCGGCCAGCACGACAAGCGCCGCGGACTTGGCGATGCTCCAATCCGTCCCCCGCAGCGCTGCGGCCAGGATCGCCATGATCGCGAAATAGGAACAGACCGCCACCAGGCCCAGCGACTGGAAGGTCGCCGCGCGCGACAACCGCAGCCGCCAGCCATCCAGCTGCTGTCCGCCCAGGGCGAACAGCGGCGTCGCCAGCGCCAGCGCTGCGCCTCGAGCATCGTACAGCGCCTCTGATGGCGAAGCCCGCCAGTAGCTGAGGGTGTAGAGATTGAGATCGTACAGCCAGACCAGGCCCAGCCCGATCATCAGCAGCCGGATCGACGAGCGGCTGGTCGGTGACGCTTGGCCATAGAGATTGTGCACCAGCAGCAGCGCTCCCGATGCGGCGGTGGCTCGCAGCATGGTCGCCGCATCGCCCAGCACTTGAGCTCGCGCCGGGTCGGCGAAGATCAGCTGGTCGGTGATGAACTGGAGCACGAACACGGCCGACACCGCGGCATAGACCCAGCCCACCCCCCGCAGCTGGCGCCCGCTCTCCCGCCCGCTGGCCGACAGCGCGTAAAGCAAGGTGATCCAGAGCAGATTGCGCGCCGTTTCCGCATGGGCGGCCACCACGCTGTGGGGCGCGATGCCCGTCAGCCAGGCCCACAGGCACGTCAGCAGCAGCGCGCCAAGCAGGCTCCGCTGCACATCGCTTCGCACCCCTTCGCGAAGCTGCCAGATGAGCAGCGTCGCGAACAGGAAAGCGGCCAGCGCGTGACTCCAGAACAGGAGCAGCCCGGTCAAACTGTCAGCTCCACCGACATGCGATGCACTGTCGGAGAAATTTACAAAGGAAGCCTTAAGCCGTTCGCAACCAAGCTCTTTGGCGCCGAGGCGGCTAGGCCTTCTTCAGCACGTCGGTCGCCGCCACCGTCATTGCCTCTACCGCGGTGCCGATGACAGCCTCCGCATCAGGCGCCCAGTAAGGGGAATGAAGGCTCGGAAGCTTGGTCGTGTCGCCGCCGGCTGCCGCCCATTTGTCCTTGGGAACGCCACCGACCCAGAAGATCAGGCTCTGCTTGCTTTTGTCTGCCAGCCAGTACCGGCCGAAATCCTCACCGACCATCGCGGGCGGCATCGTCTTGACCCGGTCGGCGCCGAACTCCTGCGTAAACAGCGCTGCCGTGCGCGTGGTCAGCGCCTCGGTATTGAACGTTGACGGCGTGGAGCGGTCCTCCACCGTCACCACCGGCATTCGGTCGTCGGGCATTCCGGCCGCAATCGCCTCGCCCCGCGCCACCCGCGCGATCCCGTCGAGCAGGCTCTTGCGAACCTCGGGCGTGTAGCTCCGGACCGTGATCTGCAGCCGCGCCTCGTCGGGGATGATGTTGTGCGTCGCACCCGCGTGGAAGCTGCCGACCGTCACCACAGCGGGGTCCAGCGGGTTGCGCTCGCGGCTGACCAGCGTCTGCATGCTGCCCACGATCCGGCTGGCCAGCACGATCGGGTCACGGCTGTTCTGCGGCGCGGCGCCATGGCTTCCGACGCCCTTCACCAGCACATCGACGCTGTCGACGTTGGCCATGACATAGCCGCTGCCAAGACCGATCGTCCCCGCCGGCAGGCTCGCGCTGTCGTGAAAGGCGAGGGCGACATCCGGCTTGGGAAAGCGGGTGAACAGCCCGTCGGCCAGCATCGCCTTGGCGCCCTGGCTGGTCTCCTCGCCGGGCTGCAGGATCATCACCAGCGTGCCGCTCCAGTCGGCCTTGCTGGCCATCAGCCGCCGGGCCGTTCCCAGGAACGCGGTCATGTGCGTATCATGCCCGCAGGCGTGCATCACGCCGCTTTCGACGCCTGAGTTCGCCATTGCCCGCGCCTTGGACGCGAACGGCAATCCGGTCTGCTCGACCACCGGAAGCGCGTCCATGTCGGCGCGGATCAGCAGTGTCTTGCCAGGCCCGTTACGAAGAACGGCTACCACGCCGGTCTTCCCCACATGCTCGGTCACCTGGAAACCGAGCTTGCGCAGTTCGGCCGCCAGCTTGGCGGACGATCGCACCTCCTGCATCGACAGTTCGGGGTTGGCGTGAAGGTCGCGGTACAGCGTCATCAGCTGCGGCAGGTCGTTCGCGATGCTCTCGCGAAGCGTGGCGGCGGGGGCGGGAAGGGCGAAGGCGCCGGCCAGCAGGGCGGTGAGAATTGCTGTTTTCGTCATCGTGGGCGCAGCGAAGCAACCCAGTGCCGTTAAGTCAAACAGGATCGGTTGGCTGCGCCCGCCATTGCGATGCGCCTAAGCCGGCACGAGCTCCAGCACATCCGTCAGGCTCTCGAACGTGGGCGCGGGCATCACCAGCCGCCAGCGCCGGTCGCCAATCCGCTCGACAAAGCCGACGACGTCGCGCTCATGGTCCTGGCCGTAGACCAGCGCCCGCCGCTCGTCGCCAAGGACCAGCGTGCCCAGGAACATCGATCGTATCTGGTCCGCCGGGTAGAGGACGCCCACGGGCCGCTGCGATCCGCTAACCTTGGCCAGGCTCTGCACCCGTCCGTCGGCGCTGACCCGGCAGCGGAACGCCGAATAAGCCACGAATGGCAGCAATCCGGAGCTCTTCGCGCCCAGCTTGATCGTCCGGCAGCGATACTCCCCATCCGGAATCCCCGGCCCGACCAGTGCGGCGTCCGGCTGAAGCAGCACACCTTCGCGGGCGATCTCGGCGGCATGTCCGGCGGCGGTCGCCTGCCGAAGCCCCTCCATCCACCCGCTCCGCCACTCCCGCAGCCGCGCCCGGTCGGCGGGGGTGACCACGCGCTGCCAATCGGCGGTGCGCTCCGCCACGACCGTGTTCGGCACCATCGTCTGGCATGCGGCAAGCGCTACGCAGGCCAGGGTCAGCAGGGCAGTCTTCATCATCGCGGGCGCAGCGAAGCAATCCGTTGCGTTCAAGTCAAACCGGATCGCCTTGGCGGTGCGGGCCATGCGATGACGAAGCAAGCTCACTGGGCCGTCCAACCTCCGTCCATCGACAGATTGGCGCCCGTGATGCTGCCCGCTTCCGGCCGGCACAGGTAGAGCGCCAAGCTGGCGACCTCGACCGGCTCCACGAACCGCTTGGTCGGCTGAGCGGAAAGCAGGACGTCGTTCATCACCTGCTCCCGGGTCATGCCCCGCGCCTTCATCGTGTCGGGAATCTGGTTCTCGACCAGAGTCGTCCAGACATAGCCGGGCGAGATGCAGTTCACCGTTACCCCGTCGCGGGCCGCCTCCAGCGCGACGGACTTGGTGAAGCCCGCAACGCCATGCTTGGCGGCGACATAGGCGCTCTTGTTCGGGCTCGCGACCAGGCTGTGCGCGCTGGCGGTGTTGATGATCCGCCCCCATCCACGCTGGCGCATCGAAGGAAGGCACAGCCGCGTGGTGTGGAACACCGCCGACAGGTTCACCGCCATGATCAGGTCCCACTTGTCCGCTGGGAAGCTCTCCACCGGCGACACGTGCTGGACACCGGCGTTGTTAATGAGGATCGACGGGCTGCCGAGTTCGTCGGTGCAAGTGGCGATCATCTTGTCGATCGCTGCCGGCTTGCTCAGGTCCGCGTCCGAATAGCTCGCGAGATCCTGGCTGAGCTCAGCGATCTCGTCCCGGATCTGCTTGATCTCGGCCTTGTCGCCGAACCCGTTCAGCATCACCCGCGCGCCCTCGGCGGCAAGCGCCCGCGCGATCGCCAGCCCGATGCCCGAGGTCGATCCCGTGACCAGCGCAACCTTGTCCTTCAGCAGCATGGCTTTATCCTCCGTTTGCACGGCCTGTCGCGTGCCGCCGGGATGATTGCAACCGTTACGCTGCCCGAAGCATTTGCAGCGTGAACGAAGGAGACATCATGCGCCTCAACGGACCGGAAAGCAGCAACTTCGAGGATCGCACCGGTCAGGGTGGTGGTTTCTCGCTTGGCGGCATGGGCGGGGGAGGAGGAATCCTCGGCTTCCTCATTCCGATGGTGCTCGGCCGTTTCGGGATCGTCGGCATCCTCATTCTCGCGCTTGGCTACTGCGCACTGTCGAGCCTTGGCGGCGGAGGCGGCATGCTTGGTGGCGGTGCGCCGACGCAGCAGACGCAGGGCGGCAGTTCAGCCGCTTCGCGCCTGCCGCCAGCCACCAAGACCTTCATGACCAGGGTGCTTGGCTCGACCGAGACGGTCTGGGGCTCGATCTTCTCGCAGTCGGGCTCGCGCTACACCCCGACGCGGCTCGTCGCTTACAGCAGCAATTCGCAAAGCGGGTGCGGCGCGGCGCAGTCGGCGATGGGCCCATTCTATTGCCCTACCGACAAGCAGATCTACATCGACCCGAGCTTCTTCAACGAACTGTCGCAGCGCTTCGGCGCGCCGGGCGATTTCGCCCAGGCCTATGTTATCGCGCACGAGGTCGGGCACCATGTCCAGGACCTCGAAGGTACCCTGGACAAGGCGAGCGCCGCGCAGGCCCGCAGCGGCGAGGCCGACGGAAATGCGGTACAGGTCGGGATCGAGCTTCAGGCGGACTGCTATGCCGGTGTATGGGCCGCCAATGCCCGCAACCCCGATGGTAGCAAGGTGCTCGAGGCGGGCGACGCTGAAGAGGGCCTGCGCGCCGCCCAGGCGATCGGCGATGATACCCTGCAGCAAGAGGCAGGCGGCCGCGTTCGTCCGGAAACCTTCACCCACGGAACCTCGGCCCAGCGAATGGAAGCGCTGCGCAAGGGCCTGACCACCGGCGACCCCAGCCAGTGCAACTATAATCGCATCTGAGTAAGCGCCCGCTCCGGTCCCCCGGAGCGGGCTGCAATGCTTAGAGGCGCACCAGCATTTTGCCGGTGTTCTTGCCGCTGAAGAGGCCCAGAAACGCTTCGGGCGTCTTTTCCAGCCCCTCGACCACCGTGTCGCGGCTCTTCACCTGACCACCGGCGACCCAAGGCCCCATCTCGCCGTAGAACTCGGCGTTGCGGCCAAGATAATCGGTGTAGATGAAGCCCTTGAGCATGATGCGCATCGCGATCACCCGCATGATGTAGCGGAAGGTCGCCGGCTCGCCCGAATTGTAGCTGTCGATCATGCCGCAGATCGCGAAGCGCGCGTTTCGCCGGGCAACCGCGAAGGCGGCGTCGAGATGATCGCCCCCGACATTGTCGAAATAGACGTCGATGCCCTTCGGCGCGGCTTCGGCCAAAGCCTTCACCAGCGGCGTTCCGGACTTGTAGTCGACCACGGCGTCGGCCCCGAGCGACTTCACGAACTCGCACTTCTCCGCGCCGCCGGCCGAGCCGATCACCATCATGCCCTTGGCCTTGGCGATCTGCACCACCGCGGAGCCAACCGCGCCGGCGGCAGCGGACACGAACACGATGTCCCCGGCCTTGGCCTGCGCCGCGTCGAGCAGGCCCCAATAGGCTGTCCCGCCGGTCAGGCCGAGGTTGCCGAGGAATGCCTGCGGTTCGACACCGGGGATCTGCGGCAGCTTGTTAAGCGCTTGGCCCGGCACCACCGCCTCGTCGCGCCAGCCGGCCATGTGCAGCACCCAGTCACCGGCTACGAAATTGGGGTCCTTGCTCTCGACCACCTCACCGACCGCGCCGCCTTCCAGCGGAGCGCCGATCTGGAACGGCGGAACGTAGCTCTTCACGTCGTTCATCCGCCCGCGCATGTACGGGTCGACGGACAGCCAGCGGTTGCGGACATGAACCATGCCGTCGTCCAGCGCCGGCAATGGCGTCTCCCCAAACTCGAAATTGTCCATTGTCGGCATGCCGGTCGGGCGGCTCTTCAGATTCCATGCGCGCGCCATCGTAGGTCTCCAGATGCGAAAGGGCCCGACCGCCATGACGGCGGCCGGGCCCTCGCGTCAACTAGACCGAAGTCTTACGACTTCTTGGTGCCGTCATCGTAGGTGCCGGAGAAGCTCCGGTCGAGGATGTGGGGACCCTCGCTGGAAGTGCCCGTACTGCCGGTCGATCCGACGGTGCCAGCCGCGCCGGCGGCGCCGGTTGAGCTCGTCGGGCCGCTCATGCTGCTCTGCCGGTCGCGCTGGTCGCGATCGTCGCGATCGTCACGGCCACCGCCGAACAGGCCACCGAGGAACCCGCCGCCTGAACCAGAACCACGGTCATCCTGTCCGCGCTCTTCATGCAGCTGGCCACGGATCGAGTCCTTGGTCCCGCTCAGCGTCACCTTGTTGCCCTCGACCTTTTCGAGCAGCGAGCAGGAGAAGCTGCGGTGGACGCCGTTCGCTTCCGGGTCGTTCTTGGTCAGGATGACGTGGTCGCCACGGACCTTGTCGACCGTACCGATGCGCTCTCCATTCTGGTCGACGACCTCGAAATGCTCGCGGATCTGCTGCAGCATCTGCCGCTTGGTCTGGCGCTGCTGGCGGAAGCCCGAGAACTCATTCTCGAACCGGCTCTGATGCTCCTGCCGGTAGGCATGATAATCATTGTCCAGCTCGTCGATCTGACGCTGGCGCCAGCTCGAATAATGCTCGTCGTGCGGGCTGTTGCCCCCGCGCCCGAGCATCGAGGCCGCGGCACCGGACACCGCTCCGACGAACCCGCCGCGATTGCGGCTGCGATCGTCGTCATGGTCGCGCTGCCCGCCACCGAACATCCGGTCGTTGCCCTGGTCCTGGCTGAAGTCTTGCCGGCCATATTGGCTGCGGGCGAAGTCCTGCCCGCCCATGCCGGAGCGGAAGCGGCTTTCATCGTCCGACGAGCGGCCATAGTCGCCGGTCATCGGGCGATAACGGTCACCGCCCTGGCCCTGATGGCCCTGGCTGTACCGATCATGGTCGCGGTGATCGCGGTCCCAGCCCTGGCTCTGAGGGGAGGAAGAATAGCTTCCGCCACCGCGCTGGCCATAGCCCGAGGGATAGCCGCGATTGCTGCCCGATCGGTCGTCGTCGCCACTGTAGTTGGTGCTGCCCCAGGGCGAGCGGTCCTGGCGGGTATAATCGCCACTGCCGAAGCCGCCGCTCTCACCGCCTCCACGACCATATTGGTTGCGATAGTCGCCCTCGTCGCGGCCGCGCCCGAAGCTGCTCGACTGTCCGCCGCCAAAGCTGGAGCTGCGATCACGATCGTGGTTGCCGCCGAATTCGCGGTGACGATCGCGGTCGTGGTCGTGGCCGCCGCCGAACATGGCGCCGCGCTCGTTGCGCTGCTGGCCATAACGGCTCCTTTCCGGGTGCGAGGAGCGATCATCACGGTCGCGCCGGCCGCCGGAATCCTCGTCGCCGAACCAGCTCTGCACCTCGTCGCGCGCGCGATCCCAGAAGCCGCGGTTGTCGCCGCCCCGGTTGCCGCCGCCGCCGCGGTCATTGTTCATGCTGTTGCGGTTCGAATAGCGATCCTCGTCGCGATATCCGCCGCCTCGGTCATACCGATCGTAAGCCATTGCAACTCCTCCAGAAGAGAGCATGCCGGACGGGCAGGGGGATGCCCGCCGCATGTGCAAGGTTAACGAGCGGTCGGGCCCGGCGTTCCGATTAACTCGGCTCCGAAGGGACGGGGGGAAGGCCTTGGCGGACGAGATGAAAAGGCGCGTTGCAAGGCAGCAAAAGCGCCGCTAGAGGAGCGCTCACCCAAGGCGCGGGGCTGTAGCTCAGATGGGAGAGCGCTGCAATCGCACTGCAGAGGTCAGGGGTTCGATTCCCCTCAGCTCCACCAGCCGCGCCGTCCATTTCTTCTTATCGCTGGTAATCACTTCCCAAGGGCGGGACGGTCCTCGCCGTAAGCGCATCACAACAGGCCGAGGTCGTCCGGTCGTATCAGGAAGGCCGTGACGGCGAAGCTGGCGAAGGCGAGCGCCCACGGCCGGTCGGCCAAGCGGTTCGCCAATGTCGCCAGCGTGAAGCGATCAGACCGAAGAAAGGTCCGGATGGGTTTGGCGCGATCGCTGCCTGCGTCCCCGGTCATGCGAACACCGACTGTGTGAAGAACAGCCGATGGACGCTTTCCAGCGTCGCGAACGTCGCAAGGGTCGTCAGCCCCATGATCGCGTAGACCCGTCGCATCAGCCCGTTGGCCTTTGGCCTGGGCGGGGCTGGGCTCTTGCCGTTCTTGAGCCGGCGAGGGGCGCCAGCAGACTTAAGCACCGGCCACCGCCGATGCCGTGCTCGGCGAGACTTGGGCAGGCCCGACGGCGGCACCCACCGTCACGCTGCTCATGACGAGCGCGCCGCACAGGGCGATGAGGGTTGAGCTGACCGAAGCGCGAAACATTGTCTGGCATCCTGTGTGAAGAACTGCACCGTGCAATTCCTTTCACAGCTATCCACAAAGCGTGCCAACCGCGGGAAACTGCCATTTCTCCATCATTAACGGATCAAGGCGGGCCGCGTGTCTTGCAGCCACGGACCAACATTCGGGGCATCTTCCCAACTGCCCTGAGTTCTTGCCTCGGCTGACTGCCTCCTTTCCGTTTCGCCAACTTGCTCTGGCTAAAGCGATCCATTTCGTACCGGCCCAGGATCGCGCCGTCGGGCGAGCGCGATCCCGGCGAGGTTCTGCTGCCGCGGGATCCAGCGCAGTCGCCGGGGCGGCAAAGTTGACGCGGCGGCCAGGAAACGCCCCCGGTGCAGGCGCGCGGCCGGGGTCCGGCACGGCATGGCGCCGCTCGCCTGCCCGATCACGCCTCGGCTGTCTCCCACCAGGTCGAACAGCGGCTCGCCCGAGGCTTGGGCCACCTCCAGCGCGTGGCACAGCGCCAGCCATTCGGCATCACTGCTGCTGCCTACGCCCAGATCGTCGAAGAAGTGGACCTGCCCGCGCACGACCACCGCCGCCTCCATCCTGCCGGGGTTGGGCCGGCAGCCGCCATCGAAGTAGATCTTGAGGGGAGGGCGGCTCATGCGGGATCCTTGACCATGCGGCGGCTTAGCCCGCGCCCACTGACCCGGCCAGCTTCGGTCGGGCTGTTGCGAAAGGCGGGCACCACACCCTATGCCCGCGCCATGTCGCGCTTTCTCCCCCTCGCATCACTGCTGGCGCTCGTCGCCGCGTCCTCGTCCGCCCAAAGTACTGCGGCGGCGAAGGGTCTCAACGTGACGGCATTGACCCCGACCATCCTGCGTATCCCGCTGGCTACGCCGGGACCGTCCGCCGAGAATTCCAGCTGGGCGGTCAGCGCGGCCGTCCGCGCCCAGCGCGCGCCGGTGACCCCAACCGCCGACGGCTTCACGACCGACGCGCTGCAGGTCGCCATCGATCAGAAGACCGGCGCGCTCACCCTCCGCGACCGCTCGAGCAGGACCATCCTCGCCGGCCTCTCGCTCCAGCGCACCGCCGGGCAAACCGTCTTCACCCTGCGCGCGCCGATGCCGGCGGGCGAGCGTTACGTCGGCCTCGGGGACAAGACCGGCGGCCTCGATCGCCGGGGGTCGAGCTTCGTCAACTGGAACACCGACGCGTACGGCTTCGGCACCGCCACCGATCCCATATACAAGTCGATCCCCTTCTTCATCGCCGTCGGCAAGGACGGCGCGGCCTATGGCGTGTTCCTCGACGATCCCCAGCGCAGCTGGTTCGACTTCGGCCACCGGGAGGAGAATGTCCTCACTATCGGCGCGGACGCCGGCCCCGCGGACCTCTACCTCATCGCCGGGCCGACCGTCGCCGACGTGGTCCGCCGCTATACCGACCTCACCGGCAAGGCGCCGCTGCCACCACGCTGGGCGCTCGGCTACCAGCAATCCCGCTACAGCTACATGAGCGAGGCTGAACTGCGCACCGTCGCCGGCCGCCTCCGCTCGGAGCACATCCCGACCGATGTCCTATGGCTGGACATCGATTTTCAGGATCGCAACCGTCCTTTCACCGTCAACCGCACGACTTTCCCGGATATGAAGCGGCTGACCGCCGATCTGGGCAAGGACGGCTTCAAGCTCATCACCATCACCGACCTCCACATCGCCCATGCGCCGAACCAGAGCTATTCGCCCTACGACAGCGGGGTGGCCGGCGATCACTTCCTCAAGAACCCCGACGGCAGCACCTATGTCGCGCCCGTCTGGCCCGGCCCCTCGGTCTTCCCCGATTTCACCCGGGCTTCCACGCGCCGCTGGTGGGGCGACCTGTACCGGCCATTCCTGGACGATGGCGTCGCGGGCTTCTGGAACGACATGAACGAGCCGGCGATCTTCGACACGCCGACCAAGACCATGCCGCTCGACACCCGCCATCGGATCGACAGCGACGACTTCGCAGCCCGCACCGCGACCCATGCCGAGATCCACAACGTCTACGGAATGGAGAACAGCCGGGCGACCTATGAAGGCCTGCTGCGCCTCCGCCCCAATAGTCGTCCCTTCGTCATGACCCGCGCCAGCTACGCCGGTGGGCAGCGCTATGCCGTGACGTGGACGGGGGACAACAGCGCCAGCTGGGATCACCTGCGACTGATGGTCCAGCAACTGCTCAACCTCGGCCTGTCCGGTTTCAGCTGGGCCGGTGCCGACATCGGCGGCTTCACCGGGGGGCCGAGCCCCGAGCTCCTCACCCGCTTCACCCAGATCGGCGCCTTCACGCCCATCTTCCGCAATCATTCCGCCAAGGACACCCCGCGCGTCGAGCCGTGGCTCGACGGACCGCAGCAACTCGCCATTCGCCGCCGCTTCATCGAGGAACGCTATCGGCTGCTGCCGTACTTCTATGCGGTGGCGGAGCAGAACAGCCGCACCGGAGACCCGGTCATGCGCCCGCTGTTCTATGACTTCTCGAAAGCGCTGACCGCACCTTGCGATCAGTCGATGAGCTTCACGGTTGGCCGCGATCTGCTGGTTGCCGCCTCGCCCAAGCCGGAATCGCCGCAGGCCTACGACATCTGCCTGCCCGGCGGCGGCTGGTATGATTACTGGACCGGCAAGCGCGTGCCCGCCGACAAGATCAGCGAAACGCCTGCGCTGGAGCGGCTGCCGGTATTTGTCCGGCCTGGCGCCATCCTGCCGCGACAGCCGCTGACCCAGTCCACCGCCGAGGTGCCGAGCGGCCCGCTCGAGCTGCACGTCTACCCCGGCCCGGACTGCGCGGGCACGCTCTACTGGGACGATGGGACCAGCCTCGACTATCGTCGCCGCGCTTTCCTCCGCCAAGCGATCCGCTGCAGCGCCGACGCCAGTGGTCTCCGCCTGACCTTCGCTCCGCGCGACGGTAGCTACCGCCCGTGGTGGCGGGAGCTGGCCGTCACCGTTCACGGCTGGACCGGCGCGTCGCGGGTCGAAGGCGCCGGCCGGCCGATCGCCGCCACGGCCGACGGGCCAGGGGAGGCGCTTCGGTTCATCCTGCCGGACCAGTCGCGTGGCGGTGAGGTCGTGATCCGCCGCCAGTGACCCCGGCGCTCCCGCCGAGGGTCACGCGCGGCCGGCTGCTTCTGTTCGCCTTCGGGGACTTTGCCTTCAACCTCTACTGGCAGAGCGTCATGCTCTTCCGGTTGTTCTACTACACCGATGCGATCTCGTCGGACTCGATCAGCCGCACCTCGACCTTGCTCAGCCACTGGGACAGCACGGCCGCGGTCATCCACCCGGCGGTCCCTCCGCCCACGATGGTCACGCTTCTGACTGGCTTCACCCGACTGTCCCCATCATCAAGACCGTCGATGTTGCCGATTTTTGGAACCGGTTACAAGCAAGGGCGCTAGTCACCGGGGGTCGCCTCTGCAATGGCCCGAAGCGTTCCGGGCCGGCGTATCCGGTCCTCCTGGGAGCCCGTCATGAGCAAGCTTCGCACGACATTCCTCGTTTCCGCGGCCGCGCTGCTCGGCGCTTGCCAGACTGCGGCGGTATCGCCTGCTCCTTCGGCCCCGGCCCCGGCCCCGGCCCCGGCCCCGGCCTCGGACGATCGCCCGGCCAGCCAGCAGCGCATGTCGGACATCACGCGCACACTCGCCTCCGACGCGTTCGAAGGCCGTTCGATGGGCGGCGTCGGGGAGGAGCGCACGATCGCCTACCTGATCGAGCAGTTCCGTGCCGCGGGGCTGGAGCCGGGCGGCGAGAATGGCGGCTGGACCCAGACCGTGCCGCTGATCCGCACCAAGCTTCAGCAGCCGACCCTGTCGCTGCGCCAAAGCGGAAGCAGCACGCCGCTCCGCTTCCCGCAGGATATCTATGTCAGCACGGTGCGCGACACACCGTCGGCCGCTATCGTCAACGCTCCGGTGGTGTTCGTCGGCTATGGCACCAAGGCGCCGGAACGCGGCTGGGACGACTTCAAGGGCGTCGACCTGAAGGGCAAGGTTGCTCTCTTCCTGGTCAACGATCCCGATTTCGAGGCTGCGGCGGGTGAGCCGGTGGCCGGCAAGTTCGGCGGCAAGACCATGACCTATTACGGCCGCTGGACATACAAGTTCGACGAGGCGGCGCGCCGCGGTGCGGTGGCTGCCCTGATCATCCACGAGACCGAGGGCGCCGGTTACGGCTGGAACGTGGTCGAGAGCGCCGGTGGCGAAAACTTCAACATCGTCCTTCCGCCCGGCGCTCAGCAGCCGGTTCTGCTCCAGGGCTGGATGCAGCGGCCGGTGGCCGAGGCGATGCTCAAGCGGGCGGGCTATGACTATGCCACGCTCAAGACTCAGTCCCGCAAGGCCAGCTTCCGTCCCATTGACCTCAAGACGACCCTGTCGGCCACCGCCAAGGTCGATCTCGCCCACCTCACCAGCCACAATGTCCTCGCCAAGCTCACCGGCAGCCGCTTTCCCGCCGAGACGGTCAGCTACGGCGGTCACTGGGACGCCTATGGCATCGGCGCACCCGATGCGCAGGGCCGCACCATCCGCCCGGGCGCTGCCGACGATGCGCTCGGCCTCGCCGCCATGATCGAGATCGGCCGCAAGTTCACCGCCGGCCCGAGGCCCCAGCGGACGCTGGTGTTCGCCGCCTGGACGGGCGAGGAGCGGGGGCTGCTAGGCTCCGAATACTACGCCCAGCACCCGCTCTATCCGGCCGCGACCATGGCCGCGAACCTGACGCTGGATACTCTGCAATGGGCTGGCGCGACCCGCGACACGGTGCTGGTCGGCAAGGGTCAGAGCGAACTCGACCGCTACCTTGAGGAAGGCGCCCGGGCGCAGGGCCGTTCCGTCACGGAGGAAGGCCATCCGGAACGGGGACTGTTCTACCGTGCCGACCACTTCACCCTCGCCAAGCGCGGCGTGCCCGTGCTGCTCACCATGGCGCTTGCCGGTGCCTACGACTTGCAGGAGGGCGGACGCGCGGCCGGCGAACGCTGGCTCGATGCCTACACCGCGCAATGCTACCACCAGACCTGCGATGCCTGGTCGCCGACCTGGAACTTGGCCGGCGCAGCGCAGGAGGCCGAGCTTTATTACGACATCGGCAAACGCCTCGCGAACAGCCGGTCATGGCCGCAATGGTCGCCGTCGTCCGAGTTCCGCAAGGTGCGGGAAGAGAGCGCCACCGCCCGCCGCTAGGCTGCTGGCGCGCTAGATCCCATCGCCGCCCAGCGCGCGATAGACCTCGACCCCGTTCTGCGCCTGCGCCAGCCGCGCGTTCACCAGGTTGCGCTGCGCCGCGTAGGCCGACCGCTGCGCGTCCAGCGTGGTCAGGAACGGGTCGATGCCTTCGCGGTAGCGGGCGGTTACCAGGGTCAGTGTCTCGTTCGCTGCAGCCACATTGCGCTGGTTGGCGCCGACCCGGTCCACCAGGGTAGAGCGGTCGGCCAGCGCGTCCGCCACCTCGCGAAAGCCTGTCTGGATCGCGCGTTCGTAGGTCGCGACCGCCGCCTGCTGCCGGGCCTGCTGCAGCCGCACATTCGCCCGCGCCGCGCCCCCGTTGAAGATGGAGTAGTTCACCGCCGAGCTGGCGGAGAAGGTCAGCGCTCCGGCGCTGAACAGACTGGTCAGCGCACTGCTCGCCAGCCCCAGCAGTCCCGTCAGGCTGATCCGCGGGAACAGTGCCGCCCGCGCCGCGCCGATCTCGGCATTGGCGGCGCGCAGCTCATATTCGGCCTGAATGATATCCGGCCGGCGCAGCAGGATCCGGCTGTCGAGCCCGGCCGGAAGCTCGGCGATGGTCGGCGCAGCCCGCTCGATCGAGGCCGGCAGCAAACTCGGGTCAACCGGTGCACCCACTAGCAGTTGCAACAGGTTGAGGTCCTGCGCCCGCCGCGCCCGCTGCACGGCCAGGTCGTTGCGGGCGGTCTCCAATATCTGCTCGGCCTGCAACAGGTCGGTCTTGGGCGCCACCCCGCCGCGCCGACGGGCATCGGTCAGCTGGCGGCTGCGCTCGGCAACTCGCACGGTGTCCTCGGCGATGGCGAGCAGGCTCGAATCCGCCGCATAGTTGAGCCAAGTGTTGGCGATATCGCCGATCAGGCTGACTCGCGTCGCCCGCGCAGCCGCACCCGTTGCCAGCAGCCGTTGCTGATCGGCGCGGGTGAGCGACGCCAGTCGGCCGAACAGATCCAGCTCGAAGGTCGGCACCACGCCCAGATTGCCGCCGACCCGCACCCCATGGATGTCGCCATCGGCGTTGCGTCGGGGAGTGGCCTGGATCCCGCCCTGCGCATCGAGGGAGGGCAGCTGGTTCGCGCGGGTGATCCGCACCTGCGCACGCGCCGCCGCGATGTTGGCGGCGGCGATCGCCAGATCGCGGTTGTTGACCAGCGCCTGCGCGATCAGCGTCTGCAGCCGGGCGTCGCGGAACACCGTGTGATGGTCGAAGGCAGGCAGGGCAGGGGCTTCCTGCACATAAGGATCGCCAGTCGGCCAGCTGCCCGGCACCGGAGCGGCGGGCCGCACATAAGCAGGGTCGAGCGATGTGCACCCACTCAGCAGCACCGCACCAGCGGTCATCAACGTCGCAAATCGGTTCATGCCGTGGCCTCTTGCGGGCTGTCGGGCTGCCGCAGCTGCCGCCAGCGCTCGCGCAGCTTGCCCAGCCCTTCCTTTACGCCGGCGCGGACCAGCACAAAGAAGAAGGGGATGTAGAACAATGCCAGCAGGGTCGCGGTCAGCATTCCGCCGATCACCGCCGTGCCGATCGCGATCCGGCTGTTGGCACCGGCGCCGGTGGAGATTGCCAGCGGAAGCACGCCGAAGATAAATGCAAAGCTGGTCATCAGGATTGGACGCAGTCGGATCCGGGCCGCCTCCAGCGCTGCCGTCATCACGTCCTTGCCCGCGCGCTCCGCCTGCTCGGCGAACTCGATCATCAGGATGGCGTTCTTGGCCGCCAATCCCATGGTCGTCAGCAGCCCGATCTGCAGGTAGACGTCGTTTTCCAGCCCGCGCAGGGTTACTGCGATGATCGCGCCGACCAGCCCCAGCGGAATGACCAGCAGCACCGCGACCGGTATCGACCAGCTCTCGTACAGCGCCGCCAGGCACAGAAAGACGACCAGCAGCGACAGTCCGTACAGCAGCGGCGCCTGTCCCGACGACAGCCGCTCCTGATAGGAAGCGCCGGCCCAGGCCACGCTGGTGCCCGGTATCTGAGCCGCCAGCTGCGCCATCCGGTCCATCGCCTCGCCCGAGCTGACGCCGGGCGCGGCCTGGCCCTGGAACTCGGCGGCGGGCACTCCCTGGAAGCGCGACAGGCTCGAAGGGCCGGTGTCCCACGAGGTTGCAGCGAAAGCGGAGAAGGGCGACATCTGCCCGCCTGACCCTCGGACATACCATTGGCTGAGGTCCGACGGGTCCTTGCGATAGGGTGCGTCGCCCTGGACGTAGACCCGCTTGACCCGGCCCTTGTCGATGAAGTCATTAACGTACCGCCCGCCCCAGGCCGTCGCCAGCGTGCTGTTGACGTCCCCCTGGTTGAGCCCGAGTGCGGTCAGCTTCTGCTGGTCGACGTTGATGTCCAGCTGGGCAACTTCGGGCAGGTCGGACAGGCGCACGCCCGTCAGTTTCGGGTCGGCGTTGGCGGCGGCGAGGAGCTGGTCGCGCGCGTCCGCAAAGGCGTCGCGGCTCATCCCGCTCGAATTCTGCAGCTCCATGGTGAAGCCGCTCGACTGGCCAAGTCCGCGGATGGCGCCGGGCACCAGCGCGAACACCTGGGCATCGCGAAATCCGCGGAAAGCGCCCGACGCGCGCGCGACGATCGCGTCCGCGCCATTCTCCTTGCCCTTGCGCTCATCCCAGGGCGCCAGGTTGATATAGCCCTGGCCGGTATTCTGGCCGGTCGCGCCACCGCCGCCACCGCCGCCCGCGACCGTAAAGACGGTCGCGAGGTTCTTGCCCTCATATTTGTTGAGATAATCCTCAATGCCCTTCTGCACTTCCAGCGTCCGCTGCTGGGTCGCGCCGGCGGGCAGGCGGAACTGGATGCTCGCCGCACCCTGGTCCTCGGTCGGGAGGAAGCTCGACGGAAGCCGGAAGAACAGCACCACCAGCACCACGCAAACGATCCCATAGACTCCCAACGCGAGCCACCGCCGCGCGATCACCGCCTTCACCGCCCCTTCGTAGCGGTCGACCCCCCGGCTGAAGGTGCGGTTGAACCAGTCCTGGAAGCGGTGGGTCAGCGCCATGAACCGGTTGGCGTCGTGCCGCTCGGCGGCTTCCTCTTCCGGCTTCTTGCGTGCCTTGAGAAGGGTGGAGGTGATGGCCGGCGACAGGATCAGCGCCACCAGCACCGACAGCACCATGCAGCTGATGATGGTCAGGGAGAATTGCTTGTAGATGACCCCCGTAGAACCGCCGAAGAAAGCCATCGGCAGGAACACCGCCGACAGCACCACCGCGATCGCTACCAGCGCTACCTGGATCTCCTTCATCGATTCGATGGTCGCATCCTTGGGGCTCATCCCCGGATTCTCTTCCATCAGGCGTTCGACATTCTCGACCACCACGATGGCGTCATCGACCAGCAGTCCGATCGCCAGCACCAGTCCGAACAGGGTCAGCGTGTTGATGCTGAAACCAGCCAGGTAGAAAATCGCAAAGGTGCCCAGCAGCACCACCGGCACCGCGATCGCGGGAACCAGCGTCGCCCGCCAGCTCTGCAGGAACACGAACATGACGATCACGACCAGCACGACCGCCTCGAGCAGCGTCTTCACCACCTCGTCGACCGACAGCTTGATGAAGGCCGTCGTGTCGTTGGCGTAGGTATGCTTCAGATTGCTGGGGAAACCGGTCGCCAGCTGGGTCATCCGCGCCTTTACCAGGTCGGCGGTCTTGAGCGCGTCGGCGCCCGGCGCCAGGCTCACCGCCATGCCCGCGCCGGGATGGCCGTTGACGTGGATCACCGCATTGTAGTTCTCGGCACCAAGCTCCACCCGCGCGACATCGGCGATCCGCACGGTCGCACCCGACGGCTGGGTCTTGAGGATGATGTTCTCGAACTGCTCCGGGGTCTGCAGACGGGACTGGGCGGTGACCGTGGCGTTGAGCAGCTGCGACCCGGCGGTGGGAAGGCTGCCCACCTCCCCGGCCGCCACCTCGGTGTTCTGGTTCTGGATGGCGGCGATCACGTCCTGCGGCATCAGCGACACCGCCGCCAGGCGCGCCGGATTGAGCCAGATGCGCATGGCGCGGGGGCTTCCGAACACGTTGACGTCGCCCACACCCGGAATGCGCGAAAGCGGGTCCTGAATGTTGGACGTCAAATAGTCGGACACGTCGATGTTGGTCAGCCGGTTGGTCGGATCGTAGACCGCGACAATCAACAAAAAGTCGGCGTTCGATTTGGTGACCCGGATGCCCTGCTGCTGGACCTGCTGGGGCAGTCGGCTGACCGCCTGCTGGACCTGGTTCTGGACCTGCACCTGCGCAGTGTCGGGATTGGTCCCCTTGGCAAAAGTGGCCGAGATGCTGACCGACCCGCGCGAGCTTGAGGTGGAAGAGAAATACAGCAGCCCATCGAGGCCGGTCAGCTGCTGCTCGATAATCTGGGTGACGCTGTTCTCGACCGTCTGGGCGTTGGCGCCAGGGTAGGTCGCGCGGATGTTGACCTGGGGCGGGGCGACGTCCGGATATTGCGCGACCGGCAGAAGGGTAATGCAGCCGATGCCGGCCAGCATGACGATGATCGCCAGCACCCAGGCGAAGATCGGCCGGTTGATGAACAGCCTGGACATGCCCTAGCGGCCGCCCCCCGCGCCGCCACGCCCGCCGGCAGCGCCGCCGCCACCCTGACCAGGCGGGCGCGGTGCAATCTTCTGGGGCGTGCTTGCCGCCACCGGTTTCAGCGGCGCGCCTTCGCGCAGGTTGGCGAGCCCTTGCGTGATGATCCGGTCGCCGGGGTTCAGTCCGCCGGTCACCACCCAGCTGCTCGCGTAGGTCCGCTCGGCCTTGACGCTCCGCCGCACGGCCTTGTTGCCGGGTCCGACGATAAAGACGAACGCCTCGCCGCCAAGCTCGCGCTGAAGCGCCTGCTGCGGCACCAGGATGGCGTTCGGGGTCACCGCCTGAATGAAGCTGGCCTGGACGAACATGCCCGGCAACAGCGTGCCCTGCGGATTGGGGAAACGCGCCCGTAAGGTCACCGTGCCGGTCGCTTCGTTGACCATCATTTCGCTGAACTGGACGGTGCCGGTGTAGCCATAGTCGCTGCCGTCCTCGAGCTTCAGGCGCACTTGCGTGCTGCCGGGGGTCGCGCCGCCGGTCGCAAGCGCGCGCTTCAAGGTGGTCAGCGCCGCGCTCGATTGCTGGATATCGACATAGATGGGGTCGACCTTCTGGATCACCGCCAGCGGATCGGCCTGGCTGTTGCTGACCAGCGCACCTTGCGTGAACAGACTGCGTCCGATCCTGCCGCTGATCGGCGCCCGGATGGTGGTGAAGTTGAGGTTGATCCGCGCCGTCTGGAGCGCGGCCTGGTTCTGCCGGACCTGCGCCGCCGCTTGCCGCGCCTGCGCCGCCGCGTCGGTATAATCCTGCTGGCTGACTGCCTCGATCTGCGCCAGCGGTTTGTACCGCGCCGCGCGCGCCCGGGCCGCGTCGGCCGCCGCCTCGGCGTTGGCGACATTGGCCTGCTGCTGATTGGCCGCAGCCCGGTAAAGCCGCGCGTCGATCTGGTAGAGCGGCTGTCCCTGCCGGACGAAACTGCCTTCGGTGAACAACCGGCGCTGCACCAGCCCGGTCACCTGCGGCCGCACTTCCGACGTCTCGAACGCGACCGTGCGCCCGCCAAGCTCGTTCACGACCGGCACATTCTCGGCCTGGACGACCACAAAACCAACTTCCTTCGGCCCGCCGCCCGGCCCGCCAGGACCGCCGCGCCCACCCGCGCCACCGGCCTGCCGGGACGCATTGCCGCAGCCAGCCAGCGCCGCGCTAAACATCAGCAAGCACGCCAGCGCTGCCGTTGGGGTCGGGTGGCCCGCCACCTTGACCGAAAGCCGCAGCGGCCGTGCCGTCATTCGTTCATTCATGGAGAAGATCGTACCGGAAGGGGAGGGGGCACTTGGGCGTCAGCCCCTCGTCCGCCAACCTGCGGATCGGCGGACGGGCGGCGACGCTCGACGAAGGGCTACGCAGTCGAGCGCCCCGCTTCAAGTTCGCTTGCGCGACAAAGTTCCACAGGTGGACCTTGGTCCAGCCATGAACCTTTTGTCACACGGCGGGCGCATTCTCCCGCACCCTCAGCGTCGCCAAGGCAGCCAGCACCAGCGTCCCGGCCGCGAACGCCATGGTCCAAATCGGCTGCCCGGGGAAGAACGCCTTCATGATCGAACCCATTACCGTCGCCACCAGCAGCTGCGGCACCACCACGAACACGTTGAACAGCCCCATGTAGATGCCAAGCTTCCGCTGCGGCAGGCTGGAGGCGAGGATCGCATAGGGCATGGCGAGCAATGACGCCCATGCTATGCCGATCCCTATCTGGGCGAAAATAAGCTGGTTCGGCGTTCTCAGGATGAAAAGGCTGGCAAACCCCGCTGCGCCGCAAAGCAGCCCGAAGACGTGAGTCCGCACCTTTCCAATTTTGCGCGACAGAAATGGTAAAAGGGTCAGAGCCGCGACAGCAGCGATGCCATTATAAACCGCCGAAAGAACGCCGACCCAGTTTCCCGCATCCTGGAAGGCCTTGCTGTTGCTGTCCGTCGTGTCGAAGAAATATTGGGCGACCACCGGTGTCGTGAATGTCCACATGATAAACAGCGCCGACCAGGTGAAGAACTGCACCAGTGCCAGCTTCTTCATGACCGGAGGCATGCCGGAAAAGTCACCAACGATGCTGGCGAGCATCCCTGCACTGCGGCCCTGTCGGACCAGGCCGATCGCCAAAGCGCTGAGCATGCCATAACCGGCCAGAAGAGCGCCCAGGAGGTAGACTTCTTTTTGTAGCGCAAATTCACGGGTGCCGAAGATCACCACTGCTCCTGCCGCAATCCAGCCCAAACACCAGCCGAAGCTGCGGCTCGCAAGGAGGCGCACCGTGTCCTCGCCGCCCTCGTGTCCAACCGGCTCGCCGAACTCTCGCAGTTCGTCGGGCGAATATTCCCGCGTGCTCAACACGGTCCAGATCACCGCCACCAGTAGTGCTGCACCGCCTGTCCAAAAGCTCCACTGCACCGTCGGCGGCACTCCGCCTCCGGGCGCCTCGTTCGCGACGCCCAGGTGCTCGAGCAGGTAGGGAAAGATTGACCCCGCCACTGCCCCGGCCCCGATGAAGGCGGTCTGCACGGCATAGCCGGCAGTATGCTGATCCTTTCTGAGTACGTCGCCAACGAACGCCCGGAAGGGCTCCATCGAGATGTTGAGGCTCGCATCCAACGTCCACAACAGCAGGCCAGCCATCAGCAGAATATGGCTGAAGGGCATCAGGACAAGGCTCAGTGCGGCGAGCAAGGCACCTCCCACGAAATAGGGTCGACGCCGCCCGAACCTGCCCAGCCAAGTGCGGTCGGAAAGGAAACCAATGATCGGCTGAACCAGCAGGCCGGTCAGCGGCGCCGCGACCCACAAGGCCGGCAATTCCTCGACCTTCGCGCCCAGCGACTGGAAAACCCGGCTCATATTCGCGTTCTGCAGCGCGAAGCCGATCTGGATGCCGAAAAAGCCGAACGACAAGTTCCACAGCCCCGCCCAGTTCAGCCGCGGCTTCTCCGTCATACCCGTCATCTGATCCACCGACGCTTTCCTCCCGCCATTCTTCTGTCATACGCTGGCCAAGAAGCGCGCCACTGCCAAGGGCGCAGGTGAGTTGTGCATTGCAGCAGCATAGGTATTCACAGGTGACAGGAAGCGGGCGAAACGCCTAGCGTCCGGCAGGAGAGGGGAATTCAATATGGCCGTGGCTCACGTATCGCCGATTGGGGCGGGGGAAGATTCAGCGTCCGCGAGCGGCCACACCGACGCGCCGGAACTGCGCTATTTCGTCTTTGCGCTTTTCTTCATCTTCGGCGGCATCACCAGCCTCAACGATGTCATCATCCCCAAGCTGAAGGAGCTGTTCACGCTGAGCTTCTTCGAAGCCAGCCTGGTCCAGTTCTGCTTCTTCATTGCTTACGCGGTCGTCGGCATTCCCGGCGCTCGCCTGGTCAAGCGGATCGGCTACATGCGCGGTGCACTCGCCGGGCTCGTGACCATGCTGGTCGGCTGCCTTCTGTTCATTCCGGCCAGCCGCTCAGCGCTGTTCCCCCTTTTCCTGTTCGCTTACTTCATCCTCGCCGCAGGCGTGGTGCTGGTGCAGATCGTCGCCAACCCGCTGATCAGCCTGCTTGGACCGGCGCGAACGACCAGCAGCCGGCTTACCTTTGCCCAGGCGTTCAACTCGCTTGGCACCACCATTTTCCCTTATTTCGGCTCGATCCTGATCCTGGGCGGCCTGGCGAGCCTCAGCGCCAAGGAACTGTCGGGCCCGGCGCTCGACGCCTATCGGACCAACGAAACGCAGGCGATCGTCAGCGGCTATCTCGGCCTCGCCGTCGCGCTCGCGGTGGTGGCCGGCGCCGTCTGGCTGTTCCGCAATCACCTAAAGGGTGAACGGCACGAGCCGAGCAGCCTTGCTGACGGCCTGGCTCTTCTGAAGGGCACCCGCTTCGGTTGGGGTGCGGCCTGCATCTTCCTCTACGTTGGTGCCGAAGTCGCCATCGGCAGCTTCATCGTCAGCTATCTCAAGCAGCCTAGCGTCCTCAGCCTGACGGACCTCTCGGCCGGCAAGCTCATCCCGCTTTATTGGGGCGGCGCGCTTATAGGCCGCTTCATCGGCTCCGCCGTGCTGCGCGTGGTCAGCCCGGGCAAGGTGCTAACCTTCAATACCATCGGCGCCATTACCCTCATTCTGATCAGCGCCAACACGAGCGGCAATGTCGCGGCCTACACCCTGCTTGCTATTGGCCTCATGAACTCGATCATGTTCCCGACAATCTTTAGCCTTGCCTGCGAAGAGCTCGGGCCCAAGGCAGCGGACGGGTCGGGCATCATCAACGTCGCCATTGCCGGCGGGGCGATCATTCCCGCCATCTACGGCGCCATGGCCGATAGGATCGGTCTCGCCGCCGCGCTGACCTTGCCGGCCCTCTGCTACCTCGTCATCGCTGGCTTCGGCATGTGGTGCGCCCGGCACCGCGCAGCCTTCTAAGGCAGGCTGCTGCCCCGTACCTTGAGGGTGCCGGGCAGCAGCTGGCTGGTAATTCCGCGCTCATCGATGCTGGCGATCAGTCCTTCGACCAGCGCCTTGCCGGCCGCGCGTGCGTCCTGGGCGACGGTGGTCAGCGGCGGGTTGGCATAGCCCGCCGCCGCCAGATCGTCGAAGCCCACCACCGACACATCGCGCGGAACCACCACTCCCTGTTCCTGAAGCGCGTGCATCGCCCCGATCGCCGCCAGATCGGATGAGGCAAACAGCCCGTCGGGCAGGGCGCCACGCCGCTGCAGCTCGGCCATCGCCGACCGGCCTTCCGCCTCGCTCGGCCCGGCCGGAACGCATAGCTGTTCGTCCACCGGCAATCCGGCGTCCTGGTGCGCCCGGACGTAACCGCGGTGCCGCTCCAGGAACTCCGGATAGGCCTCGGTCGCCGTGCCGATGAATGCGATCCGGCGCCGGCCAGCCTTGATCAGGTGCCGCGTCGCGTCAAATCCACCCTGCTCATTGTCACAGCCAACCACCGCGCCGAACTCCGCCGCACGCGGATTGCCCCAGCAGATGAAGTGCGTCCCGTGCCGCACCAGCTGCTCCAGCCGCGGGCGGTGCAGCGTATAGTCGCCATAGCCCAGCAGGATCAGCCCGTCGGCCTTGCGGCTGTCCTCATAATCGACGTGCCAGTCGTCGGACAGCTGCTGGAAGCTGATCAGCAGGTCATAGCCGTGCGCGGCGCAGGCCCGCACCATCGATCCCAGCATCGACAGGTAGAAGGGATTGATCAGCGTCTCGTCGGGCGTGGGGTCCTCGAAGAACAGCGCCGCCAGAGTCCGCGCCTGCTGCCGCCGCAGGCCGGAGGCATTCTTGTCGACCTTGTAGTTGAGCTTTTCGGCGGCGGCGAAGACTCGGGCGCGGGTCTCGGCGCTGACAGCCGGATTTCCGGACAAGGCGCGCGACACGGTTGGCTGGGAAACACCCGCCAAAGCCGCGATATCGAATGAAGTTGGCCGCCGCTGTGACATCCAAGCCGCACTGTAGCCGCTTGAATACGTATGTATAGCGCGGCCGCTCCGTTTCGCTCCTGAATATGGCTGGTAAGTTACGGTTGGAGGCTGACCATCGGTCTGCCCTGGAGGAACTTACCGGCCGCAATCCTGCATGAGCGCGCCGTCTGGAGGGGAAGAAACGTGACATCCAACCTGAATCTGCGGCGCTTTGGCAGCGCGGCGAGCCCGCTGGCGCTTGGCGTCGCACTGGCGCTGGCCGCAAGCCCCGCCGCCGCGCAGGACGCGACGCCCACCATCACCGGTGCCGCCAGCCAGGACACTGCCGGCGCTCCGCCGCCCGCCGATGAAGGCTCGGTCATCGTGGTTCGCGGCTTCCGCGCCGCCCTTCAGTCCGCCACCGCCAAGAAGAAGCGGTCCGAGACCGTCGTGGAATCCGTCAGCGCCGAGGACATCGGCAAGCTGCCCGACAACTCCATCGGTGAGTCGATCGCCCGCCTGCCGGGCCTCGCCGCCCAGCGCAGCAACGGCCGCGCCAACATCATCTCCATCCGCGGCTTTGGTCCGGACTTCTCGACCACCACCCTGAACGGGCGCGAGCAGACGACCACCAACGACAGCCGCGCCGTCGAATTTGACCAGTTCCCGTCGGAGATCCTCGCCGGCGTCGACGTCTACAAGACCGCGCAGGCCGATCACACGGCCGGTGGCCTTGTCGGTTCGATCGACCTTCGCACCATCCGCCCGCTCGACTACCGCAAGCCGGTGATCGCGGTCGGCGCGCGCGGTACCTATGTCGACCAGAAGGTCATCCCGACCGTCACCGACAAGGGCTATCGGGTCTATGGCACCTTCGTTGACCAGTTCGCCCAGGACCGTCTCGGCGTGGCGCTGTCGGCGGCCTACTCGGACGAGCCTTACCAAACCCACGACTGGAACGCCTGGGGGTATGGCGGTTACGGCGGCAACAACTATGGCATCAGCGGCGTCAAGACCTGGTCGGAAGCCTCGCGGCTGAAGCGCCTTGGTCTTAACGGCACGGTGCAGGCCAAGTTCACCGACAACCTCACCCTGACCGTCGACGGCTTCTACTCGCACTTCAACGAGAAGCTCGACCAGAAGGGCTTCGAGATGCCGATCCTGTGCTGCGGATCGACCGTCACCAGCTTCCAGTCGACGCCGCTTGGCGGCGGCGCGGCGGGCGCCGGCGGCCTCGTCACCTCGGCGACCTGGACAGGCCGTCCGCTCATCGAGAACTACGCCACCGACAACAAGAACAACACCTATGCGCTGGCCGGCAACCTCAAGTGGGACAATTTCCACGGCACCCGCGCCTTCATCGACCTGAGCTGGTCGCGCACCGACCGTAATCAGGACCGGCTTGAGACTACCGCCGGTCTTGGCCGCAACCTGCCGACCACGGACCAGGCCGGCAACCCGCTACCCGTCTCCAGCTACGGCGGCACCTTCGGCTACACCGTCACCGACAATAACGCCCTTCTGTTCACCAGCAGCTTCAACGGCGCTAACCCCGCGCTGGTGCTGACCGACGTGGAGGGGTGGTCCGGAAGCCCGATCCAGGCCGGCTACGACAAGATCCGCCGCAGCCGCGACGACCTCAAGGAAGCACGCGCTGAGGTCGAACAGGACATCGGCGGCTTCGTCCGGTCGATCAAGGTCGGCGTCGATCACACCTATCGCAAGAAGAACCTGACGCAGCAGGAAGCGGTCTTGTCGCCGCCCAATGGCGCCAGCTCGATCGCTATCCCAAGCAACCTGCTGCTGACCCCGGTGCAGCTCGATCGCGGCTTTGGCCCGATCCTGTCCTACGATCCGCGCACGCTCGTGCCTGGCGGCATCCTGGTCTACAACGCCAACACTTTCGGCAACTCGCAGGCGTACAACATCAGCGAGAACGTCTGGTCGCCCTACGCCATGGCGAACTTCGACCATGACCTGGGCAACGGCAACACGCTGACCGGCAACCTGGGTGTTCAGGCGATCCACACCGGAATCACCTCGCAGGGCGCGATCAACCCGACCATCAAGAACAGCTTCTGGATGGTCCTGCCGAGCCTCAACCTAAACTTCCGTTCGGCCGATGGCTTGGTCGTGCGCTTCGCGGCGTCCGAGCAGATGATGCGTCCGCGCCTGCCTGACATGAACAACATCGTCGGTTTCAGCTACAATCCGGCCTACAACCCGCCGATCTACACCGGCGGCGGCGGCAACCCGCTGCTTCGCCCCTACAAGGCCGCTGCGGTTGACCTCTCGTTCGAGAAGTATTTCGCGACCAAGGGCTATGTCGCCCTGCAGCTCTATTACAAGCACCTGATCGACTACATCGATCCGAGCGCCAACGTCACCAACTTCGACTATTCGGGCTTCCCCAAGCCGCCGGGTCTGGTGCCGAGCTCGCCGATCGGCGTGTTCAGCGGCCCGGTGAACACCAAGGGTGGTCACATCGCGGGTGCGGAGCTGGCGGCGACCTTGCCGTTCGACGTCTTCACCCCGGCGCTGGAAGGCTTCGGCATCACCGGCGGCCTTGGTTATTCCAAGACCAAGGCGATGAACGCAGCTGGGCAGGAGCAGGCCATTCCGGGCTACTCGAAGTGGGTCGGCAGCCTTACCGCTTTCTATGAGCGGTACGGCTTCAACCTCCGCGGCTCGATGCGTTATCGCTCGAGCTTCCTGGGCGACTTCTCGCTGTTCAGCGGTGGCCTCGATCGTCAGGCGGTGCTGGCGGAGACCGTCTATGACGCGCAGGTCGGCTATGACTTCCCGGCGAACTCGAGCCTGCACGGCCTTTCGCTCTATCTGCAGGGCCAGAACCTGACGGACGAGCGGCAGGCGACCCTGGCGCAAATCAACGGCCTTGCCGTTCCCAACGCCTGGCTCAAGTATCAGACCTACGGGCGCCGGTTCCTGGCCGGTTTCACGTACAAGTTCTGATGGCTAAGCGACGGTCCCGGCCTATCCTCGGGCCGGGACCGTCGAACGCTGGAGGACTTGCCGGTGCGTAAACCTGCCGAGATCGTGATTGCCGGCGGGGGAACGGCCGGCTGGATGGCGGCCGCGACCTTCGCGCGCTTCCTTGGTGACGCCTGCTCGATCACGCTGGTCGAATCCGACGCCATCGGTACGGTCGGGGTCGGCGAAGCCACCATTCCGCAGATCCACAATCTGTTGGTCGGCCTCGGTCTCGACCAGGCCGAGTTCGTTCGCGAAACCAACGCCTCCTTCAAGCTTGGGATCGAATTTGTCGGCTGGCGCGATCCGGCGCACAGCTACATTCATTCCTTCGGCTCCACCGGACGCGGCGTCGGCCTCATCCCCTTCCGACAGCTGTGGCTGCGCGGCAGGGCGCTTGGCCAAGTGGAGGACTTCGGCGCCTACAGCGCCAACGTGCAGGCCGCGCGCTCTGGCGGCTTCTCGCTATCGCAGGCTAACGACCGGGCCGAACCGCTCCCCTACGCCTACCATTTCGACGCCAGCCTGCTGGCCAAGCTGCTCCGCCGCTACGCCGAGGAACGCGGCGTCACCCGTGTCGAAGGCAAGATCGAAGAGGTCGTCCGTAACGGCGAGACCGGCGACATCAATGCCCTCCGCATCAGCGACGAGCGGACCGTCCCGGGCGACCTGTTCATCGACTGCACCGGCTTCGTCAGCCTGCTGCTCGGCAAGTCGCTCGCGGTCGAGTTCGACGATTGGTCGCACTGGCTTCCCTGCGACAGCGCTCTGGCCGTGCCGTGCGAGAACGGCGCCACATTGCGTCCCTACACCCAGTCGATCGCGCGGCCTGCCGGCTGGCAATGGCGCATTCCGCTGCAGTCTCGTACCGGAAACGGCCACGTCTTCTGCTCCGCCTTCATGGGCCAGGACGACGCCGCCGACCTCCTGCTCGCCAACCTCGAGGGCAAGGCGCTCGGCGACCCGCGCCCGATCCGCTTCACGACCGGGCACCGCCGCCAGCCATGGGCGCACAATTGTGTCGCGCTCGGCCTCTCCGCCGGCTTCATGGAGCCGCTGGAGTCCACCAGTATCCACCTCGTCCAGTCAGGCCTTGGCCGCCTGCTCAACCTGCTTCCGAACGACTTTTCCGACCTTGCTACCCCGCGCGCCATGTTCAACCGCCTGACCAACGTCGAGTGGCAGCAGATCCGCGATTTCCTCGTCCTCCATTATGTCGCCAACGGACGCCACGGAGAGCCCTTCTGGGATCACTGCCGAGCGATGGCCATCCCGGACTCGCTGGCCGAGAAGATCGCGCTGTTCCGCCAGTCCGGCCTGGTCATGCGCGAAGCCGACGACCTCTTCCTTGACGACAGTTGGGGCCAGGTGATGCTGGGGCAGGGCATCGAACCGTCGGGCTGGTCCCCGCTCGCCGATAACGTGCCCGGCGAGGATATCGGCCCCTTTCTCGGCAGCATCGCCAAGTCGGCTCGGGTCAAGGCGCAAGCCCTTCCGCCGCACGGCGCTTTCATCAAGGCGATGCTCGGCACCACATCGGAGACGACCTCTTGATCCTTCGCGCGCTTCTTGCCGCCGCCGCCGCTCTCCTCGCCACGGGTGTCCAGGCGGCACAGCCTGCCGCGCCCGCCGCCGCCGACTATCGCGCGCGGCTGCCGCAGGATGAGATCATCTATTTCCTGCTGCCCGACCGGTTCGACAACGCCGATCCGCGGAACGACCGTGGCGGGCTCAAGGGCGACCGCCTGCACACCGGCTTCGACCCGTCCGCCAAGGGCTTTTACGAAGGCGGGGACCTCAAGGGATTGATCCGGCGGCTCGACTACATAAAGGGCATGGGCGTCACCGCCATCTGGGTCGGCCCGATCTTCCAGAACAAGCCAGTGCAGGGCGGTCCCGGCCAGGAGAGCGCGGGCTATCACGGTTACTGGATCACTGACTTCACCCGGGTCGACCCGCACCTCGGTACCAATCAGGACTTCGCCGAGCTGGTCGCCGCCGCTCACGCACGGGGCATGAAGGTCTACATGGACATCATCGCCAACCACACGGCGGACGTGATCCAGTTCAAGGAATGCCAGGGCAAGCAGGAATGCCCGTACCGAAGCGTCGCTGACTTTCCATACCAGCGCCGCGGCGGACCTTCCGGTGCCGCCATCAATTCCGGTTTCGCTGGCACAGAGGACGGCAGCGCCGCCAATTTTGCGCGCCTGACCGACCCCAACTACGCCTACACGGTCGAAGTCCCCGCCGCCGAGAAGAACGTCAAGGTTCCGGCCTGGCTGAACGACCCCATCTACTATCACAATCGCGGCAATTCGACCTTCACCGGCGAGTCCTCGCGGCTTGGCGATTTCGTCGGGCTCGACGACCTGATGACCGAGCACCCGCGCGTGGTCGCCGGGTTCATCGACATCTATGGCGCGTGGATCGACCGCTATGACATCGACGGGTTCCGCATCGACACCGCCCGCCATGTGAATCCGGAGTTCTGGCGGCAGTTCGTGCCGGCCATGATTGCCCGCGCGAAGGCCCGTGGCATTCCCAACTTTCACATCTTCGGCGAAGTGGCCGACGACCGTGGCGAGCCCGGGCGCCTCGCCCGCTACACCCGCGACGACAAGCTCCCCGCCGTGCTCGATTTCGCATTCGGGGTGACAGCGGTGAAGACCCTCTCCGGAGCCGCCGGGACCGAGGCCTGGCGCGACTTCTTCGCGGAAGACATCCTCTACGACGGCGGCCCCGTCAGCGCGCAGCAATTGCCGACCTTCATCGGCAATCACGATGCCGGCCGCTTCGCCATGTTCATCAAGCGCGCCCTGCCGCAGGCAAGCGACGCCGAGCTGCTCAAGCGCGTGATGCTGGGCCACGTCCTGATGCTCACCGCCCGCGGCGTTCCGACCATCTACTACGGCGATGAACAGGGCTTTGTCGGCAAGGGCGGCGACCAGGACTCACGCCAGCCGCTGTTCGCCTCCAAGGTCGCGACCTACAATGAGGACAAGCTGCTCGGCTCGAACCGCAGCACCGCACAGGAGAACTTCCTGCCGGATCACCCGCTCTATCGCCTGATCGCGCAGCTCAGCGCCATCCGCACCTCGGAGCCGGCGCTGCGCCGGGGCGTCACCGTCGTTCGCGCGACCGAGGACAAGCCCGGCCTGCTCGCTTTCTCGCGCGTGGCGGGCAACGACGAGGTGCTCGTCCTCGTCAACACTGCGAACCAGCCGATCACCCGGAATGTCGCGCTTGATACCGCCACGCGCGGCTTCACTAAGCTCGCCGGCGAGTGCCCCGCTGCCGTCCAGGCGCCGGGCAGCGCGCGCATCACCCTGCCGGCGCTCGGCTTTGCGATCTGCCATGCGAACCGCTGACCTCGCCGCGCCCAAGGTGGCGACAAAGGCTGCCGAGCCTTGGTGGAAGGGCGCGTCCATCTATCAGATCTACCCGCGCAGCTTCGCCGATACGAACGGCGACGGGGTAGGGGACTTGAAGGGCATCACCGCCCACCTCGACCATGTCGCCAGCCTCGGCGTCGACTGCATCTGGATTTCGCCCTTCTTCACCTCGCCGATGAAGGACTATGGCTATGACGTCGCCGATTACCGCGCCGTCGATCCGCTGTTCGGAAGTCTCGCCGACTTCGACGCACTGCTTGCCCGGGCGCACCAGCTGGGCCTGAAGGTCATCATCGACCAGGTCTATTCGCACAGCAGCGACGAGCATCCCTGGTTCCGGGAAAGCCGCTCCAGCCGCACCAATCCCAAGGCCGACTGGTACGTCTGGGCCGATGCCAAGGCCGATGGCTCGCCCCCCAACAACTGGCAGTCGGTGTTCGGCGGACCATCGTGGACCTGGGATGCTCGTCGCGAGCAATATTATCACCACAGCTTCCTCAAGGAGCAGCCGCAGCTCAATTGCCACCTGCCGGAGGTTCAGCAGGCGTTGCTGGACGTCACCCGCTTCTGGCTCGACCGCGGCGTCGACGGCTTCCGCTTCGACGCGATCAACTTCGCGATGCACGACCCGGCGCTCACCGATAATCCGCCGGTTCCCAATCCGGCCAAGCGCACTCGTCCGTTCGATTTCCAGCAGCACATCCACAACCAGTCGCACCCGGCGCTGATCGGCTTCATCGAGCGGCTGCGCGACCTGATCGACAGCTATGGCGACCGCTTCGCCCTGGCGGAGGTTGGCGGCGAGCGCGCCGCGGCGGAGATGCACGAATATACCGTCGGCGATGACCGGCTGCACAGTGCCTACGGGTTCGACTTCCTCTACGCCCCCGCGCTCACTCCCGGCCTCGTCGCCGCCACGGCCGCCGCCTGGCCGGCCGCGCCCGACACGGGCTGGCCCAGCTGGGCCTTCGAGAACCACGACGCGCCTCGCGCCGTGTCGCGCTGGGTCGCACCCGACCACCGCGACCAGTTCACGCGGCTGAAGATGCTGCTGCTCGCCTCCCTGCGCGGCACCATCATCCTCTACCAGGGGGAGGAGCTTGGCCTGACCCAGGTCGACGTCCCGTTTGAGCGGCTGCGCGATCCCGAAGCGATCGCCAACTGGCCGCAGACACTCAGCCGGGACGGCGCGCGCACGCCCATGCCGTGGCGGGCCGAAGCGAATGACGCGAATGGCTTCTCGACTGGCGAGCCCTGGCTTCCGCTCGGTCCCGACCATGCCGGGCTTGCGGTTGACCGGCAGAACGGCGATCCCGCCAGCATGCTCGCCTTCACCCGCAGTGTTCTCGCGCTCCGCAACGGTTCGCCCGCGCTGCGCTGGGGTGAGTTCGTGCCCATCACCGCCGACGATCGAACCTTGTGTTTCGAGCGGGTCCACGACGGCCAGCGTCTCCGCTGCACCTTCAACCTGTCGCCGGACGAGGTCCCGCTCCGCCGCCACGATGGCGCGATGATCGAAACCGGCCCGGTGCTGGCCGACGCGCTCGGCCCATACGCCGCCCTGATCGAGGAAATCCGATGAAGTCTTGGCTGGCGCTGGTTGCGCTCCTGTTCGCCGTTCCCGCTGCCGCGCAAGTTGCGCAGGATCACGTCGTGAACGCCTCCGTTGCCGAGGCAAGCTCGCCCGACGGCCGCATCAAGCTCCAGCTGGTGCTCAACGGCGAAGGCCGGATCGGATACCAGGTCACCCGCGGCGACCAGCCGGTGATCACCGAAAGTCACCTCGGTTTCCTCGTCGCTGACGCGCCGCAGATGCTGCGCAACTTCACCTTCGTCTCCGCCGAAAAGGGCAGCAAGGACGAGAGCTGGCAGCAGCCGTGGGGCGAATGGCGCACCGTCCGCGACCATCACAACGAACTGGCCGCCACCTTCCAGGAGAAGGACAAGCTCCGCCGCCTCCTCCGCGTCCGTGTTCGCCTGTTCAACGACGCGGTTGCCTTCCGCTATGAGCTGCCGAGCCAGCCCAATCTCAAGACCGCGCGTATCACCGAAGAGCTGACCCAGTTCCACATCGCCGAACCGGGCGATGCCTGGTGGTCCCCGGCGTTTGAAAGCAACCGCGAGGAACAGCTCTACAACCACACGCCCATCGACGGCATCGGTCAGGCGCAGACGCCCTTCACCATGGTGACGAAGAGCGGCCTTCACCTCGCCATCCACGAAGCGGCGCTGATCGACTATGCGGGAATGAACATTGGCCGGGTTCAGGGCCGGCAGCTCAAGGCGATGCTCACCCCCTCGTCGAGCGGCCCCGCCGTGGTCCGCGACACGCCGTTCGAGACTCCGTGGCGGGTAATCCTGATCACCGCCGACGCGCCCTCGCTCTACGCCGCCAATGCCGAATTCCTGAACCTGAACGAGCCCAATAAGCTGGGCGACGTCAGCTGGGTCAAACCCCGCAAGTACATGGGCATCTGGTGGGGGATGCATGTTGATCACCAGACCTGGGCTACCGGCCCCAAGCATGGCGCAACCACGGCCTACGCCAAGAAGATGATCGACGTTGCCGCGGCCAACGGCTTCACCGGCCTGCTGGTCGAAGGCTGGAACGAGGGCTGGGATGGCGACTGGTTCGCCACCGGCGGCGACTTCCGCTTCGCCGAGCCGACCGCCGACTTCGATATTGCAGAGGTCAGCCGCTACGGTCTCGCCAAGGGCGTTCACCTCATCGGCCATCACGAAACCAGTGCCAACATCGCCAATTACGAGGCGCAGCTTCCCCGCCGCCCTCGACTTCGCCAAGCGTTATGGCGAGGATACGGTGAAGACCGGCTATGTCGCGGACGCCGGCGGCGTTCAGGCGCGGCTGCCCGATGGGCGGATCAGCTTCGAATGGCACGAAGGCCAGATCATGAGCCGCCATCACCTGCTGGTCGTCACCGAAGCCGCCAAGCGCCACATCGCCATCGACGCGCATGAGCCGATCAAGGACACGGGCCTTCGCCGGACCTACCCCAATTGGGTCAGTCGCGAAGGCCAGCGCGGGATGGAATATAACGCCTGGGGGGTGCCCAAGAACCCGCCCAGCTACGACACGGCGATGATCTTCACCCGCATGCTCGGCGGGCCGTTCGATTTCACGCCAGGCATCCTCAGCCTCAAGGGCAAGGGCGACACCGCCATTCCATCCACGCTCGCCCGCCAGCTGGCTTATTATGTGGTGATCGCCTCGCCCGTTCAGATGGCCGCCGACCTGCCAGAGAATTACCAGGCCAACCCCGGCCCCTTCCAGTTCATCAAGGACGTGGCGGTCGACTGGGACGACACCCGCATGATCGATGGCAAGGTCGGCGAATATGCCGTCTTCGCGCGGAAAGAGCGGGGCCAGCCGACTTGGTTCATGGGCGGCATCACCGACGAGACGGAGCGTCGCCTCACCCTTCCGCTCTCCTTCCTCGAGGCGGGCAAGAAGTATCGCGCCGAGATCTATCGCGACGGCGATGCCGCCGACTTCCGCACCAATCCAAGGGAAATCGTCATCGAACGCCGCACCGTCACCGCCGCCGACACCATGCCGATCCGTATCGCTCCGGGCGGCGGCTTCGCGATCCGCTTCGTGAGGCTCGGCCGATGATCCGTCGGCTCCTCCTGACCCTGTGGGCGCTGCTCCTCGCCGTCCCAGCGCTCGCCGCGCCCGACACCGGCCGCTTCGTCGAGACGGACGTACCCTCCAGAGCGTTCGGCCCTATCCACACCGTGACCTGGCTTCCGCCCGGCTACGACCGCGACAAAGCCCGCCGCTACCCCGTCGTCTACATGCACGACGCGCAGAACCTGTTCTTCCCCAAGCGGTCCAACTTCAACAAGGTCTGGGCCGCCGACAAGGCCGCGCTCGGCCTGATTGCTGCGCACAAGGTCGCGCCCTTCATCATCGTCGGCATCGATCATCCGGGACCCCGGCGCTACCAGCGCTATTTCCCCGACAAGGTCGCCGATCCGGTCTTCGCCAGGGGCATCGCAGCCAAGGTCGGCCCGCTCCAGGGCGACGGCTATGTCGCCTTCCTCGCCGATGAATTGAAGCCGCTGATCGACCGCACCTACCGCACCCGCCCGCAAGCCAAATACACGGCCACCACCGGCAGCAGCATGGGCGGCCTCATCAGCATCTACCTGCTCGGTGAGCGTCCCGACGTGTTCGGCAAGGCCGCCGCGGTCTCCACCCACATTCCGCTGGTCGATCCCGACACGATCAAGGCCCGGCCCGAGCTTGCTGACATCGTCAAGCGCGACTGGGCGGCCTGGCTCACCACCCGCATGGGGGCGCCGCGCGGCCGCAAGCTGTGGATGGACCACGGCACCGAGACCCTCGATTCCAACTACGCGCCCTACCAGACCGCGGTTGACGCCGACCTCAGGCAGCTCGGCTGGACCGACGCCGAGTTCCGCAGCCGCGTCTTCCAGGGCGCCGCGCATGAAGAGAACGCCTGGGCCGCGCGCCTGCCGGAGATGTGGGGCTGGCTGCTGGCGGACTGGAAGAAGTGAGCCGCCGCCCGGCGCCGCGCCGGATCGTCATCCTCGGCGGCGGCACCGCCGGCTGGATGGCCGCCAACCTGCTTCAGCACGAGTGGGGCGGGGAGGGGACGGCGATCACCCTGATCGAAAGTCCCGCCATCGGCATCATCGGCGTCGGCGAAGGCTCGACCCCGCAGCTCAAGGCCTTCTTCGACAAGATCGGCGTGCCCGAGGCCGAATGGATGCCCCGTTGCAACGCCACCTACAAGGCGGGCATCGAGTTCCGCGGCTGGTCGGACAAGCCCGGCTTCGACCATTATTTCCACCCCTTCCCGACGGAGGTGGACCGCTTCACTGAGCCCAAATTCTTCTACTCGGCGCATGCCCGGCGCAGCGGCCGTGACACGCCGGGCCATCCCGACGCCTTCTTCCTTGCCAGCCGCATCGCCGCCGAAGGTCGAGCGCCGCTCGCTCCGGCCAACTTCCCGTTCAGGGTCGGGTACGGCTACCACTTCGACGCCCACCTGGTTGGCGCCACTCTGCGCGACATCGCCGTTGCGCGCGGCGTCACCCACGCCTCGGCCACTATCGCGCAAGTCGAACTGACCGAAGTGGGCGACGTGGCCGCCCTCCTCGCCGACGATGGGCGGCGCTTCGAAGCCGATCTGTTCCTCGACGCCAGCGGCTTCCGCGCGACGATCACCGAAGGCGCGCTGAAAGAGCCGCACGTCAGCTTCGCCGACAATCTGTTCAACGACCGCGCGGTGGTCACGCCGACGCCGCTCCCGGCTGGCGGAGCCAAGGCCCAGACCACCTCCACCGCCAAGAGCGCCGGGTGGATCTGGCACATTCCACTGACCAACCGGGCGGGCAACGGCTACGTCTATTCCTCTCGCTTCATCAATCCCGATGCCGCCGCCGCCGAATTGCGCGAGCATTGCGGGCTCGCCCCCGACGTCGAGGTCCGCCACCTGTCCATGCGCTGCGGCCGCACGGCCCGCAGCTGGGTTCGCAACTGCCTCGCCGTCGGCCTCTCCCAGGGCTTTCTCGAGCCGCTCGAAGCCACCGCGCTCCACATCGTCCTCGCCACGGTCGAAGGCTTTGTCGCCACGTGGGACACGCAGGATCGCGACGGCTTCAACTCCGCCATTGCCCGCCGCTTCGAAGGGATCCGCGATTATATCGTTTGCCATTATCGAACGGCACAGCGCCGGGACACACGACTATTGGCGCGAGGCGACCAGCCACG